>NKIT01000005.1 GCA_002256185.1 Rhodobacteraceae bacterium PARR1 | reverse complement strand
GAGGTATCGCACCCGGAAAATTTCCTAGGGCGCAACCGTCTGTGTTGCCCCGATGCCCAAAGCATCGGGGCGCGGCCGTCCCGCCCCCCTAACGTTGCGAACATTGCCAGGATTTAGGCGTCCCCCGCCCGTACCCACTCCGCCACCACGCACCTCGGCCCGTCCTCGCGCAGCACATGCCTGCCCAAGCGCACCCACCCCTCGCCAAAGGCCGGAAAGAACGTGTCGGCATCCGGCACATCCAAATCCACCTCTGTCACCAGCAGGCGGTGGGCCAGCGGCAGCGCCTCGGCATAGACCCTTGCGCCGCCGATGGCGTAAAGTCGGCGATGGCCCATCGCATGGGCAAGGTCGACGGCGGCGGAAAGGCTGGCCACCTCATGCTCCGCCCCCACCCCGCGTGAGGTCACCACGATGTTCAGTCGGTTTTTCAACGGCTTGAACGGCAGGCTGTCCCACGTATTCCGCCCCATGATGATTGCGCCGCCGGTGGTTTCGCGCTGGAAAAACGCCAGATCCTCGGGCGCGTGCCACGGGATCGTGCCTGCCCGCCCGATGGCCCCATTGCGTGCGCGGGCGACGACCAGGGACAGCATCAGACGGCCACCGGGGCGGCAATCGCGGGGTCGGGATCGTAGCCTTCGATGATGAAATCCTCATATTTGAAGTCGAAGATGGACGTAACTTGACTGGCAAAACGCAGCTTCGGCAGGGCTTTGGGGGTGCGCGTCAGTTGCAGGGCGACCTGATCCATATGGTTGGAATAGATGTGCGCATCCCCGATGGAATGGACGAAATCCCCCGCCTGATGCCCCGTCACATGCGCCAGCATCTCCAAAAGCAGCGCGTAAGAGGCGATGTTGAACGGCACGCCAAGGAACATATCCGCACTGCGCTGATAGAGTTGCAAATGCAGCCGCCCGTTCAGCACCCGCACCTGCCACAGCGTGTGGCAGGGCGGCAGCGCCTGCTGCGGCACATTCGGCGGGTTCCAAGCCGAGACGATCAGGCGGCGGCTGTCGGGGTTGGTCTTGATCGTCTGAACCAAGGTGGCAATTTGATCCACCCCGCCAAAATCGCGCCATTGCTTGCCATAGACGGGGCCAAGGTCGCCGTTCTCATCGGCCCATTCGTCCCAGATCGTCACCTTGTTGTCGCGCAGGTAGCGGATGTTGGTGTCGCCCGACAGGAACCACAAAAGTTCATGGATAATGGACCGCAGGTGCAGTTTCTTGGTGGTGACCAAGGGAAAGCCATCCGCCATCCGGTAGCGCGATTGCAGTCCAAAGGCCGAGATCGTGCCAGTGCCGGTGCGGTCGGTGGACGGCTCTCCGGTTTCCAGCACGCTGCGGAGGGCGTCGTGATATTGCTGCATGGTGGCCCCTGTTGATCGAGTCGGATGCCACTATATCTTGCGGTGGAACAAGGTGCGACCGTTGCGTATTGTGGCGGCGAACAAAGGGAGGGTCCGATGGGGATCACATATCTGCACACGATGGTCCGCGTTCTGGACCTTGAGAAATCAATCGCCTTCTACCGCCTGCTGGGGCTGGAAGAAACCCGGCGCTACGACAACGAAGGTGGACGCTTCACGCTGGTCTTCCTCGCCCCGCCCGGCCAGCCCGAATGCCCGGTGGAACTGACCTATAACTGGGATGGCGATACTGGCCTGCCCAGCGACGGCCGCCACTTCGGCCATCTGGCCTATGAGGTGGACGACATCTACGCCACCTGCGCCCATTTGCAGGCCAATGGCGTGCTGATCAACCGCCCCCCGCGCGACGGCCGGATGGCCTTTGTCCGCTCGCCCGACAATGTCTCGATCGAGTTGCTGCAAAAGGGCGGCGCGCAGGCCCCGGCAGAGCCTTGGGTCAGCATGGGCAATACTGGGCATTGGTGAAGGTGTCGGGGGGCCAGCCCCGTCGCCCATCGGTTCTTGGACCGATGGCGAAGCTGATAGTGAGGGACCGGGGGCCAGCCCCCGGAGCCCCCGGGATATTTGGGCAACGGGGAAGCGAGGGTCAGAAGGCCCAGTGGGTGAGGGTGTCGGAGCCGCAGGTAGTCGCCTCGACCAAGCGCAGGCGCGGGGCGTCCTGCAGGGCTGAGATACCAAGTGGGCCGAGGACCGGCGTCCCTTCGGCGCCGATCAGGCACCCGGCCTGAAACAGCGCGAGTTCATCCACCAACCCGGCGCGGATCAGGGCGGCGGCGAAGGTGCCGCCCGCCTCGATCAGGATGCGGGTCAAGCCCTCGGCGGCCAGACGGCGAAAGGCGGCGGGCAGGTCGATATGGCCGTCGGTGGTCTTGGCTTCAATCAGGCGGGCCTTGGTTGCCTCCCACGCAGCAGTCTCAGCCCCTGCCCCGTGCAAGGCCCAGACGGGGTTTTGCGCGGCACCTGTGGCAAGCCGACTGTCCGGGCGGTGGCGCAAATGGGTGTCGATCAACACCCGCAACGGTTGGTGCCCCGTGCCCATGTCCCGCACCGTCAGATCCGGATCATCGGCAATGGCCGTGGCGCTGGAGGTCAACACCGCATCATGCGTCATCCGCATCAGATGCACGCGCCGCCGCGCCTCGGGCCCCGTGATCCAGCGGCTTTCACCGCTGGCGGTAGCGATACGTCCGTCCAAGGTGGCGGCGAGTTTCAACGTGACGAAGGGCAGCCCTTGCGTGACACGCTTCAAGAACCCCGCCTGTTGCGCGCGGGCTTGGGGTTCCATCACGCCTTCGGTCACCGCAATCCCTGCCGCCCGCAGCATGGCATGGCCGCGCCCCGCCACCCGTGTATCCGGGTCGGTCTGGGCGCTGACAACCCGTGCCACGCCCGCCGCGACCAAAGCCTCGGCACAAGGTGAGGTCTGGCCGTGATGGGCGCAGGGTTCCAGCGTGACATAGGCCGTGGCCCCGCGTGCCAATGCGCCCGCCTGTGCCAGCGCCACCCGTTCAGCATGAGGCCGCCCGCCGGGTTGGGTCCACCCCCGCCCGACGACGCGACCATCCTTGATCAGCACGCATCCCACCGCCGGATTGGGCCATGTCCGGCCCAGCCCCCGCGCCGCAAGGCCGAGGGCATGGGCCATATGACCTTCGTCACTCACTCGTCGGCGGCGCTGCTCGGGCGCAGTTCCGATACGAACTTGTCAAAGTCATCCGCCGCCTGGAAGTTCTTGTAAACGCTGGCAAAACGGACATAAGCGACCGTGTCGATCCGGGCGAGGGATTCCATCACGATCTCACCAATCACCTTGGAGGGGATGTCGGTATCGCCCAAGGACTCCAGCCGCCGCACGATGCCGGAAATCATCTGGTCGATGCGTTCGGGATCAATCGGCCGTTTTTGCATCGCGATGCGGATCGAGCGTTCCAGCTTGGAGCGGTCAAAATCCTCGCGCTTGCCAGAGGTCTTTACGACCACCAGATCGCGCAACTGCACGCGTTCATAGGTGGTGAAGCGCCCCCCGCAGGCCGGACAAAAGCGCCGCCGCCGGATGGCCACATGATCTTCGGCGGGACGCGAGTCCTTCACCTGCGTGTCGATATTGCCGCAGAACGGGCAGCGCATGGGCTACCTCCCCTTCGCTGTACTTGGTTTACGCCTGTATTCCTGCCGATGCCGGGTTATCCCCGTGCTTATCCACAGACTATAGGGGCAGCCACGACACATAGGCCAGCAGGATTATCACGCCGCGAGATGTTGGGGGTCAGGTGTGGCGGGCAAGACTCAGGGGGGTGGGGTGGCCTTACGGTAGGACGAGTGAGGAGACGCAGCCAAAGACGGCGACAACTTGGCACGCGGCAAGTTCAACTCAATCTTGAAACAGGCGAAGCTGAAGGGGCACGGACATGCGCTATGCCGTGGTGATCGAAAAGGCGGGCAAGGGGTATTCGGGCTATGTGCCCGACCTGCCGGGTTGTGTCGCAGCCGGGTCAAGCGTGGCGGCGGTGCAATCCGAACTGGCCACGCTGATCCCGTTTCATCTGGATGGGTTGCGGGACGGGGGGCAACCTGTGCCGCAAGCGGAGAGTGTGGTGGAGTTGGTGGAGGTTTAAACGTTAAATCTCTTTACGCAGGACTTGGCGCGATGCGAAGTAAACCAAACGCCGCCAAGCACAAACCCAAAAAGAATGCGAGCAATGAGGCACCAAAAGACCAGTAGGTAAGTCTATGAAAAGACCAAGCACTTTTCGCGTCGTCATTTCCATACGAAAGCTGGGTCAGATAGGCAAAAGCAAACGATACCGGACCTAAAACGGCTCCAATACCAAAGGATACCATCGCAAACACAAGAAGCTCAGTTACTGCAAGGTGACCGTTATCTGATAGGTTTCCGACGAACGTGAGGACCGAGATGGCCGCTGCTCCGTTCAAAACAAATACACCCTTTAGTCCCTCCGCAACGTATTTGAGACCTTCACCCCAATGGAAATGTGCATCACTCATCAAAACAACCCACAAATTAAAAGGGTGCCCTGAAGGGCACCCTTAGCCGTCACTGATCCAAGAAGCTCCGCAGCTTCCTCGACCGGCTCGGATGCTTCAGCTTCCGCAGCGCCTTCGCCTCGATCTGCCGGATACGTTCGCGGGTGACGCTGAACTGCTGCCCCACCTCTTCCAGCGTGTGGTCGGTGTTCATGCCGATGCCGAAGCGCATGCGCAGCACGCGTTCTTCGCGCGGGGTGAGCGAGGCCAGAACCCGTGTCGTCGTCTCTTTCAGGTTTTCCTGAATGGCACTGTCCAAGGGCAGGATGGCGTTTTTGTCTTCGATGAAGTCGCCAAGCTGGCTGTCTTCTTCGTCGCCAATCGGGGTTTCCAGGGAAATCGGTTCCTTGGCGATCTTCATCACCTTGCGGACCTTTTCCAGCGGCATTTGCAGCTTTTCGGCCAGCTCTTCCGGTGTCGGTTCGCGGCCGATTTCGTGCAGCATCTGGCGGCCGGTGCGGACGAGCTTGTTGATCGTCTCGATCATATGCACCGGGATACGGATGGTGCGCGCCTGGTCCGCAATCGACCGTGTAATGGCCTGACGGATCCACCATGTCGCATAGGTCGAGAATTTATAGCCCCGACGGTATTCGAACTTGTCCACGGCCTTCATCAGGCCGATGTTGCCCTCTTGGATCAAATCAAGGAATTGCAGTCCGCGGTTGGTGTATTTCTTGGCTATCGAGATCACCAAACGCAGGTTGGCCTCAACCATTTCCTTCTTGGCCTGACGGGCCTCTTTCTCGCCCTTTTGCACCTGATTGACGATGCGGCGGAATTCGGAAATGTCGACGCCGACATATTGGCCCACAGTGGCCATTTCAGAGCGCAGTTCTTCGACCTTGTCGCGGGATTTCTCCATCAGGGTCTGCCAGCCACGGCCTGCCTTGGCGGCCATGCGGGCGACCCATGTGGGATCAAGCTCATAGCCCTGATATTCGGCGATGAATTCCTGACGGTTGATCCGCGCGGCATCGGCCAGTTTGACCATGCCCGAATTGATGGTCATGATCTTGCGGTTGATGCCGTAAAGCTGGTCGATCAATGCTTCGATGCGGTTGTTGTGCAGGTGCAATTCATTCACCAGCACCACCATTTCAGAGCGCAGCTTTTGGTAAGCCGCTTCGTCTGACGCGGTGAAGCGCGCCTTTTCCGACAGGGTCGCGGTCATCCGCAGATCCTGCATTTCCGACAACTTGGCATAGTCGCGCGCGATCAGGTCCAGCGTCTCCAGAACCTTGGGCTTCAGCGCGGCTTCCATCGCGGCCAACGACATGTTGGAGCCGTCGTCTTCGTCATCTTCTTCTTCCGCGCGGAAGATCGGGTTGCCGTCCGCGTCAAGTTCGGGTTCCGAAGACCCTGCGGTGCGGCGCGGGGCGGATTCCGGCAGTTCGACACCTTCAAGATCGGGGCCGTCCATTTCATCGTCACCGTCAAGCGAGCGGCCAAAGGTCGCTTCAAGATCAATGACGTCGCGCAACAGGATATCTTCGTTCAGCAGTTCGTCGCGCCAGATCGTGATGGCCTGAAAGGTCAGCGGGCTTTCACAAAGCCCGAGGATCATGGTGTTGCGACCCGCCTCGATCCGCTTGGCGATGGCGATTTCGCCTTCGCGCGACAGCAGTTCGACCGACCCCATCTCACGCAGATACATTCGCACCGGATCATCGGTGCGGTCCAGCGTTTCCGTGGCCGCGCCCACAACCGCGACTTCGCGCGATCCGGTGCCGGTTTCCACCAACTCTCCGGCGGGTTCGGCTTCTTCGACTTCTTCGTCTTCGATGACGTTGATGCCCATTTCGGACAGCATCGACATCACATCTTCGATCTGTTCGGAACTGACCTGCTCCGGCGGCAGCACCGCGTTCAACGCCTCGATGGTGATGTAGCCACGCTCACGCGCGTCAGAGATCATTTTCTTGACGGCGGCCTGACTCATGTCGAGCGAGACGTCGGCTTCCTGATCATCGGGTTTGGCGTCGTCAGTATCTTTCAGGGCCATGGGCGCTCCTGCGATGGGCTGGGCCAGTTGGGCTTCCGGCGGTGAGTCCGGACGTAAGGCGGCGGGTCAGACGAATCAACCCCACCGAACACGAATCAATAACGCGAATCACGGGCGGGGGAAGGGACCGTACGGTGATTCTTTTCATTCGCAGGCGCCGATCAGCCGTTCTTGCCACCTTTTTCAAAGCGGATGGAGTCAAAGACCCGGCGCGCGGCGGCGATTTCGTCCTTGTCCAGAGCCACTCCATTAGGGGCGATCACCGATTCGCCGGATTTGTCCTGTGGGCCGCGCTGCGCCTCGGCGCGGGCCTCGTTGGCCTTGCGCAGACGCCATGTCAGGCCCTCATCGACGACGCCTTCGATGTCTTGCGCCGCCTCTTCGATCTCGCGCCGTCGCCCGCGTTCGGCCTGCAACAGGAAAAGGTCCTGCGCCACGGCGAATTCGGCTTTCTCGCGGTCCGGGTCGGTCATGCCGGGCGCGTTGCGGACATGGGGTTCAGCCATCAGGGCATCAACAACCCCCGGCAGATGCTCTGCCGCCAAGGCACGCAGATCGGGCGCGTCGGGATGGGTCAGCAACAGGTCGCGCAGGCGGGCATGGCCGGGGCCGACGAAATCGGTGCGGTCAAGCTGGCTTTCGAATTGGGCGATCATTTCGGGCCGGTTGACCAGCGTCGCAAGGATGACCTTTTCGCGCAGCACCTCGGACAAGGCATCCTCGCCCAGACCCAAGAGCGATGCCTTGGTCGAGGCTGTCGGCGGCAGGTTATCGCGCAACGGATCAAAACGGGGGGCAAAGCGCCCCTGCGTGCGCGAAGGGTTTCGCGGTTTCCATTCCTTGAAGGGCTGCGCTTCGCGGCCAAAGAGTTTCAGCCTGAGCGCCTTGATATCCTCGCCGTAATGGCTGCGGATGGATGGATCAGCGATCTTGGACAGGGTCGCACGCAGTTTCTTGTCCAGCGCTGCCTTGCGTTCGGGGCTGTCGAAGACCTTGCCCTCGGTCTCGCGCCGCCAGAGCAGGCTGACCATCGGCTGCGCCTCATCCAGCACGCGCTGCATGGCGGCGGCCCCTTGCGCCTTGATCAGATCGTCCGGGTCCATTCCACCGGGAAGAATGGCAAAGCGCAGGGCTTTCCCGGCTTCGAGCAGCGGCAGGGCAAGGTCAATGACGCGCAGCGCTGCACGTATGCCAGCCGTATCGCCATCCAGCGCGATGATCGGCTCATCCGCGATTTTCCAGAGCAGGCGAAGCTGGTCTTCGGTCACCGCCGTGCCCAAGGGGGCAACGGCGGCCCTGAATCCCGCCTCTGAGAGGGCGATCACGTCCATATAGCCTTCGGCCACGATCAGGGGCAGGCCCTTGCCCGCCGCTTCCCGTGCGGGGGCTTGGTTGAAGAGCGAGCGGCCCTTGTCGAACAGGTCGGTTTCCGGCCCGTTCAGGTATTTCGCCCGCGCATTGGGGTCCATTGACCGACCACCAAGGCTGATGGCCTTGCCGCGCCCGTCACGGATCGGAAAGATGATGCGGCCACGGAAACGGTCATAGGGTGGGCCACCGTCATCGGGTTTGGCACAGACACCCGCATCCACGATCAGATTAGCCGCAATGCCTTTTTGCGTCAGAGCGTGGAACAGGCCTTGGCGTTGATCCGGGGCGAAACCGATCTCCCACCGCTCTTGCGCCGCAGGCGAGAGACGGCGCTTTTCCAGATAAGCACGGGCATCGGCAGCGGCAGAGGTTTTCAGTTGCAGGCGGAACCATTTCACCGCCTCTTCCATCACCTCGGCCAGTTGCGTCCGCCGGTCCGCCTTGACCGCCGCCTGCGGATCGCGCGCGGGCATCTGCATCCCGGCTTCACGCGCCAGAACCTCGACCGCTTCCATGAAGCCGAGGTTGTCGGACTCTTTAACAAAGGTCAGCACATCGCCTTTGGCATGGCACCCAAAGCAATAGTAAAACCCCTTGCGGTCATCGACATGGAACGAGGCCGACTTTTCCTGATGGAACGGGCATGGTGCCCACCAATCGCCCTTGGCCATATTGGATTTGCGCATGTCCCATGTGACCTTGCGCCCGACGATCTGTGACAGCGTCACACGGGTGCGAAGTTCGTCAAGGAAGCCGGGTGAGAGGGACATGCTGTCTATATCGGGCTTGAAGGGGGTTTAGTCCAGTCATGCCGCGTGCCCTGCAGTTCCCCCGGGGAGGGTTTTCCACCCTCCCCGGACCCCACCCGAGGATATTTGAGCAGAGAAGACCGGGGCGAAGGCAGGTTAGAGCGCAGAGGCGCGGGCGTGCAGATGTTCCAGCGCGTCGCCGATTTCGTGCCATGCGGTGCGGGCCGTGGAGCGGAAGATCATGATCTCAAATCCGTTTTCGGAAATGCGCGACAGGATCATCGACATATGGCCCAAGGGTGCACGGGTGGTGCTGCCGATGGGAAAGGAGTTTGCGCGCAGGTCGATGGGGACCAGACGGGCCAAGGCGGCCTCGGCCTGCGGGCCGGTCAGCGTCAGGCGTGCCCAGCCGTCGGCTTGATCCGTCAGCGCGGCGTGTTCGGCCAAACCTTCGGGCGCGGGCGCACCGATCAGGAAGGCTTGATCGCGGCCAGTCCAGATCAGCCGCACGTCGCCCTTGGCGCTTTGGCTGTTCGGGACGGGGAATGCGACCCCCAAGGGTTTCAGCGCCGCGTTCACCTGTTCCTCGCGCCCCGGATAAGGTGCCACTGAGGTCATGGGCAAGATCGGTGCCTCGGCCAGTTCGGTGGCGGCGAGCAACAGCGGGACGGGACCGCCAAGGGCGGTTTTGGCGATCAGTTCAGGCACGGAGTTTGGCCCCTTCCTTGTCGAAGAACACCGGATCGGCCACTTCGCAGATCACATCAATATCGCGCAGATGGTCGACCAAGCGAATGCTTTCCCCATGCCGCGCGCGGCCATTCTCAAGGAAGGCCAGCGCCAGCCAGCAGTTCAGCGTATCCGACCAGCAGACCGAGGTGACATAGCCCTGATCCGTCTCGCGATGCACCCGGTCACCCGCACGGAACAGATGCGCCCCGGCGGTGATCGGCGCTTGCGCACGCAGGCCCACCAATTGCTGACGTTCCGCGCCGATTAGACCGGGGCGTGTTGCAGCCGCCTTGCCGATGCAGTCTTTCTTGGCGCTGACCATCTTTTCCATGCCGATGTCATAGGCCGTCACGCGGCCATGAATCTCGGCATGGGTAATGAAGCCCTTTTCAATACGCAGGACGTTCAGCGCCTCCATCCCATAAGGCCCGCCGCCCAGCGTTTCAGCACGGGCGAGCAGGTCGCGGAACAGCGCCTCGCCATAGCGGGTGGGGACGGCGATCTCATAGCCCTCTTCGCCGCTGAACGAGATGCGGAAAAGCCGCGCCTTGACCGATCCCAGCACCACATCGGTCACGCCCATGAAGGGCAGGTCCGGCGTGCGGTCCAGCATGGTGGCCAAAAGCGCCCGCGCGCGGGGACCGGCAATGGCGAATTGCGCCCAAGATTCGGTGACCGAGACGAACCGCACATCCCAACCGGCGCAAAACGCCTGATGCACGAAATCCAGATGCCGCATCACCAGTCCCGCCGCCGCCGTGGTGGTGGTCATCAGGTAGTGATGTTCGCCCAATCGCGCGGTGGTGCCGTCATCCAGCACCATGCCATCTTCGCGCAGCATCAGCCCGTAACGGACCTTGCCCACAGGCAGGGTCGAGAAGGTGTTGGTATAGACAAAATCCAGAAACCGCGCCGCATCCTTGCCCTGGATGTCGATCTTGCCCAAGGTCGAGACATCCGCGACACCTACGGCGGTGCGGACCATGCGAACCTCGCGGTTGCAGGACTCTTGCCACGTCTTTTCGCCGGGTTTGGGGAAGTAGCTGGGGCGATACCAGAGACCCGCCTCGATCATCGGGGCCCCCCGGTCACGGCTGGCTTGGTCTGAGGTCAGCAAGCGTTGCGGCGCAAAGCCCTGTGCCTTGCCCCCTGCCCCCATCGCACCGATAGAGGTTGGCACAAACGGCGGGCGGAAGGTGGTGGTGCCGGTTTCCGGGATCGCGCGGCCCGTCACATCGGCCAGCACGGCCAAGGCCGCGACGTTGGAGTTTTTGCCCTGATCGGGGGCCATGCCTTGGGTCGTGTAGCGTTTCATATGCTCGACGCTGCGGAAGTTTTCCTGCGCCGACAGCGCCACATCCTTGGTCGTCACGTCATTGGCGAAGTCGAGCCATTGGCGACCCGTCGCCCCCGGCGTTTGCCAAAAGGCCTCAATCGCATAGGGCGCATCTTCCGCACTTGGCAGGTCGGGTGCCGTGGCAGCGATGCCCATCACGGCGAGGGAGTCCACTGCCGCCGCAGCGCCTTTGGCCAAGGCGGCGGCGGTCGAGAAGTCACCGGCACAGGCACCCGCAGGGATAAGTCCCGGCACTGCGTTGGGGGCCGGAACGAAACCGGCGATGTCGTCACGCCAGACGGGCCGCCCGTTCAGGTGGCAGGTGATATGGACGGTGGGGTTCCAGCCGCCCGACATCGCCAGACAGTCCGTCTCAATGGTCAGCTTGCCGCCTTTGTGCGCCACTTCGATGGAGTGCAGGCCAAGCCGCCCCTTGGTGGCGGTGATGCGCGCGCCGAGGTAGACCGGGCAATCCTCGACCGCGCTGGCGTTTTCGCGGGTGTCGAGGATCGCAGCGACCTTCACGCCCGCCGCCATCACCTGCCGCGCAACCTCGCGTGCGCCATCGTTGTTGGCGATCAGGGTGATGCGCTTGCCCGGAACCACACCCCAGCGGTTCAGATAGGCCCGCAAGGCCGAGGCGAGCAGGATGCCGGGGCGGTCATTGCCCGGAAACACCACGGGGCGTTCCAACGCGCCCGCTGCCAGCACGGCCCGCTTGGCGGTGATGCGCCAGAAACACTCACGCGGCAGGTCCGTGCGCGGGGCAAGGTGCAGGCCCACCCGTTCCAGCGCGGAATAGGTGCCGTCGTCGTAAACACCCGTCACAGTGGTGCGCGACATGATCCGCACGTTGGGCAGGGCCTTGAGTTCGGCCAAAACTCCGGCCACCCAGTCGCTTGCCGCCTGACCACCCACCTGCCCACCATCGGACAGCAGGCGACCGCCCGGATGCGCGTCCTCTTCGGCCAAGATCACATCCGCGCCTGCGCGGGCTGCCGTTAGTGCCGCCATCAGGCCCGTGGGGCCAGACCCGATCACCAGCAGGTCACAAAAGGCGAAGGCCTTTTCATAGGCGGCTTCGTCATGCTGGGCGACCAGCGTGCCAAGCCCTGCGGCGCGGCGGATCACGGGTTCATAGAGCTTTTCCCAAAAGGCACGCGGCCAAGTGAAGGTCTTGTAATAGAACCCCGCCGACAGGAAGGGCGAGAGCAGGTCATTCACCCCCAGCACATCGAACTTCAGCGACGGAAAGCGGTTCTGGCTGCGCGCGGTCAGGCCGTCATAAAGCTCTTGCATCGTGGCGCGGACGTTGGGGGTGTGGTGATTGCCATCGACCACTTCCACCATGCCATTGGGTTCTTCGGACCCTGCGGTCAGAAACCCGCGCGGGCGGTGATATTTGAAACTGCGGCCAACCAGCTTGACCCCATTGGCCAGCAGGGCCGAGGCGAGTGTGTCGCCCTGAAAGCCGGTATACTCCACCCCGTCAAAGCGAAAGCGCAGCGGTTTCGTGCGGTCGATGTGACCCTTGCCTGCAATCCTCATTTCGCGCCCCCCGTTACCGGAGCCACGGCTTCGACCTTCAGGATCGCATGGGTCACCGTGTTGCGGGTGACAGCCAGCCATGAGGTGCAGCCCATGTCATGATACCACAGGTCGCGCGTCACCCCGGCGGGGTTGTCGCGGTTGTGCAGGTAGTCATCCCATGCCGTGGGCGCGGCATCAGCGACGGGGCGGTTCAGATAGTCATCCGTTCCGTAGTAATAGAACTCACGCCGGTCGCGCGGTCCGCAAAGGGGGCAGGTGATCCGCATGGGAACCTCAGTGCAAGTTATGCTGCGAGCCGGTGCCTTCTTCGTCCAGAAGATGGCCGGTCGCAAAACGGTTCAGCTTGAAGCGGGCGGCGACGGGGTGGCTCTCGCCCGTCGCCATCAGATGCGCCATGCACAAGCCCGAGGCGGGAACGGCCTTAAAGCCCCCGTAATTCCAGCCGCAATCGACGAACAGCCCGTCGATATGCGTCTTGTCGATGATGGGGGACCCATCGGGCGACATGTCCATGATCCCGCCCCATGACCGCAGCACCTTGGCGCGGCCAATCATCGGCATCAGGGTCATCCCTGCCTCCATCACATGCTCCACCATCGGCAGGTTCCCCCGCGCGGCGTAGCTGGAATAGAAATCAAGGTCACCGCCGAACACCAACCCGCCCTTGTCGGATTGGCTGATGTAGAAGTGGCCCATGCCAAAGCTGATCACATGGTCGATGACGGGTTTCAGCCCTTCGGTCACAAAGGCCTGCAGGACGTGGGATTCGATGGGCAGGCGCATCCCGGCCATCGCGGCAACTTGGGACGACCGCCCGGCGACGACCATGCCGACCTTTTTGGCCTTGATCGCGCCGCGCGTGGTCTGCACGCCCACGACACGCCCGTTTTCGATGTCGATGCCCGTCACTTCGCAATTCTGGATCAGATCTACCCCGCGCCGGTCCGCGCCGCGCGCAAAGCCCCAAGCCACCGCATCATGCCGCGCCGTGCCGCCGCGAGGGTGATAAAGGCCGCCGTAGATCGGAAAGCGGGTCTGTTCGAAATCCAGATAGGGCAGATGTTCGCGCACCCCTTCGCGGTCCAAAAGGATCGCGTCATCGCCTTGGTTGATCATCGAATTGCCGCGCCGGGCGAAGGCATCGCGCTGCCCGTCGGAATGGAACAGGTTGATCAAGCCGCGCTGCGAATGCATTACGTTGTAGTTGAGGTCAGTTTCCAGCGTTTCCCACAGCTTCAGGGAGTGGGAATAGAATTCCGAGTTCCCCGGCAGGATGTAGTTGGCGCGCACGATGGTGGTGTTGCGCCCGATGTTGCCGGACCCAAGGTAGCCCTTTTCCAGCACGGCGATGTTGGTCAGGCCGTGGTTCTTGGCCAGATAATAGGCTGTGGCCAGCCCATGCCCGCCGCCGCCGATGATGATCGCATCATATTCGGCCTTGGGCGCAGGGTCGCGCCATGCGGGTTTCCACCCCTTGTTGCCGAAAAGGCCCTCTGTGATGACCTTGAAGCCCGAATAGCGCATCGTTCACGTCCCATGGCAGACACGCTCATGAAGATGCGCGTCGTGCTGCAAGATGCAATCCCCCCTCTGCGCCGCCTTTGCCAGCAGCGACAGGTTTCTGTCGCTTCTGCCTGACGGGCCTGCGTTTGGGGCGAAAGGCCACAGGCCCGGCTTGACAGGGGCCCGGCTTGACGGGGGCCCGCCTCATCGGCGGCATGGCCAGCCCAAAACCTTCCCTGAATTTGAGCGAAACTTAGGCAATGGTTGCCAAAATACAGCCTTAAGTCTGGGTTAAGTCTCTTCTGGTCAGGGAGGCTGCCGTCCCCCCGACGGCCCGAAACCAAGGAAAACCCATGACGTATTCCCTGCCAACACCAACGCCGAAAGCCTGTCGCAGGGCCCTGCCCGGTGCGGCCTTTGGCCGAATCGATGCGGCGGGGGGCAGAGGCGGCGTCGGGGTTCACCGTTTTCGAGATGGCCACAATCCCGCCACCTTCGCCACGATTGATACCGTGGTTCCTGTGCTTCATGCCCGTCAGGCGGGAAATCCTTGCCAAATGTATGTAACCGAACGATCCCCTTGGATGGGGGCGCTCGGACTGCCGGGGATCAATGGATCTTCGGTCGGATCAGCGTTGAAGTGGATATGACGATGATGCGTGGTTTGCCGTTCAGCCGGTTGTTTCGGATTTTCAAATCCGATCAGCGTGGTTCCATGACCATTTTATCCCTGACCCTGCTCAGCGCAGCGGCCTTGCTCGGGGGACTTGCCGTCGATGTCATGCGGTTCGAAAACCGCCGCACCCAGATGCAGACAGCGTTGGATTTGTGCGTTCTGAACGCAGCCTCGCTGCGGCAAACCCTGAACGAGACGACGCTGTTCAACGACTGTGTGCGCAAGGCGGGCATGACCGGGACGGTCACCAAACTGACGGTGACCGAAGGCTATTCGTCAAAGTCCGTCACGGCATCGGCATCAGAGACGATCAACACCATGTTCCTCGGCTCTCTTGGGATCAGCAGCCTGACGGTGACAGGCGTCGCATCGGCGATGGAGCGGGTGGGCAACGTCGAAGTTTCGCTGGTTCTGGACGTGTCAGGCTCAATGGCCGGGACGCGGATGACCAATCTCAAGACCGCCGCAAAGGATTTCGTCAAGACGCTGTTGACGGACGATGAGGATGGGCGCGTGCTGATCACCGTGGTTCCGTACAACGGTCAGGTGAACCTCGGCTCGTATCTGGCGGCGAAATACACCGTCACCAACACGCCTTTCAACAGCAACAACGCGCCCGATGTGCGCAACACGTTCTGTGTGGACCTGCCCGCCAGCGCCTATAGCGGCACTTCGATTTCGCGCACGCTGTCCTTGCCCGCCACGACCTATGTCGACTCTTTCTCGACCACGGCGCAGACGGGTTATTTTGCCCCGAACAATACCACCAACGCGACTCTTAACAGCGCCAACCTGTGGTGCCCGCCGACGGCCTCGCCGCTGCTTGGCAATGTGGTGCGCTTGCCCAGCTTGACCGATCCCAACCAGCAATCCACGGTCAACACCCCGGCAAAACGGGTTGCGGCGTTGAACACCTATATCGACTCTCTGACCGCCATAGGGGCGACGTCGATCAACGCTGGCATGCGCTGGGGTCTGGCCTTTCTCGATCCGTCGATGAAGCAGATCTACAACGAGTTCATCTCGAATAACCAAATGCCACAGACGACCAAAGACCGTCCGCTGCCGTTCAACGATCCCGACGTACTCAAGGTGATCGTGCTGATGTCAGACGGCGAAAACTTCGCTGAAGAGCGTGTTCAGGCGGGCTATCGCTCCGGCACACCGGTCACCACCGCCCCGGCCGCCGCCCGCAGTCCGATGTCACCGATATGGGTCGGCACCGATGGCAACTATTCGATCTTCCACACCGGACGCGCCGACGCGACTGACCACTATGTTCCGCATCTGAACACGTGGCGCGCGACGCCCTACGTCAACGCGTCCAACTCTGGCACCGCCACCAACCTGACCTGGGGTCAGGTGTGGGAACGGGTCCGGATGTCCTGGGTGGCCTATCAACTCTATGCCCGTCCGGGGATGATGACCTACGCCAATGCGATGAACATGTTCCGCACGCAAACACCGATTGCCGACATGAACACCCAGTTACAGACGGTCTGCACCACGGCGCGGACGAACAACGTGGTCGTCTACACCATCGCCTTTGAGGCGACGACCACGGGTCAAACCCAGTTGCGCAACTGTGCCACCACGACCTCGCGCTACTACGTGGCCAGTACGACGACGATTTCACAGGTGTTCGCCTCGATCGCAGGCAACATCTCAAAACTCAAGTTGACACAATGACACGCATCGGACGCCACCTCAGAAAGCTGTGGAAAGACGAAGCGGGGACCGCATCGGTCGAATTCGTCATCATGTTTCCGCTGATCTTCGCGATGTTCTTCGCGTCGTTCGAGTCGGGCTACATGGTGCTGCGTTCGGCGATGCTGGAACGGTCATTGGATCTGACGGTGCGGGATTTGCGTCTGGGAAACCTGAAAAAGCCGACAGTCGAATACCTGCAACAGCGCCTGTGCAGCCGAACCGACATGTTTGAAGATTGTGAGCGGTCGCTGACCATCGAATTGACCCGCGTGAACACAAGCTTCAACAACTTGCCGACCGTCGATGCCGTGTGCCAACGCCGCAGCCCCGAAATTCAGGCCGGCATCCAGTCGAACACCGTGAACACCGGCCAAGAGAACGAATTGATGGTCGTGCGCGCCTGTCTGGTGGTCGACGCCTTGTTTCCATCTGCCTTCATGGGGGTGAACACCGCCATGGCGGATGCGAACGGCACCTATGCGTTGCTGGCCACATCGGCCTTTGTAAACGAACCGAATTGAGGGGGAATGCAATGTCCTGTGCAAAGCTGATCCACCGCATTTTGCGCTACCTGCCGCGGTCGCGTTTTGCCCGCGACACCCGCGGTTCGATTGTTGTCGACTCTTTTTCGGGTATCTTGCTGCTCAGTCTTGGGGCGTCGGCCTTCTTTTCCTTTTGGGAGGCATATCAGGTCCAGAACCGGGTGCAAAAGGCGACCTACACGATCTCTGACCTCATCTCGCGGCAGCGCGGAACTTCGCTGTCGCGAACCTTTCTTGACGGGATGGAGCAGACCGCCGAATTCCTGATGCATGACGACCAGAACGCGATCATGCGGATCAGTCAGGTGCGTCGCACATCGGGGATTGCCACCGATACGGCAGGCCTGACCGTCGACTGGTCTTATTCCCCTTGCAACGCCAAACCGGCGATCACCACCGCGACCATCAGCACGGTCCGCAGCAAATTGCCGCTGATCGACCTTGGCGCAGCGCTTGTGGTGGTTGAGTTTGACGTGAGCTATGATCCCGGCATGGCCGAGATTGGCTTTGGCATGATGAACTATCGCGGTTTCCTGTCTTCCCTGCCCCGCTTTGAGCAGCAGTTCAGCATCACCGGCACCGGCACGACGACCTGTCTGTAAACGCGTCGCCGCCGGATGCCAAACGCACTGTGCGGGTCTGCACATCGTGCGCGCGACAGGCGCGCGACAGGGCGGCATTGCTGCGCGGGGTGTTGCGGCCTACCTATCGGGCAACGCAATCACCCGGAGACCGATCATGTCCATCCGCCCCGTCCGCGAAGAACGCGCCGCCCAACCCACCTATGAGGGCGCAGGCGTCCACCTGCACCGCGCCTTTGGCTTTCATGACCCGTCCGAACTGGACCCGTTCCTGCTGTTTGACGACTTCCGCAACGAAGACCCGCGCGATTATCTGCGCGGTTTCCCATGGCACCCGCATCGCGGGATCGAGACGATCACCTATGTGCTGGCCGGCGCGGTGGAGCATGGCGACAGCCTTGGCAACACCGGCACCCTGCGCGGCGGCGATGTGCAATGGATGACCGCCGGGTCAGGCATCCTGCACCAAGAAATGCCGCGCGGAAACGCCAAGGGCCAGATGCACGGCTTTCAGCTTTGGGCCAACCTGCCTGCTGATCTGAAGATGACCGCGCCGCGCTATCAGGACGTCAAGGGCAAGGACATTCCCGAAATCATGGATGACGACGGCACCATCGTGAAGGTGATCGTGGGGTCGTTCTGGGGCAAGACCGGCCCGGTCGATGGCATCGCCGCCGATCCGCAATACCTTGACATCTTCGTCCCGCCGAACCGCCGCAAGTCGTTCAAGATCGACACCTATCGCCGCGCCTTCGCCTATATCTTCGACGGCAAGGGCACCTTCCGCGATGCCAGCCGCCCGCAAGGGGTGCTGTTGGAAAAAGAGGTGAATGGCGAAGAGGTCAACATCCGCGATCTGTCGGGCGACCGCACCTTGGTCAAGTTCGGCACCGGGGATGAGGTGACGGTGACCGCCGGTCCCGATGGCATCCGGTTCCTGCTGATCTCGGGCGCGCCGATTCAGGAACCTGTGGCATGGCATGGCCCCATCGTGATGAACACGCAGGCCGAAATCCGGCAGGCGATGGCGGACCTGAAAAACGGCACCTTCATCAAACCGGCCCACTGACGCGCCCCAGTTGTGCACTTTGGCGTAAGGGGTTAGGTCTGGACGGGCGGGAATATCCCGCCCGTTTTCCCTCGCTGGTGGTGCCGATGAAACGTAGCGCTGTTCTTTTCGTGCTGACGCTTGGCGCCTGCCATCCCCTGCCCGACCTTGGCCCCCAAACGGCCCCCGCTGGCCCGCCGCCCGTGTTGCTGCCGCTGGATCAGATCCTGTCCGCGCCCCTGCCGACCGCCACGGCAGACAGTGCCGCCGCCCTTGCCGCGCGGGGTGCTGCGATCAAGGCCGACGCTCTGGCGCAACCGTGACGCACTGTCTTGCGCCCCTAATTGCAAGGGGCGCGGCAAACCGCTAACAGGGCTGCGGATTTGCCCTGCCAGAGTGACCGAAATAGGAGTCTCCGATGCCCGCACCGCTGCGTCTTGGTCTTGCTGGTCTGGGCACTGTGGGTGTGGGGGTGGTGCAAATCGTGCAGCGCCATGCCGATCTGATCGCCGCCCGTGCGGGGCGTCCGGTGGTCATTACCGCCGTCTCTGCCCGTGACCGCAGCAAGAATCGCGATGCCGATCTGAGCGGTTATGCTTGGGAAACCGACCCTGTCGCCTTGGCCCGCCGCGATGATGTCGATGTGTTCATCGAGGTGATGGGCGGCCATGACGGCCCTGCCAAGGCATCAACCGAGGCCGCACTTGCCGCAGGCAAGGATGTGGTGACCGCCAACAAGGCGCTGCTGGCCCATCACGGCCACGCGCTGGCCTTGGCCGCCGAATCCGCTGGCCGCGTGATCCGCTTTGAGGCCGCCGTGGCGGGTGGCATCCCCGTCATCAAAGCGCTGACCGAAGGGCTGGCCGCCAACCGCATCAAGCGGGTGATGGGCGTGATGAACGGCACCTGCAATTACATCCTGACCCGGATGCAGAACGCTGGCCTGCCATACGAGACCGTGTTCGAAGAGGCCCGCCAACTGGGTTATCTGGAGGCCGACCCCAATCTGGATGTCGGGGGCATCGACGCAGGTCACAAACTCTCGCTGCTGTCGGCCATCGCCTTTGGCACGCAGGTCAGCTTTGACCATGTGGAGTTGGAAGGCATCGGCAATGTGTCCATTGACGATATCAACCATGCGGCAGAAATGGGCTACCGGATCAAGCTACTGGGCGTGGCGCAGGAAACCGGGCGCGGTCTGGAACAGCGCATGACGCCCTGCCTTGTCCCCGCCGACAGCCCGCTTGGCCAGTTGCAGGGCGGCACCAATATGGTCGTGCTGGAAGGCGATGCCGTGGGCCAGATCGTGCTGCGCGGCGCGGGCGCAGGCTCTGGCCCCACCGCCAGCGCGGTGATGGCCGATGTGTTGGACATTGCGCGCGGCATCCGCTTGCCGGTCTTTGGCCAGCCTGCCGCAACCCTGCGCGCGCCGGTGCCCGCGAAATCGGCCACGCCTGCGCCCTATTACTTGCGGATGGCGCTCTTGGACAAACCCGGCGCTTTGGCGAAAATCGCCACCTGCTTGGGTGAGGCCGGCATCTCGATTGACCAGATGCGCCAGATCAACCAACCCGGTGAGGCTGACGACAATGCCGTGGTGATCTTCGTGACGCACAAAGCCGCACCCGCCGACATCGCCCACGCCCAAAGCCAATTCCCCGCGACCGGGGTCTTGGTGGGTCAGGCCGTCGCGATCCGGATCGAGGCGGTCTGATCTATCACGCGCATTTCGGCGCATCGGGGCAATCTTCCGCCACGATCCGGGTCATCAGGTCGAACAGTGCCCCATCAGTCAGAATTTCTGCACTGTTCGCGCAGAGATAGGTCAGATGCGGCTCCAGATCGCGGCGGAACTGCGTTTCCCAGTCCGGTGATTGGTCCAGCATCTGTTCCGCCGCATAAAGCAGATGCGCCACAAAGGCGTCATAGGCCGGGGCCTGCTTGCCCTTCATCAGCGCGCAGGCATCGGCCGGTTCGGCAAGGTCCGGCACTGTGACCGCCAGCGCCAGATGGTTGCGATACGCGTCCCGCGCGGATTGCTGGGCCTGAATGTCGCTGGCCGCACGCACCTGCCAGACCACACCGACCAAAGCCACAACCGCGACCCCTGCCGTCAGCGCAGCAGAACCCGCCTCTACCGCATCGGCATTGCGCTTCAACCATGCCCACATTCACCTTACCCTTCTCACTTTTGACCGTTGCCGCAGTTTCCACAACGCGCGCAACAGACACAAGCGCACTGTTAGCGCCACCATCCTTGCCCCCCCTGCCGCCCGGCGCTAAGGGCAAGATATATTGACCTCGCCGATAGGGAGCGCCGCCAGATCATGGCCGACAAGGAAGAATTTGAAGACCGTCTTTTGTCCTTGGGCCTTGCCCGCGTGTCCGAGGCTGCAGCGCTCGCCTCGGCCCGTCTGATCGGGCGCGGCGATGAAAAGGCCGCCGACCAAGCCGCCGTCAATGCCATGCGCGATCAGTTGAACCTTCTGGACATCGCAGGCGTCGTGGTGATCGGCGAGGGCGAGCGGGATGAGGCCCCGATGCTCTACATCGGGGAACAGGTCGGCACCGGCAACGGCCCCGCCGTGGACATCGCGCTGGACCCGCTGGAAGGCACCACCCTGACGGCCAAGGACATGCCCAACGCCCTGACCGTCATCGCCATGGCCCCGCGCGGCACACTGTTGCATGCCCCCGACGTCTATATGGAAAAGCTGGCCATCGGCCCCGGCCATAAACCCGGCACCGTGACCATGACCATGAGCCCGTCAGAGCGTGTCTCGGCCCTCGCCGCCGCCAAGGGCTGCTCGACCGAGGATATCACCGTCTGCGTGCTGGAACGCCCCCGGCACGAGGAAATGATCGCCGAAATCCGCTCTACCGGGGCGGCCATCCGGTTGATCACCGATGGCGATGTGGCGGGGGTGATGCACTGCGCCGAGCCTGAGGTGACGGGGATCGACATGTATATGGGATCGGGTGGCGCACCTGAGGGCGTGTTGGCCGCAGCCGCGCTGAAATGCATGGGCGGGCAGTTCTTTGGCAAGCTGTTGTTCCGCAACGACGACGAACGCGCCCGCGCCCGCAAGGCCGGGATCACCAACTTTGACCGCGTCTATACCCGCGACGATCTGGTCCGCAGCGATGTGATCTTTGCCGCCACGGGCGTCACCTCCGGCTCGCTTCTGGCCGGGATCAAGCGGGAACCCGGCTGGATGACGACCGAGACGCTGCTGATGCGCTCCAAAACCGGATCGGTCCGCCGCGTCACCTATCGCAGCCCGATCAAGTAACCCCCTGCCCGGCCCTGCGAAAAGGCGGGGCCGGACGGCCCTGCACTACCATGGACAAGGCCGCGGAACGGGCGTAGCCAATCCAGATGCAAAATCCCCGTTTCCTGAACCGCACCACCCCGCCCCATATCGTCACGCTGATCCTGCTCGCCGGGTTGTCGGCGCTGACGATGAACATCATGCTGCCCTCGCTACCCGGCATGGCGGTGTGGTTCGGCGTACCTTACGCCACGATGCAGCTTTCCGTGGCGCTGTACCTGCTGCTTTCGGCGTTGTTGCAGGTGGTGATCGGCCCGATCTCTGACCGCTATGGCAGGCGGGCGGTGCTGCTGGTGTCCTTGGTGCTGTTCCTGATCGCCACGGTCGGCACGCTGATCGCCCCCACCGCAGAGGTGTTCTTGATCTGCCGCATGGGTCAGGCTGTGATCGCGGCGGGCATGGTCCTCAGCCGCGCCGTGGTGCGCGACATGGTGCCGGATGCACAGGCCGCCAGCATGATCGGCTATGTGACGATGGGTATGTCCATCGTGCCGATGGTCGGCCCGGTGATCGGCGGCGTGCTGGATGAGGCGTTCGGCTGGCAGGCGAACTTTGGGCTTTTGGCGGTTCTGGGGGTCGTGGTTCTGGGCCTTGTCTGGGCGGATCTGGGCGAAACAGCCACCCTGCGCCGCGTCAGTCTGGCGGAACAGATGCGCAGTTACCCGCTGCTGCTGCGGTCGCAACGGTTCTGGGGCTATGTCGGCTGCGCGTCGTTCTCATCCGGGGCGTTCTTCGCCTATCTGGGCGGTGCGCCCTATGTCGGCAACACGGTCTTTGGGCTCAGCTCAACACAGGTCGGTTTCCTGTTCGCCATCACCGCTGTCGGTTATGCGGCGGGGAATTTCGTCGCCGGGCGCTATTCGGTGCGGATCGGGATGAACCGGATGGTGCTGATCGGGTCCACCTTCACCGCTGGTGGGATGGCGGCACTGCTGTTTGTGACGCTGGCGGGGGTTCATTCGCCGCTGGTGTTCTTTGGCTTCACCGTCTTCGTCGGCATCGGGAATGGCATGACCCTCCCCAATGCCAACGCCGGGATGCTGTCGATCCGGCCAGAGCTTGCGGGCACGGCCTCCGGCCTTGGCGGTGCGATCCAGATTGGCGGCGGGGCGGGCTTGGCGGCTTTGGCCGGGGCGCTTTTGGGGCCGGGCGCGGATGAGGTGCCCTTGGTCCTGCTGATGCTGGCCTCGGGCGCGATGTCGGTGGTGTCAATCCTGTGGGTCATGCGCCGGGCGCGGGTGCTGGGGTTGGCGGGGTAAACGGCGGGGGGCGAGCCATGGTGCGCAATGAATGCGCACCCTACGTTGGTGTTCGGTGCGATGCCGGTGGTCTGAGGGGCGCGGCCGTCCCACCGGGGTGGTTGCACGTATACGTGCGGCCGCCCCCCGTTCAGACTCGGCGGGGGCGGGACGGCCGCGCCCCGATGCTTTGGGCATCGGGGCAATCCTGGTCGTTGTGCCTTTGGTATCGCTTGACGAAAAGTGCATTCCGACCAATTTTGCAAATCGAAGCACGTTTTCCGCCCTCTATTTGCAAAAGGACTCCCCTCCCATGGCCGCGCAGAAACTTTACGCCGGGGCAAAGCTGCGTGAGATGCGGGCGCGGCTGGCGCTGACGCAAAAGGTCTTTGCCGACAAACTCGGTGTGTCCCTGCCCTATCTGAACCAGATGGAGAACAACCACCGTCCCGTCTCTGCCGGGGTGGTGCTGGCCCTCGCCCAAGAGTTTGGCCTTGATGTCACCGAACTGACCGTAGGCGAAAGCGAACGCCTCGTGTCGGACATGCGCGAGGCGCTGGCCGATCCGGTCTTTGCCAAGGCCGCGCCCCCCTTGGCCGATCTGCGGCTGGCGGCATCGAACGCGCCCGCCCTTGCCCGCGCTTTCCTCGATCTGCACCGCGCCTATCGCCAAAGCCACGAACGCCTTGCCAGTCTGGATGAGGCGCTGGGGCGCGACGACGCCTCGCTGCGCCCGTCGGCATGGGAGGAGGTGCGCGACTTCTTCCACTATTGCGACAACTATATCGACGCGGTGGATCGCGCGGCGGAACACTTCGTCACCCATGCCGGCGCAAGGCGCGATGTGATGGCGGCGGCAACGGCTGCCTTGGAAAAGCGCGGCATCACCGTGCATGTCACCGATGACGCCGACATGCGCCGCTATGATCCGGCCACCAAGCGGTTGGTGCTGTCGGCGCGCAATGCAGGACCGACGCAGCGTTTCCAACTGCTGCATCAAGTGGCGTTGCTGACACAGAATGAACTGATCGAAGCAACACTCGACCTCGCCCGTTTCGCCACGCCTGAGGCGCGCGAGATCGCCAAAATCGGTCTGGCCAATTACTTCGCCGGGGCCGCACTGCTGCCCTACCGCATCTTCCAAGAGGCGGCCTTAGAGACGCGGCACGATCTGGAACGGCTGGCCGACATCTTTGGGGCCAGCATCGAACAGGTGGCGCACCGCCTGTCCACGCTGCAACGGCCCGGCGCCAAAGGCATCCCGTTCTTTTTCGTCCGTGTCGATCAGGCGGGAACCATCACCAAACGCCATTCGGCCACGCGCCTGCAATTCGCGCGGTTCGGCGGGGCCTGCCCCCTGTGGAACGTGCACCGCGCCTTTGAGACGCCGGGGCATTTCCAGCGCCAATTGGCCGAAACGCCGGATGGGGTGCGCTATCTGTGTCTCTCGCGCGATGTGTCGAAATCGGGGGGGGCGTTCTTGGCCCCCGTGCGCCGGTTCGCCATCGGTCTGGGGTGTGAGGTGCAGCACGCCAGCGCCCTCGTCTATGCCGATGGGCTGGACCTGAAAGGCCGGTTCGAACCCATCGGCATTTCCTGCCGCATCTGCGAACGGCGCGAGTGTCACCAACGCTCTGTCCCGCCGCTGGAACGGCGCTTGAAGGTGGACCCCGACAAGCGCGGATTGCTGCCCTATCAGATCGCGGATTGAAACAGGCCCGGCGTCAGGCGGCCTGCAGTGCCTTCCAGATGTCATCCTTCAGGCGCATCCGCTTGTGCCGCAGGGCGGACTCGGCCTCGGCGCTGACCGGTTCCACGCGGGTTTCGGCGCGGTGAACGGCCCGATTTACATAGTGATACTCCTCTAGCAGACGGGCAAAATGCGCATCCTTCGCCTTCAGCGCATGGATCGCCTGCGCCTGATCGGGGAATTCGTCGTGCAATTCATGCGGGGTGTTCGACATCGCCTGTCTCCTTTTCCTACGGTGTTGAGGTCAGGATAAGCAGAGTCGTCCAAAGTCACATTGATAGAGGTCAAACCAAAGCGCGGTTCGGATTCCGCACCCGCCCCCCCGCACGGCGCGCGTCGGTGGTGGCAAAGGGGCGGTCCACGATCGCGCCGTTCAATGGCGGGATCAGCGGTTTGACCTGCGCGCCGCGCATATATCGCGGGATGAAACGGCGACGGTGCCGGTGGATATGGTCCAGATCCAAGCACTTGTAGAACAACCACGAATCCACGTCTATCGAGGCCCGGTCACGCAATGCCTCGGCCACCAGTTTCGCGGCCGCCTCCCGCGTCAAGGCATAGAAATCGCCGCCTGGCGCACGGATATCGCGGATGGTGCGGCCAAAGCGCGGATGGGCCGGATTCTTGGGCTTGTCCATCGCCGCCGTCCAAGCCTCGTCGATTGAGATCAGGGGCTGTGAGGGATCAAGCCCGGCATAGTCCCGATAGGCGATGGAACGGTCGTTGAAAAAAAGGATGTCATACCGATCAAAGGCGGCGAGATAGGGTTCCAACTCCTGCGCAGGACGCAGAAAGGTGGTGTCATCTTCGCAGACCAGACCGTAGGGGGCATCGCCGTCGGCAATGCGCGCCCAAGTGGCGGCGTGGCTGAGGAAACAGGCCTGCGTGCCGGGGCCGATGGCCCCCCCGATCCTGTCGGCATAGACCGAGGCGAAATCATCGGCATAGCCGTTGATCGCAGGGATGCGTTCCGTGGCATAGCCCTGCGCCTTTGCCCCCGCCTCGACAAAATCGCGGCGTTGGGTGTCTTGGTCGCGGTTGATGTATCTGACAAGCGGCAGCATGAACCGGACCCCCAAGCAACGCACATTCCAGACCGCCACGGAAAAGGCCGTGACGGTGGCGCAAACCTTGGCATTGGCACAAGGGTTGCGCAAGTATCGCGGCCGACAGATTGGGTCACGGCGGACTGATCAAACGCGCGGCGACCGGGTCTTACGCCCACTCCCCCTCAAACCCCTTGGGCACCAGAAGGTTGTGCCGGCCAAGGTTTTTCACATCCCGCTCTCCGCACAGGGCCATGGTGATGTCCAACTCTTTGCGCAGGATGTTCAGTGCGGCGGTCACCCCGGCTTCGCCCATTGCGCCAAGGCCGTAGATGTAGGAGCGCCCGATCATCGTGCCGCTGGCCCCCATCGCCAGCGCTTTCAGGATGTCCTGACCCGAGCGGATGCCCGAATCCATCCACACCTCGGACCGGCCCGCCACCGCATCGACAATGCGCGGCAACATGCGGATGGATGACAGCGCCCCGTCAAGTTGCCGCCCGCCGTGGTTGGACACGATGATCGCATCGGCCCCGAATTCCGCCGCGCGTTTGGCGTCGTCTTCGTCGAGGATACCCTTCAGGATCAGCTTGCCGCCCCATTGATCCCGGATGCGGGCGACCTTGGTCCAGTCGAGTTTGGGATCGAATTGCTCGTTCGTCCATGACGACAGCGACGACAGATCCCCCACGCCCTTGGCATGGCCCACGATGTTGCGGAACGTATGCCGCTTGGTGCCCAGCATCCCCATCGCCCAGCGCGGGCGGCGGCACATGTCGAGAATATTGGGGATCGTCAGACGCGGCGGGGCTGACAGACCGTTTTTCAAATCCTTGTGCCGCTGACCAAGGATTTGCAGGTCCAGCGTCAGCACCAGCGCCGAACATTTCGCCGCTTGGGCCCGCTGGATCAGGCGATCCGTGAAGTCATGATCCTGCATCACGTAAAGCTGAAACCAGAAGGGCGCGGTGGTGTTTTCGGCCACATCTTCAATCGAGCAGATCGACATAGTGGACAAGGTGAACGGCACGCCGAACTTTTCCGCTGCCCGCGCCGCCTTGATCTCGCCATCCGCGCTTTGCATTCCGGTAAAGCCAACGGGGGCAAGGGCCACGGGCATGGTCACCGGCTGCCCAATCATGCGTCCCGCGGTCGAGCGGTTGGACATATCCACCGCAACCTTCTGGCGCAGGCGTATCTGACTGAAATCGTTTACGTTGTCGCGGAATGTCTGTTCAGTATAGCTGCCGCTTTCGCAGTAGTCATAGAACATCTTCGGCACGCGCCGCTTGTGCAGGCGTTTGAGGTCGTCGATGCAGGTGATGACGGTCATGGGTGCGGCCTTTGGAAAGTGGTCACCTTTCCTTACCAATTCGCGCCACCCGACGCAATCACCCCAGCGGCTCGACCCGCCCGATCAAGGCCGCCTGCCCGTGCTGTATCCCCTGCGCATCGGTCACGGTCCACAGCACCGTATCGCGGATCATGAACCGCCGCCCCGTGGCCGAAATGCGGATGCCCTGATAGTCGCCCACCCATCCCTTGGCCAAGGCGTCGGCCAGAAGCCGGGCGCGATCGCCTTGGATGTCTGGTTCTGCCTCGGCCGACAGGCGCGACGGCAGGCGGGTGAACTGGCCCCAATCCATCTGCCACAAGGTCAAGGCGGCGGTGTTGGCATAGCGGAAGACTGGATCAGCCTCGGTCCCGTGCGACACAATCGGCGCGGCCATGTCACGCAATCCAGCGGCCAGCGCGGCATCGTCCAGGGTGCGGCATCCGGCAATCAGGTCGCGGCCCAGCACACGCGAAAAGCTTTCCGCCAGAAGCCGGGCATAGGCACGCGTTGCGGCAGAGTCAGGCATTCACGCCCGCCCGGCAGTGGCAGACAGGCTGACCGGGTCGATTCCCATGCCACGCAGAACCGCCGCCCATTTTCCGGAATCATCGCTGGAGAACACCACATCCGCCACCGCATCAGCAATCAGCCAGCCGTTGGACAAAATCTCGGACTCAAGTTGCCCCGGCCCCCAGCCAGAATAGCCCAAGGCCAGCAGCGCCTGTGCCGGACCATCGCCCGCGGCCAAAGCCTCAAGCACATCCAGCGTGGCAGTCATGCCAAAGGTGGCATCAATCTGCATCGTCGCAGGCCCGCCGGGGTAATCGCGGCTGTGCAGCACAAAACCGCGCCCGCGTTCGACCGGGCCGCCGTAATGCACATGGATGTCACGGCCATCCTCAGCCACGGGAATGTTCAACTGATCCAGCAGGTTGGCAAAGGACAAGTCCCGCGCAGGGCGGTTGATGATCAGCCCCATCGCGCCATCGTCGGAATGGGCGCAGATCAGGATCACCGTCTTTTCAAACCTTGGATCCCCCATGCCGGGCATGGCGATCAGCAGTTTTCCGTCAAGGTCCATCGCGCTGTTCCTTTGTCCCGCCTGTGGCCAATGTGACCCTGTTGCGAGGATGCCTCAAGTCCCTGTCACGGTTCCGGGCTTCGCCTTATCGTGATTTCCACCGCGCCGACGGCTGGGGCATGGTCGCGCCATGTTGAAAGCATGTCTCACCCTTGCCGCGATGGCGCTGACGGCCCTGCCCGCCCTTGGGCAAACGCAGGCCGATATTCTTGCCGCGCGGCTGTTGCCGGGTTTCGTGACCGATCAGGGCAGCCGCATGGCCGGTCTGGAGATGGCCTTTGCACCGGGATGGAAAACCTATTGGCGCGCGCCGGGCGATGCGGGGATTCCGCCGGTATTCGACTGGACCGGATCGCAGAACGTCAAATCCGTGCGCCTGCACTGGCCACGCCCGTCGGTGTTTCATCTGAACGGGATGCAAAGCGTGGGCTATCACGACGCGCTGGTCCTGCCGCTTGAGGTAGAGCCGATTGACCCCGCCCAGCCCGTGGCATTGCGGATGCGGGTCGATCTGGGCGTGTGCAAGGATATCTGTATGCCCGCGACGCTGGACCTGTCCGCCGATCTGACACCGGGCGGCGGCGATGCGGCCATCCGGGCGGCGCTGGCCGATCAGCCGATCAACGCGGGCCAAGCCGGTGTGGTCGCGGTGCATTGCACAGTGGAACCGATCCGCGACGGGCTGCGGGTGACCGCGCATCTGGACTTGCCCGAACAAGGCGCTGAAGAGACCGTGGTGCTGGAATCCGGTCTGGGTGACGTGTGGGTGTCCGAGGCGACGACGACCCGTGACGGGAACCGCCTGACGGCCGTGGCCGACATGGTGCCGCCCAATGGCGTGCCCTTTGCGCTGGACCGTTCGGGGGTGGTGCTGACCGTGATCGCCCCCGACCGCGCGGTCGAGATCAGGGGCTGTCCGGGCGGATAATCCGTTACCGCTGCGCCGTCCGCCAGTTAGGATTGATCCACGGCTCTTGATTGGACGCGGGCAACGGCGCGCGGCCAAGGATGTGATCCGCCGCCTTTTCGCCCACCATGATCGACGGGCCGTTCAGGTTGCCATTCGTCACCTGCGGGAAGATCGAACTGTCGGCCACCCGTAACCCATCCACCCCGATCACCCGGCATTCGGGATCGACCACCGCCATCGGATCATCCCGCCGTCCCATCCGCGCCGTGCCGCAGGGGTGATAGGCGCTTTCGACATGTTGGCGCAGGAAATCGTCCAACTGGTCGTCGGTCTGCAGCCCCGCCCCGGGTTGGATTTCATGCTTCATGTAGGGGGCAAAGGCCGCCTGCCCGAAAATCTCACGCGTAAGGCGGATGCAGCGGCGGAAGTCCTCCCAATCCTCGGGGTGGGACATGTAATTGAACAGGATCTTCGGCGGGGCGGCGGGATCGTTTGACCGCAGCGTGACCGCGCCGCGCGATTTGGACCGCATCGGGCCGACATGGGCCTGAAAGCCGTGCCCTTCGGCGGCGGCCTTGCCATCGTAACGTACGGCGATGGGCAGGAAGTGATACTGGATGTCGGGATATTCCACCCCGGCCTTGGACCGGATGAAGGCGCAAGCCTCAAACTGGTTGGATGCGCCCAGCCCCTTGCCGGTGAACAGCCACTGCGCCCCGATGGCGGCCTTGCCCCAGAGGTTCCAGTATTTATACAACGTCACCGGCAGTTTGGCGGCGAATTGCATGTAGATTTCCAGATGGTCCTGCAAATTCGCGCCCACGCCCGCACGATCTGCCACCACGGGCACGCCCATGTCCTGCAAGTGCTGACCCGGACCGATGCCTGACAGCATCAGGATTTTCGGCGTGTTGATGCTGGACGCCGCGACAATCACCTCACGATAGGCGGCGATGACCTCGACCACGCCGCCACGCTCCACCTCGACCCCCATGGCGCGGCCATCCTTGATGACCACGCGGCGGGCAAAGGCGCGGATGATCTGCACATTGCCGTGCCGCACAGCGGGCTTGAGGTAAGCATTGGCGGCGGACCAGCGCTGACCCTTGTGGATCGTCGCCTCCATCGGGCCAAAGCCTTCTTGCTGCTGGCCGTTGTAATCGCGCGTGACCGGGTAGCCCGCCTGCTCCCCCGCCTTGATGAAGGTATCAAACAGCGGGTTCTTGCGCGGGCCACGGCTGATGTGCAGCGGACCATTCGCGCCGCGCCAGCCCGGATCGCCGCCATCGGCCTGACCGTGCCACTGTTCCATCCGTTTGAAATAGGGCAGCACGTCGGCATAGGCCCAACCCTGCGCGCCCATGTCGGACCAGGTGTCGAAATCACGGGCATGACCGCGCACATAAACCATGCCGTTGATCGACGACGACCCGCCGATCACCTTGCCGCGCGGGGTGGCAAGGACGCGTCCGTCCAGATGCGGCTCAGGTTCGGTGCTGAAACCCCAGTCATAGCGCCGCATGTTCATCGGATAAGACAGCGCTGCGGGCATCTGGATGAACGGCCCCGCATCGGTGCCGCCATGTTCGATGACGATGACCGAAGCCCCCGCCTCGCCCAACCGCCACGCCATGGCCGAACCGGCAGAGCCTGCGCCGATAATGATGTAATCCGCCGACATGTCTTTCACTTCCCAAGGTTCAGTAAGGCGCGTCGACGGGGCCCATGCCCACATAAACCGACTTGACCTGCGTGTAGTGTTCGACGGCGGCGCGGCCATTTTCGCGCCCGACGCCCGAAAGCTTGGACCCGCCAAAGGGGGCCTCGACCGGGGTCAGGTTATAGGCGTTGATCCAGCAGGTGCCCGCCTGCAACTGCCCGATCACCCGATGCGCGCGGGTCAGGTCTGCGGTGAACACCCCGGCGGCCAGACCGAATTCGGTGGCGTTGGCACGGGCGATCACCTCATCCTCGGTGTCGAAGTCCAGCACCGCCATCACCGGACCGAACACCTCTTCCCGCGCGATGGTCATCTGGTCGGTCACATCGGCAAAGACGGTGGGCAGCACGAAATACCCTTCCAGCGCCGCCGGACCACCGCCAGTAACCAGCCGCGCGCCCTCGGCCTTGGCGGTGCTGACATAGGCCAGCACCTTGTCGCGTTGCGTGGCGCTGACCAGCGGCCCCATCTGTGTGGCGGGCTCCAACGGATCACCCAAGGTGATGGCGGCGCTGCGTTCGGCCAGACGCGACAGGAAACGGTCCTTGATGCCGCGCTGCACAAAGACACGCGTGCCGTTGGAACACACCTGCCCCGCCGAATAGAAATTGCCCAGCATCGCCGCACCCACGGCATCCTCAAGGCTGGCATCATCGAACACGATCAGCGGCGACTTGCCGCCCAATTCCATCGTGACATGGCGCACCCCTGCGGCGGCGGCGGCATAGACCTTTTGCCCCGTCGGCACCGAACCGGTCAGCGACACCTTGGCCACGCGCGGGTCTGTCACCAGCGCCCCGCCCACGGCCCCGCGCCCCTGCACCACGTTGAACAGGCCGGGGGGCAAGCCGGCCTCGATGTAGATTTCTGCCAGTTTCAGCGCGCCAAGCGGCGTCACCTCGGACGGCTTGAACACCATCGTATTGCCAAGCGCCAAGGCAGGCGCGGATTTCCAGCAGGCGATCTGGCTGGGGTAGTTCCATGCGCCGATCCCGACACAGACCCCAAGCGGTTCGCGGATCGTATAGACGAAATCGCGGCCCAAGGGGATTGTCTCCCCCGTCATGGTTGGGGCCAATCCAGCGAACCATTCCAACGCATCCGCGCCCGATGGCCAATCGGCCACCAGCGTTTCCTGAATGGGCTTGCCGGTATCCAGCGTTTCCAACCGCGCGAGCGTATCGTTGCGGTCGCGGATGATGTCGGCGGCGCGGCGCAGGATGCGGGCGCGTTCCACGGGTTTAATCGCGGCCCAAGCCGCTTGGGCGCGGGTGGCGCTGGCAAGGGCGGATTCAATGACGGCGGGCGTCGCCTCGTGCAACACGGCAATCACTGCGCCGGTGGCAGGGTAGATCACCTGAATCGGCACCCCTGCAGTGTCCTCGACATTGGCCCCGTCGATGAAATGGCTGGCCTTAGGTTGGGCGATCATGGGCGCACGTCCAGTTGCACTTGCAGATAGGCCAGCGCCATGGCCACGGCCGCCTTGGCATCGGGTGCGCCGGATTTCAGCACCTCACGCAGATAGAGCCCGTCGATCAGCGCCCCCAGCCCGTCCGCCACCGCCCCGGCCCGGTCCCCGCACAGCGGGCGCAGACCGACCAGCAGGTTTGATCTGAGTCGCCCCTGATAGATGGCCAGCAAACGCTTCGCCTCGGGCACGGTCTGGGCAAGGACGTAGAAGTTCAGCCACGCCCCCACAGCCTCGCGCCGGAAATTGCTGGCGCTGAAGCTGGCGCGCAAAACCGCCTCGATCCGGGCGCGCGGCGTGTCGGCGAGTGCCAGCGCACCCCGCACCTCTGCGCCGTAAAGCGTCAGCACATGGCGCATGGCCGCAAGGAACATTTCCTCCTTGGACCCAAAGTAGTGATGCGCCAAGGCGCTGGACATGCCCGCCCGTTTGGCGATCTGGCTGACCGTGACATCCAGTGACCCCACACGACCGATCTCGGTAATGGTGGCGTTGACCAGCGCGGCCTTTCGGATAGGCTCCATTCCCAGCTTCGGCATGTGGGCACCCAAAAAATGCTTGCAATTGCGGAGCTAGCGTGAAGTTTATTGGCTAGTCAATCAACAAAAACCACTCCAACATCTGCAACCGCCACAGGGAACTGACCGAATGACGAAACTGAAATCCTCTTTGCTGACCGGCGTCGCGCTTGTGGCGTTGTCGGGTGCCGCTTTCGCGGAAGGCTGCGACAAGGTGATTTTCTCTGATGTGGGCTGGACCGACATCACCGCGACCACCGCCGCCACATCGTTGGTGCTTGAGGCCCTGGGATATGAGACCGAGACCAAGGTTCTGTCCGTTCCCGTGACCTATACCGGTCTGGCCGAAGGCGATATCGACGTGTTCCTTGGCAACTGGATGCCGACGATGGAGGCTGACCTTGCCCCCTACCGTGATGCGGGCACCGTTGAGACCGTCCGCACCAACCTTGAAGGCGCGAAATATACGCTCGCCACGAACGAGGCAGGTGCCGCCCTTGGCATCAAGGATTTCAAGGACATTGCCGCGAACAAGGACGCGCTGGACGGCGAGATTTATGGGATCGAGCCGGGCAATGACGGCAACCGACTGATCATGGACATGATCGGCACCGGCCCCTTTGGTCTGGACGGGTTCGAGATTGTCGAATCCTCGGAACAGGGGATGCTGGCGCAGGTCGCCAAGAAGTCCGAAGCGGGTGAGCCGATCATCTTCCTCGGCTGGGAACCCCACCCGATGAACGCCAATTTCAAGATGACCTACCTGACCGGCGGCGATGACTACTTCGGCCCGAATCTGGGTGGTGCCGTGGTCGATACCAACGTGCGCAAAGGCTATGTCGCGGAATGCCCGAACACCGGCAAGCTGCTGCAAAACCTCGTGTTCTCGCTTCCGATGGAGAATGAGATCATGGGCGCTATCCTGAACGACGGCACCGACGCCCGCGATGCCGCCAAGGCATGGCTGGCCGCCAATCCCGCAACGTGGGAGCCGTGGCTGGAAGGTGTCACCACCAAAGACGGCGGCGACGCCAAGGCGGCGGTTGCCGCAGCGCTGCAGTAAACGGTAGATGGTGAAGGCCCCGGCACCGACCGGGGCCTTTCCCTATGTGACGGCGGGGGCGCATGGACTGGCTGACCGACAACAAGATTCCGGTGGGAAAGGCCGCGAAAGCGGTGTTCGACTGGATGAAGGACCATCTTGGTCCGCTTTTCGATGCGATTTCCCTTGCCCTTGAGGCGATGATCGCGGGCATCCTGTGGCTGCTGCAAACGCCGCATCCTTTGGTCATCATCGGGCTGTTCCTTGCGCTGACATGGTATCTGCAACGGTCCTGGAAGGTCTGCCTTGGCGTCCTTTTGGGGTTCCTGTTCATCCTTAACCAAGGCTATTGGGAAGAAACCACCGAAAGCCTGACGCTGATCCTGTCGGCCTGTGTGGTCTGCATGGGCTTGGGCGTGCCCTTGGGCATTGCCGCCGCGCATCGCCCGCGCCTCTATCAGGCGATGGTGCCGGTGCTCGATCTGATGCAGACGCTGCCAACCTTTGTCTACCTGATCCCGGCCATCGTGTTCTTTGGCCTTGGCATGGTGCCCGGATTGATCGCCACCGTGATCTTCGTGTTGCCCGCGCCGATCCGCCTGACGCAACTGGGCATCTCCTCCACCCCCACTGCGCTTTTGGAGGCCGCGACCGCCTTTGGTGCCACGCCCAAGCAACGGCTGTGGAAGGTGGAACTGCCTTGGGCCTTGCCGCAGATCATGGCGGGGCTGAATCAGACCATCATGCTGTCGCTGTCCATGGTCGTCATCGCGGCGCTGGTCGGGGCAAATGGCCTTGGCGTGCCGGTGGTGCGGGCGCTGAACAGCGTCAACACCGCACTCGGGTTTGAATCGGGCTTTATCATCGTGGTGGTGGCCATTCTTCTGGACCGCATGCTCAGGATCGGGGGCAAGAAATGACCCGCATGACCGACCCCAAAGACACCGCTGGCGTTGCGGTGCGCTTTGACAATGTGTCAATCGTGTTCGGCGACAACCCGGACCGCGCCCTGCCCCTGATGGACAACGGCCAAACGCGGGCCGAGGTGCAGGTGGCCACAGGCCAAATCCTTGGCGTGCATGATTGCAGCCTTGAGGTGGCCGAGGGTGAGATTCTGGTGCTGATGGGCCTGTCAGGCTCTGGCAAATCCACTTTGCTGCGGGCGGTGAACGGGTTGAACCCGGTCTGTCGGGGCGCGGTGATGGTGTGCGATGGCAATGGGCTGGTCGATGTCACCCATGCCGACCCCGCCACCTTGCGCCGTATCCGGTTGCAACGCGTGGCGATGGTGTTTCAGCAATTCGGTCTGCTGCCGTGGCGCAGCGTGCGCGAAAACGTCGGCCTCGGGCTTGAACTGGGCGGCATGTCTGCTGCCGAACGCCGCGACCGCGTGGATACACAGTTGGAACTGGTCAAGCTGACGCAATGGGCCGACCGCAAGGTCGGCGAGTTGTCGGGCGGCATGCAACAGCGCGTGGGCCTTGCGCGCGCCTTTGCCACCGAAGCGCCGATCCTCTTGATGGACGAGCCGTTCTCCGCGCTGGACCCGCTGATCCGCGCGCGGTTGCAGGACGAACTTCTGGACCTGCAAGCCACCCTGAAACGCACCATCATCTTCGTCAGCCATGATCTGGATGAGGCGTTCAAACTGGGCAACCGCATCGCGCTGATGGAGGGCGGGCGCATCGTGCAATGCGGCACCGCGCGGCAGATCATCGCCAATCCGGTCAGCGATTATGTCGCCGAATTCGTCGCCCACATGAACCCGCTGGGCGTCTTGACGGCGCGCGATGTGATGCGCGATGGGCCGTCGTCGGCAGATCGGACGGTTGAGGCCGAAACCCCTGTCCGTCAGGTGATGGAGTTGCTGCGCGACGGCGCGACGGCGCTGGCCGTGACCGAAAACGGCGATGTTATCGGTAACATCGGCGCGACTGAGGTCTTGGCAAGCCTGATCAACCCACAAGGTTCCGCAGCTTGATCCGCGTCACTCGGCCCTGCGGGTAAAGGTGACAGCCCCCTGATCGCCCTTGAAATCGCGCAGTTCCAGCGTGGCTTCATCGACATATTCCAGCCGCCAACAGGCATCATCGCCCGGATCATCGCCATAGCGATACAGGCTGATGACCATCCCATTGCCCGGAAAGGTGCCATCGCCGCAATATTCACCGACCGACATCATGAAATAGGTCTCGTCGCCCTCTCCCAGCACCTCAACCCAATCCATCCCGGCGATGGAGATGTGAAACGGGGTTTCCTCGCCCTCTGGCCGCCACGCGCCCTGCATGGCCTGAAGGTTGCCCTCATACAGGTCATCCGCAATCGGCGCGGCGCTGGTCAGGGTGATGGTGGCACTGGAATCGCCCATGTCGGACAGGGTGCCGTCAATCTGCACCGCCGACATCATCGGCAGATCGCGCAAGGCATCCAATGGGGCCTGCCCTTCGGGGGCGAACAGGTTGAACCCGGCGGAATTGATGAAACACCCCTCCTCACCGCAGGACAAAAGGTAGCCATTCCCCGAATAGGACTCTTGCGCCTGCGCCGCCCCTGTCCCGAACGCCAAAAGCAAAACCAATGCTTTCATGATCTTGCCCTCACTCTGCGCGGGTATAGGCCAGCGTGTTGCCCCGGCCCATGTAAGACAGTTCCATCCGCTGCGCGTCCACCGTCAGCACGGAATAACAGAGCGAGCCTGACTCTTGCGGTCCGATCACGAACAGTTCCAGCACCGTGCCATCGCCTCCGGTGCCGTCCGAACAGGCGGTGTAATAGGACATCACCGATTGGCCCATCGCTTCGCCGCCATAGGCATCCGTCCACAACAGCCCATCAACCTGCACCCCGGATTTCGGATCATCGACAGACACCCATTTGCCCTGCATCGCTTGCAAAGTCGCAGCATAGGGATCAGTGCCCGCCTCCGCCTTTGCCACCGCGCCCACGGCGATCTCGGCGAAAGAGTCGTAGACGTTCAGGATATCGCCGCGAAATTCGACGTAAGTGAGCGGCGGCATCGCTTGCAGCGCGGCCATCACCTCGGCGGGGGTCTGGCCATCTGCCGTCGCCACAAAGCGCGACCCACCCGCGATGATCATGCAGCCGGGCAATTCGCCGCTGTCGGTGCAGCCCTGAACATAGCCGAAATCGCGGTAGGCATCACCCAAGGTGCCCGGTTCAAAGGCAAAAGCTGGGGCCGTGCTGACCACAAGACCCACGGCAAATACAGACAGGCGCATCACACACTCCACAAGGACACCACCCCGTCAGTGTATCATGCCGCACGGCAGGGTCACCCGCGAAAACGGCCCCACTTTCCGAAGGGCCGCCGATGGTTCAACTCGCTTTTGTCGCTTTCGGCTTTGCAGGGGCCTTCGCCTTCGCTGGGGCTTTTGCCTTTGCTGGCGCCTTGGCGGCGGCCTTGGGTTTGGCCGCGGCTTTCGGTGCCGCTTTGGCCTTGGCTTTCGGCGACTTGCCCGCCTTTTCCGCCACAATCTCCAATGCCTGTTCCAGCGTCACCGACTCAGGTTCCATGTCCTTGGGCAGGGTCGCGTTGATCTTGCCCCATTTGACATAAGGCCCATAACGGCCCGGCATCACCTGCACTTCGCCACCATCCGGATGCGCGCCCAGCACTTTCAACGGTCCCGCCGGGGCTGCAGCCCCCCGCCCACGCGTGGCCTTTTGCGCCAGCACTTCGACCGCACGGTTCATGCCGATGATGAACACCTCTTCGGCGTCGGGGATATTGGCGTAAACGCTGCCATGTTTGACATAAGGCCCAAAGCGGCCAATCCCGGCCTCGACCAAATCCCCGGTTTCGGGATGCGGCCCGATGGGGCGCGGCAAGGACAACAACTGGATCGCACGTTCCAGCGTAATCGACTCGGGCGACCAGCCCTTGGGCAGGCTGGCGCGGGGCGGCTTGGGGGCCTCGGTCGTCGCCTCACCCTTTTGCACATAGGGACCAAACCGCCCCGCGCGCAGGCTGATCGGCTGGCCAGCCTCATCATGGCCAAGGATGCGCCCATCGGCGGACAACCCACCCGCGCCATCTTCGCCCCCCGAAATCGGGCGGGTATAGCGGCACTCAGGATAATTGCCGCAGCCGATAAAGGCACTGCCCGACCGCGCGGTCTTCAGGTGCAATTTCCCTGTGCCACAGGTGGGGCAGACACGCGGGTCAGACCCATCCGCCCGCACCGGATAAAGATGCGGCCCAAGGAATTCGTCAATCTTGTCGAGAACTTCACTGATCCGCAGATCCGCCGTTTCCGCAATCGCCGCCGAGAAATCGCGCCAGAACCGCGACAGCACTTCCTTGTAATCCCGCTCTCCGGCCGAGACATCGTCAAGCTGGCTTTCCAGATCAGCGGTGAAATCGAAATCGACATAGCGGCGGAAATAGTTGGTCAGAAAAGCGGTTACCAAGCGCCCCTTATCCTCGGGGATCAGGCGGTTCTTGTCCTTGCGGACATATTCGCGGTCCTGAATCGTGCCGATGATGCTGGCATAGGTGGACGGACGGCCAATCCCCAACTCTTCCATCCGCTTGACCAGCGTAGCCTCGGTATAGCGCGGCGGGGCTTGGGTGAAATGCTGATCGGGGCTCACCTGCCGCTTGGTCGCAGCCTCGCCCTGCATGATGACGGGCAGCTTGCCCTCATCCTCGCCATCATCATCGCGGCCTTCGTCATAGACGGCCAGGAACCCGTCAAACAGCACCACCTGCCCATTGGCGCGCAAGGCCACCTGCCCATCGGCGGATGCCACATCCACCACGGTCTTTTCCAACCGGGCCGAGGCCATCTGACAGGCAATCGTCCGTTTCCAGATCAGGTCATAGAGTTTCTTCTGATCCGTCTCGGTCAGGCGCAGCTTTTCGGTGCTGGCCGACATGTCGGTCGGGCGGATGCACTCATGCGCTTCCTGCGCGTTCTTGGCCTTGTTCTTGTACATCCGGGGGCTTGAGGGCACGTACTCCGCCCCGAACCGGCGCTTGATCTCGTCGCGTGCGGCCATCACGGCCTCAGGGGCCATGTCGATGCCGTCGGTCCGCATGTAGGTGATGTGCCCGGCCTCATAAAGCCGCTGCGCCGCGCTCATCGTGGCCTTGGCACCCATGCCATATTTGCGGCTGGCCTCTTGTTGCAGGGTCGAGGTCATGAAGGGCGGATAGGGATTGCGGCTGCCGGGCTTGGCCTCCACCGATTGCACGGTCAGATCGCGAGAATGGACGGCCTGCACTGCAATCTCGGCGGCTTCCGAGGTGGGAATATCAAACTTTTGCAGCTTCTTGCCGCCCAAACTGGTCAGCGTCGCCTCATACTCCTGCCCGCGCGGGGTGGTCAGGACGGCCTTGACCGTCCAGAATTCCTGCGCGCGGAACGCCTCGATCTCCATCTCGCGTTCGACGATCAGACGCAGACAGACCGACTGCACCCGCCCCGCCGATTTCGCCCCCGGCAGCTTGCGCCACAGCACCGGCGAAAGGGTGAACCCCACCAGATAATCCAAGGCACGACGGGCCAGATAGGCATCCACCAGCGGCACATCGACCTGACGCGGCGACAGCATCGCCTTGGTCACCGCCTCTTTGGTGATGGCGTTAAAGGTCACGCGCGAGACGGTCTTGCCCTTCTTGATGCTGCTGGCCAGCGCCTCTTGCAGGTGCCACGAAATCGCCTCGCCTTCGCGGTCAGGGTCGGTGGCAAGGATCAGCGTGTCATCGGTTTTCAGCGCCTCGGCGATGGCGCGGACGTGCTTTTTGGACTCCGCCGCCACTTCCCATTCCATACGGAAATCGTTTTCCGGATCGACGGAACCGTCCTTGGCCGGCAGATCGCGGACGTGGCCATACGAGGCGAGAACCGTGAAATCCGGGCCAAGATACTTGTTGATGGTCTTTGCCTTGGCGGGGGACTCCACAACGACGACTGCCATGAAAATTTCCTCTCCCGCAGGCCAGACAATAGCGCGGCACCATGTGGGCGAACGGGCGGGCTTGTCAATGCGCGGTCTTTTCGAAGGCTTTGCCGGGTCTCTGGACAGGCTGCGCCCTATCCGGGCGCTTTTGGCGACGCCGCGCAACGGACAGGGGCCTTGCAATCCCGGACTGTAGAATGAATCGCGATGCACCTCAGAGCAGATCGCCTCCCCTTCCCCGTTGCCCCAAATATCCCGGGGGAGTCGCCCGCCTGCGGGCGACGGGGGCAGCGCCCCCCGCCGCGCGGGCCAAAGCCGCAGGCGTGGCCCGTGCTGCAAGGCTTGCGGGCGGCACGCCCGCGCCGCCAGATCACCGCCGGCTACAGGCGCGACAGCATGCCACCGGGAGCGCGCTGGATTTTGCCGTCCAGTTCCAGCGCAACCAGTTCCGGCGTCACCTCTGCCGCAGGCAGCGCCAGATCGCGGATCAACTGATCCTCTGCGGTCGGGCTGGGACCAAGCCGGTTCAGGATCATCCCATGCAGCCGCGCCACATCACCCAGCGGGCGGCGGGCGGGGACAGGTCCGGGCAAAGGCGGGCGATCGTCCGCCTCTTCACCCGTCCTGCGCGCCTGCACCACACCCAGCGCCTCAAGCACATCGGGCGTGCCACGCACCAAGGTCGCCCCATCCCGGATCAGGTGATTGCAGCCTGCTGCCCTTGCATCAAAGGGGTGACCCGGCACCGCCATCACCTCACGCCCCATATCCAGCGCCTCGCGCGCGGTAATCAGGCTGCCGGACCGTGCCGCCGCCTCAACCACCACCACGGCGCGGGACAGGCCCGCGATGATGCGGTTGCGCAGCGGGAAATGTCGCGCCTGTGGCACCAACCCCATGGGCTGTTCCGACACCACACAGCCCTTGGCGGAAATTTCGGCCAGCAAAGCGGCGTTTTCTTCGGGGTAGATCACATCCACCCCGCCCGCCATCACGGCAACGGTTCCCGTCGCCAATGCGGCGCGATGCGATTCCGTATCAATCCCGCGCGCAAGGCCCGACACCACGACCTGCCCCGCCTCACCCAGCGTTTCTGCCAGCCGCCGGGCCATGCGCAGCCCAAGCGATGAGGCATTGCGCGCCCCAACCATCGCCACCAACGGCCGCGCCAGCAACGACACATCCCCCCGCGCCCACAGGAGGGGCGGCGCATCGGGCAGATCGCGCATCGCATCGGGATAGCCGGGACCGTCATGCGCCAAAAGCTGCGCCCCGGCCAACCGCCCTTGGGTCAATTCATGCTCTGCCACCTCAACCGGGCAGACGGAATACCCCTCAACCCCCGCCGCGCGGGCGATGTCGGGCAATGCCGCCAGCGCCGCCGCCGCACTGCCATGTTCGCTGACCAGCCGGTGAAAGGTCACCGGCCCCACCCGCCGTGACCGGATCAGCCGCAACCGCAAGACCAGTTCGGCGCGGTCCAGTCCGGACACCCCATAAGCCGTCACTTCCGTCTTCATTGCCTGCCGCGCCATCGGACTGCCCCATGAAAAGCGAGACCCCGAATCCCGCGCCGACTCGCAGCATCGCCGCGCAGAGTTAACAGGTGGTGAATCGGCGCCCTCCTGTCCGGCCCTGCCCGGCTTGCGTCGTTTGCGACGCATTTCACGACGCCTTCGCAGTTGAAGCGGGGCGGGAAGTTTGATCAAATGCCGCGCGGAAGCCCGGCGCACGCTGCGCGCTGCGGGCCGCATCCTTTATCATGGAGCCTGCCATGCAGAACGCCGAAGTCGCCCGCCGCCGGGATGAAGCCATTTCCCGTGGTGTGGGCATGATGACCCAGATCTATGCGGATCGCGCCCTGAACTCTGAGATTTGGGATATCGAGGGCAACCGCTACATCGACTTCGCCGCAGGCATCGCCGTTGTGAACACAGGCCATTGCCACCCCAAGGTCATGGCCGCCGTGACCGAACAGATGAGCCGCTTCACCCACACCTGCCATCAGGTGCTGCCTTACGAGAATTACATCCGTCTGGCCGAACGCCTGAACGCCATCGTTCCGGGTGACTTCCAGAAGAAAACGATCTTCGTGACGACCGGGGCGGAAGCCTGCGAAAACGCCATCAAGATCGCCCGCATCGCCACAGGCCGCAACGCCGTCATCGCCTTTGGTGGCGGCTTCCACGGCCGGACGTTCATGGGCATGTCGCTGACCGGCAAAGTGGAGCCCTATAAAAAGGGCTTCGGCGCGATGATGCCGGACGTCTTCCACGTCCCCTTCCCGATGGGTCCGCATGGGATCTCGACCGAGGATTCGATGAAGGGCATCGAAAAGCTGTTCAAGGCCGATCTCGACCCGAACCGCGTCGCCGCCATCATCTTTGAACCCGTGCAGGGCGAAGGCGGCTTTTATGAGGCCCCGACCGACCTGATCCGCGCCCTGCGCGCGCTTTGCGACAAGCACGGCATCGTCATGATCGCCGATGAGGTGCAGACAGGCTTTGCCCGCACCGGCAACCTGTTCGCCATGCAGATGCACGGTGTCGCCGCCGATCTGACCACTATGGCCAAGGGTCTGGCGGGCGGTCTGCCGCTGGCTGCTGTCACCGGCCGTGCCGATCTGATGGACGCGGCCAACCCCGGCGGACTGGGCGGCACCTATGCCGGCAACCCCTTGGGCATCGCCGCCAGCAATGCGGTGCTCGATGTGATCGAGGAAGAAAAACTCTGCGACCGCGCCAATGAACTCGGCAGCCGCCTGAAGCAGCGTCTGGAATCGATCCGCGCCACGTCGCCGGAAATCATCGACATCCGCGGTCCCGGCTTCATGGTCGCGGTCGAATTCGCCAATCCCGCAAACCACGAACCCGACGCGGGTTTTACCGGCCGCGTGCGGATGGAGGCGCTGAAGCGCGGCCTGATCCTGCTCACCTGCGGCGTCTATGGCAACGTGATCCGTTTCCTTGCGCCCATCACCATCCCGGACGCCCATTTCGCCGAGGCGATGGATATCCTGGAAGAGTCCGTCGCCGCCGCGCGTCAGGGCTGAGGTCGGAAGCGGGGGCCAGCCCCCGCAGCCCCCGGGGTAGTTGAACCAAGATGAAGGGGGCCGTTTCTTCTGGAACGGCCTTTTTCATTGCGCTAAGCGCAGGGAATGAGCGGAACGCAAGATCAGGCAGGGATCGAGTTGCAGGGCGCGGGTCTGACGATCCGGGGCCGGGTGATCCTTTCGGACCTGACGCTGACGCTGACCGAGGCGCGCATCGGCATTGTCGGGCGGAATGGGTCGGGCAAGACCTCACTCCTGCGGCTGATCGCGGGGCTGGTCGCGGCGACTGCGGGCAGCGTGCAGGTAGACGGGGTCGACCCCGCCCGCGACCGCAAGACGATGCTGTCGCGGCTGGGCATTCTGTTCCAGAACCCCGACCACCAAATTCTGATGCCAACCGTGGCCGAGGAGCTGACCTTTGGTCTGCGCCAAATGGGCCGCGCCGATGCCGAAACCGTAGCCCGCGCCGCGCTGAGCGCCGAGGGGCGCAGCCATTGGGCAGATCAGCCCGTCTCCACCCTGTCACATGGGCAAAAGCAGTGGCTGTGTCTGATGTCGGTCCTGCTGATGAACCCCGCGACCATCCTGCTCGACGAACCCTTCGCCGCGCTCGACCTGCCGACCGAGGCGCGGTTGACCCGTCGCCTTGCCGCCTTGCCGCAACGCCTGATCACCATCAGCCATGCCCCTGCGGCGGTGGCATCTTGTGACCGGGTGATCTGGCTGGAGTGCGGGCGGGTGAGGGCCGATGGTCCTGCCACCCCGGTGCTGGCGGAGTTTACCGAGGCGATGGCGCGATTGGGGGCGGATGATGCTGACGCTGACCTCTCCGCGTGAGACCCCGCTGCACGGTTGGCCTGCCGGGGTAAAGCTGGCGGGGCTGTGCCTCTTTACGCTGGCGCTGTTCCAACTGACCGCGCCGCTTTGGCTGGTTGGGGTCGCCGTGGCCCTTGCATTGGGCCATCTGGCCTTGGGGCGAGACATTGCGGCGGCGGGGTTCGGGCTGCTCCGCCCGCTCTGGCCTTTTGCGCTGATCGTGACGGTCTGGCATCTGATCCTGCACGACCCCTCTGGCGGGGCGGTGATTTTGCTGCGGATGGGGTCGGCCGTGGCGGCAGCGAACCTTGTGACCATGACCACGCGCCTCTCGGATATGCTGGCGGTGTTGATGCGGCTCGTCGCGCCGCTGTCGCGCCTTGGCCTGCCGGGGGACCGCATCGCCTTGGCGGTCGCGCTGGTGATCCGCTTCATCCCTGTGTTGTCCGACCGGATCGCGCTGATCCGCAGCGCGTGGTTCGCCCGCAGCTTGCGCCCACCGGGGTGGCGGCTTCTGGTCCCCGCCGCCCTCGCCGCCTTGGACGAGGCAGAGCATGTGGCCGAATCCTTGCGTGCACGGGGTGGCGCGGGGTAAGTCCCTGACCGCGCCAACAGGAGACCGCCATGGAACGCAGCCTTTCCCACATTGCCCTTTTCGCCGCACTGATCGCGGTGCTGGGCTTCGTGCCGCAGATCATGCTGCCCTTTGGCGTGCCGATCACGGCGCAAAGCCTTGGGATCATGCTCTGCGGCACAGTGCTGGGGGCCAAACGCGGCGCGCTGGCGGTGCTGTTGTTCCTTGCGCTGGTGGCTATCGGTCTGCCGCTCTTGTCGGGCGGGCGTGGCGGGTTGGGCGTCTTTGCCTCACCCACCGTTGGCTTCCTGATCGGCTTCCCGGTCGCCGCCTTTGTCGCAGGACTTATCGTCGAGCGGTCGCGCGCCAGCATCGGCCTTGCCGCCGGGATTGGCGCTTTGGTCGGCGGCGTGATCATGCTTTACGCCTTTGGCATTCCGGGCCTTGCCCTGATGCTCGACAAGACCCTGCCCGAAGCGGCGCTGATGATCACCGCCTTCTTGCCCGGCGACCTGATCAAGGTGGTCCTTGCCGCGCTGATCACCCAAGGCATCGCCCGCATGCGCCCCGATGCCCTGCTGTCGCGGGCCTAAGCCCTTTTTCTTGCCGCTGTCTTCTCTGTTCAAATATCCCGGGGGGCTGCGGGGGGCTGGCCCCCCGCTCCCGCACCAAACGCCGCACTACCGCTCCAGAACCAGCCCCGTGCCAATCCCCCCCGCCGCTGCGATGGCGGCAAGACCCACGCGCACCTGACCCATCTGGTGAAACAGCCGCACCGCCAAGACGGCGCCAGAGGCAGCGATGGGATGGCCGCGGGCCAAAGCGCCGCCGCCGATGTTGACGGTCGCAGGATCAAGACCCGCGCCCTCGACGCAGGCGATGGCTTGCACGGCATAGGCCTCCATCACCTCGGCCACATCGGGCACGCGACCGGACAAGGCCGCGCGGATGGCGGCGACGGGGGCAAGGCCCGGTTCCCACGGCACGCCGCCCAGCGTGACGCCGGACAGGCGGCAGGCGGCTGGAAAGCGCGCGGCAATCTGGGCCGAGACGACCAGCGCAAAACCCGCGCCGTCGGCGGCGACGGCGGTGTTGGCGGCGGTGACGGGGCCAGACAGCACCTTGGCGCGGGCGGCGATGGCCGGGGTCAGGGCGCGGGCGAAGGGGTCGCGTGTCACCCCGGCGATTGGCACAATCTCGCCCGACAGGTCCGCCAGACCCGCCTTGCGGTGGCTGTCCACCGCCCAAGCGTCTTGCCGGTCCCGCGATATCCCCAACCGCGTGGCCAAAGCTGCGGCAGCCACAGACATCTCAGGGTCACGATCCGGCCAAGGGGTAAAGGGCGCTTGCAGATAGGGTGCATCCGCCCCCGGCATCCGCCGTTCCGGGCGGCGCGAGTGGCTTTCCACCCCACCCGCCACCACCACCTGCGCCATGCCTGACATGACCAAGGCTCGCGCCAGCAGCAGGGCATCCAAGCCACCGGCGCATTGGCGATCCGTGGTCAGCCCCGCCACCCGGTCCGGCAGCCCTGCGGCCAAGGCGATGCGGCGGGCGGGATTGCCGCCCTCACCCAGCGCATTGGAACAGATCACCTCATCCACCTGATCCGGAGCAATCCCCGCTTGGGCCAAAAGCGCGGTCACAACAGACGCCCCCAAGTCATCAACGCGCAACCCCGCAAAGGCACCGCCGCGCGGCACGACGGCAGAGCGCAGGGCGTGGATGATATAGGCCGCGCTCATACGTCCCACTCTGCCGCCAGCCGCGCAAGGTCTGGCTTGCCCGAGGATAACTCTGGCCAATCCGCCCGCCACATCATCGCACGGGGGGCTTTCAGCGGACCAAAGCGGTCGCGGGCGGCGCGCAGGATGGCCGCTGTCCCCTGCCCGTCGCCCTGCCCGTCGCCCTGCGCCACGGCGACCAGTACGGTGCCGCGCAAAGGATCGGGCCGGGGAAGGACAGCAACACGCGACAGGCCGAGGCTGACAAGAAAGCCCTCGATCTCTTCGGGGAACACGTTTTGATCGGCCACAGTGACCATCCGTCCTGCCCGCCCGTGCAGGTAAAGACAACCGTCGCGCAGGGTGCCGATTTCGCCCACACTCATCCAATCGCCGTCCCGTTGCGCCGGACCGGGGGCGTTGTCGCCGTAGCCTTGAAACAGATAGCGAGAGCGCACCCAGACCGCGCCCACCTGCCCCTCTGGCACCAAGGCCGAACCATCGCGGATCACGATGTCCACGCCGGGATAGGCGCGGCCTACTGAGTCTTGTGGCAGGTCGGGGGAGGAGAGGGTGATAAAACTCGTCTCTGCCGCGCCATAGAATTCGGCCACCCGCGCCTGTGGGGCCAGCGCCGCCAAAGCTGCGCGCAGGGTGGGGTCGAGCTTTGATCCGCCAAGGATCACATGATCCAGCGGCAAGGCAGGGCCCGGCGCATCGGTCAGCAGGCGCAGTTGCGCAGGTGTAGCGTAAAGGTGGGTGATGCCCAGTTCCGTCAAAGCCCTGCGCTGGCGATCCGGGCGCAGGCGGTCCAAAAGATGCACATCCGCCCCCAGATGCAGGCCCTCAACCCCGGCATAAAGCGCCAGCGAATGCGACAGCCGCCCCAGCACCGCCACCCGCGCATTGGGACCGATACCGAACAAGCCCGCATTGACGGCGAAACTGGCGGTCCAACTGGACTGGCTGCGGCGGATGCGGCGCGGGGTGCCAGAGGTGCCGGAGGTCAGGGTTTCAAACTCTGGCAGGTCGGAGTGGGGGGGTGCGGGCTGATCCACCGCCCCGATCCGAAACGCCCGCCCGTTCTGCGCCATCGCGGCGGCAAGGGCTGTGGGACTGTCCAAATCATCCAACACTGGCGGGCCATTCGCCAAGGGCGCAACCTCGGCCCCGTCCGGCCCGAACAGCCGTGCGGCGGGGTGCCAGCGGAACCGATCCTCCGCCCCGGCGGTCATTTGGTGGTCAGGGTCCGCATCCGCCGCAGCGCCAGTTGATAGCCTTCGGTCCCGAATCCAGCGATCACCCCTTCGGCGCGCAGGCTGGCGTAAGAGTGGTGGCGAAACGCCTCACGCTTGTGAACGTTCGAGATATGCACCTCAAGCACCGGCCCTTCAAAGGTGTGCAGCGCGTCAAGGATGGCGACAGAGGTGTGGGTATAAGCTGCCGGGTTGATGATGATGCCGGATGCCTTTTCCCGTGCCTCATGAATCCAGTCGATCAACTGGCCTTCGTGGTTGGATTGCAGGAAGCGGATGGTCAGCCCAAGGTCTTCGGCCAAGGCCCCGCACGCCTCGGCCACATCGTCCAGCGTTTCACGGCCATATATTTCCGGCTGGCGCAGGCCCAGCAGGTTCAGGTTCGGACCGTTGAGGATATAGACGGGTTTGGGCAATTTGGCGCGTCCCCTATTGGATGGGCCAAGGATAGACGCGGCAAGGGATGGCGGCAAGCGGCGAGGGAGGGTGGCCAGAGGACCGACGCTGGGCTGTCCAGTGGACAGACCCGCCGGTCCGATTGCCGATGCGGCAACGCGGCGGCAAGGGGTGGTCCGCCGTCCTGACGCGTGGGGCACGGGGGGCGCACGACCGGGCGGGGGCGATTTATCGCGCCCGCCAAGGGGCGGGCGGGCGCGGCCCGTGCGTTAGGCGCACGGGCGGGCATGTCACAGATGGTGCGCTACGCGCGGGTCACGTGCCCCGCGCGACTGATGCGCGGTGGGTCACTTGGCGGGGTGAATTGCCCCACGCGACTGTTAGGTCGTCAATGCAGTGGCATGCTGGCAATGGCTTGAAAAACAAGGGCGGCATCCACCCCACACCAAAACGGCATTGCCTCCTGCGGGAGCCCGACAGGAAGGGCCTTCACCAGCGGATGCCAAGTTGGCCACCCCTTAGCCGCCGCAAGCCCTGCGGCGGCTGTCCAAACATTCAGGCCACTTTCTCCAGCGCTACGTCCTGATTGATGCCCAAGGCGCGCACGACTTCACGCGTCAGGTGCGGGCGGTTCAGGGTGTAGAAGTGCAGGTCTTGCACCCCGCCCTCGATCAACCGGGTGCAAAGCGTGGTGCATTGCGTCAACGACAAAAGCTCTTCGCGGCCATCACGGGCAGCGGTCTGGAACGCCTCATCCAGACGCCCCGGAACCTGCGTGCCGCAGCGGGCCGCAAATTTCTTGGCCCCGTCCCAAGAGATGATCGGCAGGATGCCCGGAATGATCGGCGCATCAATCCCCGCCTTCACGCAGGCATCGCGGAAGCGGAAGAACGTGTCGGCCTCAAAGAAGAACTGCGTGATCGCGCTGGTCGCCCCGGCGTCGATCTTGCGCTTCAGCCACGTCACATCGGCAAAGCGGTCCTTGGCGTCGGGGTGCGGTTCGGGATAGGCGCCAACACGGATCTTGAACTTGCCGGTCTTGGCCAATGCCTCAACCAGTTCCACCGACGAGGCAAAGCCTTCGGGATGGGCGGTAAAGCGTTCGGCCCCCTTGGGCGCATCGCCGCGCAGGGCGACGATTTCGGTCACGCCCGCCGCAGCATAGCTTTCGGCGATCTCCAGCGTCTCGGCCCGCGTGGCATCGACACAAGTCAGGTGCGCCGCGACGTTCAGACCGTAATTCTTGCCGATGGTGCTGACCGCCTCATGCGTCAGTTTGCGGGTGGTGCCGCCCGCGCCATAGGTGACCGACACGAAGTTTGGCTTGGCCGGGGCCAACGCCTGCACGGTCTCCCACAGCCGGAAGCACGCATCCAAGGTCTGCGGCGGGAAGAACTCAAAGGAAATGCGGGGCGCGGTCATGTCGGTCACTCCATCTGTTGTCCCTCTTGTGCCAGACCGCGCCATGTGAGACAAATTCATAATATGCATGTAGAACATGAGGCGCGCGCATAATGTATCTGGAGTTTCGCCACCTTCGCACCATCCGGGCGATTCATCAGGCCGGGGGTCTGGCCCGTGCGGCCGATATGCTGAACATGACGCAATCGGCGCTGTCGCATCAGGTCAAGGGGCTGGAAGATCAGGCGGGAATGGAATTGTTCGTCCGCCGGTCCAAACCCATGAAACTGTCGGCGGCGGGTCTGCGGATGCTGCGGCTGGCGGAACGGATCATTCCCGAGCTTGACGCGCTGGAGGAAGAGTTCCGCGCCCTGCGGTCCGGCAAGACGGGCCGTCTGCACATCGCCATCGAATGCCACGCCTGCTTTGACTGGTTGTTCCCGGTGCTGGAACAATTCCGCCACGCCTGGCCCGAGGTGGACGTGGACATCCGCGCCGGATTGGCCTTTGACGCCTTCCCCGCCCTGCTGCGCGAAGAGGTGGACCTTGTGATCTCATCCGATCCGGTCAACCTGTCGGGGGTCGTGTTCAATCCGCTGTTTGATTATCACCCCACCTTCGTCGCGTCGCGCCAGAACCCGCTTGCGCAAAAGGACTGGATCGGGGCCGAGGATTTCAGGGATCAGACCCTGATCACCTACCCCGTCAGCCGCGACAAGCTGGATGTGTTCACCGAACTGCTGACCCCCGCCAAAGTGGAACCGCGCGGCCAACGCCCGGTGGAGTTGACGGCGGTGATCCTGATGCTGGTCGGGTCAAACCGGGGCGTGTCAGTGCTGCCCGATTGGGTCTTGCGTGAGGTGCGCAGCAATGCCGATTACGTCACTCGCCCGCTTGGTCCGCAGACCATCACCAAACGCCTTTACGCTGCCACCCGCGAAGAGGATGCCACAAAACCCTTCATGGCGCATTTCCTGCGCTTGGGTCGGTCGGAACCCGTCAAGCTGCAACGCAGTTGATCCGACAAACGGCCTGCTGCGGTCTTGCCAGAGGGCAAACCGATTGGTGATTTGCCCGTCGCGCAGCGCAGGACAGGGGGCGTTCCGGGCCGCACCCAACGATCAGCGCACACGGTCCACCGGCGGGACTTTCGGGTCAGTGACGGCAAGGCGTGACATGCTGGCCTGACGCCCTGTGACGAAATCCGATGCGCAGGGCGGGGTCTTTGCCCCATGACCGCTGTCTTCAGCCCGCCATCGCAGACGAACCGTCCACATCGGTCCTCGCATGTCCGTCCGCGATGGCTCAGGTCTGTGCAAGTGCGTGGGGCGAGCACCTCGGACACCACCCGTTCCCTGTGCGTCGGCCCGCAACACCGCATCCTCTGGCACGGCTGGCAAGAGGAACTGCTGTTCGACAAACCCGAAGTGCGGGTCGCGGCCAAACTGCTGATCAACGACCAGACCACCCGCCGCGAGGAAGGAGAGGCGATGAGCACGGCAAGACAAACCCTTTTGCGCAAACGAGGCAAAAGTGGCGATGAGGTTCCTTGTCCCCAGCAGCGGCGCAAGCAGGGGCCAAAAGCGCTGGTCCGGACAGGCCCTCCCAGAAAGACCCTGTTGCCGACATCCTGACGCCGGTCATCATGGACAGGAAAGATTTCGGCCCACACCAAAACCCAAGCGGAACCCGGCGGTACTCGGCGGCGCTTGGCCCCTGTGGACATGAGCAGGGGACAGGGATGACGCATAATCTGCGACAGGCGATCATGGCAGCCGGATTGGCTTTGGCCGCGATCACCGGGACAGAGACGGTCGCGCAGGATGCGGATGCGCCCGCCGCCGATGGTCCTGTCATCGCTTCGCCCGCCTTCATGGATGAATTCACGGCTTTGGACACCGACCGCTGGCTGGTGTCGGATGGATGGACCAACGGCGCACATCAGAATTGCCTTTGGACAGCGGACAGTGTCTCGCTTGGCGACGGGCTGCTACGCCTGACCCTTTCTGACCGCATAGCGGGCGGTCAGCCCTTTTCCTGCGCCGAGGTGCAGTCCATCGCCCGCTACGGATATGGCACGTTCGAGGCGCGGATGCGGGTGCCTTACCATTCGGGCACGAATGCCAATTTCTTCACCTTCATCGGGGAACAGCAAGACCAGCCACACAATGAAATCGACTTCGAATTCATTGCCAAGGATGGGCCGGTCCTGCAAACCAACCTTTTTCTGAACGGCGCTGGCGGGCGCGAGCAACAGCACCGCCAAAGCGGCGACTGGGCCTTTCGCAACTATGCCTTGGTCTGGATGCCGGGTCTGGTGCAATGGTTCACCGATGGCCAATTGATACGCGAGTTGCGCGGACCAGAGGTGCCCGCGCTGCCGCAAAAGGTCTACTTCTCGGTTTGGTCGACGGGAACGCTGACCGACTGGCTGGGACCGCTGGTCTATCCCGGCCAGCCCATCACGCTGGAGGTGGACCGTTTCGCCTATACCCCACAAGGCGCGCCTTGCGCTTTTGATGGGTCACTTGCCTGCGTGCGCCTGATGGTGCCGGGGGCCGATGCCGTGCCAGACCTGCCAGACCTGCCAGTGCAGCCCGCACCGCAGCCATCCCCGACGCTGCCCACACCCTGACGCGCCACCCGAAGACGCAGCCCCCTTGCCCAGTCCTCTTGCCCAGTCCTCTTGCCCAGTCCTCTTGCCCAGTCCTCTTGCCCTGCCCCCTATCGGCATGTTCCCTTGCGCACTCAGGCCCAAAGGAACCTCTCGATGCCCACTGCCCCACAGACCGCCCCTGCGCCCAGAGACCTTGGCCGCGCCCGTGATCTTGGCCTGCCCTTGCCGGGTCAACCGGGGCCATGGAACGCCATCACTGACGTTCCGGGCGTGCGGGTCGGCTTCTGCACCCTGACCGACCCCGCGCAAAAGATGCGCACCGGTGTGACGGCGATCCTGCCCCGCGCAGATGCCGGAACACCGCTTCCGGTCCGCGCCGGTCACTTCACCCTGAACGGCAATGGCGAGATGACGGGAACCCACTGGATTGACGATTCCGGCCAGTTCATCGGCCCCATCTGCCTGACCAACACCCATGCCATCGGCGCAGTGCATCACGGTGTGACGCGCTGGATGATCCGCCATTATGCCGACTGGTTTCAGGGGCAACACGCCTGGGCCATGCCCGTGGTGGCCGAAACCTATGACGGCGTTTTGAACGACATCACCGCGCTGCATGTCACCCCCGACCATGCCGAAGCCGCGATAAACGCCGCCGCCTCAGGCCCCGTGGCCGAAGGATCGGTCGGCGGCGGCAACGGCATGATCGCCTATGAGTTCAAGGCCGGGACCGGCACATCCTCGCGCCGCGTGACGGTGGGCGGGCGCGACTACACTCTTGGCGCTTTGGTGCAGGCCAACCACGGGCGGCGGCCTTGGCTGCGGGTGCTGGGCGTCCCGGTGGGTGAGGCGATGCCCAAAGGCAGCTTTGCCCAGCGTGAGCAAGGGTCGATCATCGTCATCCTCGCCACTGATGCGCCGCTGTCGGCCCTGTCGTTGCGCCATCTGGCCCGCCGCGCCGCGCTTGGCATCGGACGCGGCGGCACGCCGGGCGGGCAATCGTCGGGCGACATCTTCCTTGCATTTTCCACCACGCCGCCCGACGCGCGGCAAGACCCCGACAGCCCGATCCTGCACCGGCAGGAATTGGACGACGTCGCCATCGACCCCCTCTACCTTGCCGCCGTCGAGGCGGTCGAGGAGTCGGTCATCAATGCCATCGTCGCGGGTGAGGATTGTATCGCCGTCAAACCCGAAGGTCTGATTGTGCCGGGCATCGACCGCGCGGCACTCGCAGCCTTGTTCGCGGCGCGGGATTAATCCGCCTTTGCCACCATCCCCGCAATCCGCAACACCACCCGCATCGCCGCTGCCATATCCTGCACCGACACCCATTCCAGCGGGCCATGGATTTCCTGCATGCCCGTAAAGACGTTGGGACAGGGCACCCCCATTTCCGTCAGCCGTGACCCATCCGTGCCGCCCCGGATCGGAACCGACACCGGCTCCATCCCGCAGGCGCGCACGGCCTCTTGCGCCAGCGTCACAGGCGTCATGTCCTTTTCCAGCCAATAGCGCATGTTGCGGTATTGGGGGCGAATTTCGCAGGTGATCGACGCGCGGGGCTCGGTCGCGGCCACCACGGCACAGACCTGCCGCAGAAGCTCACCCTTCGCCGCCAACCCCTCTAGTTCAAAATCCCGCAGGATGAATTTCAGTGTGGCCTCCGCCGCACCGCCCTGCATGTCATAAAGATGCAAGAACCCTTCGCGCCCCTCGGCCAGTTCCGGCACCAGAGTTGCTTGCGGCAGGGTCTGCACGATCTTGGCCGCCAGATGCAGCGCGTTGACCAGCTTACCCTTGGCATAGCCGGGATGGGCCGACACGCCCGTGATGCGCACCACCGCGCCATCGGCTGAGAAACTCTCAAACTCGATCTCACCCGCGCGGCCGCCATCCAGCGTATAGGCGAAATCCGCCCCCAGATCGGCGGGCAGGCGCGGATCGACGCCGAGACGGATGGTGCCATGCGGGATGTCAGGATTGTCCAACAGATGCCGCGCCGCTGTCATCAGGATCGCCACCCCGGCCTTGTCATCCGCGCCGAGAAGCGTGGTGCCAGAGGCCGTCACGATGTCATGGCCCAGCTTTTCCGCCAGATAGGGCGAATTTGCGGGCGACAGTTTCAACTCTGGCGCATCGGCAAAGGTGATGTCGCCACCATTATAGCCGCGATGCACCACGGGCTTGACCCCCACGGCATGATAGGCGGGTGCGGTATCGACATGGGCCAGAAACCCCACCACAGGCGCAGGCGTGTGCACCGTCGCCGGGATCGTTGCCAGCACCACACCATAGTCGGTCAGGGTCACATCCGCCGCCCCCATCGCCTGCAATTCCGCAACCAGCATCCGCGACAGGTCCAACTGGATGGCGGTCGAGGGCTGGCTGGCCGCCGTTTCGTCGCTTTGCGTGTCCACCTTGCAATAGCGGATCAGGCGGTCTTCCAACTCGGCGTCATGGGTCATGGGATGCTCCAACTTTCACCGGATCAGGCGGCGACGACCGGGGATTGTCAAGCCGCCGCCAACGCTCTGCCTGCCCACCTTCCCCGGCGCTGAAACATCCTGCGGGTGGGTCAGCCAGCGGTTCGCCACCGGTTCAAGAGCCGCTGGCTGACGGAGGGTGCAAAACCCTCCCGGGGGTTGGCATAAACGCACGCTAGGCAGGCTCAGCGCTCATAGCGCAAGCGAAAGCGGAAGCTGTGCCCCGCCGGGTCAATCCCCGCAGGGCCACGCGGCAGACGCGCGGATTGCACCGCCTGAACCGCAGCCGCATCCAGCACCGGATTGCCGGAACTGGCGGCGACCGACACCGCGACAAGCGCGCCTTGCGGGGTGACGGTGATCACCAGCGTGACCACGCCGGTGGCCCCATCGGCGGCACGGGGATAGGTCTTTTTCCGCTCGATCCGCCCGCGAATGTCCGCGCCCCATGCCGTCAGCGCATCCTGCATCCCCGCGCTGTCGGCGGTTCCGGCCTGCGCTTGCCCGGCCTGTCCCACCGCACCACCATCGCCTGACCCCGCCGCCTGCGCCGCGGGCACGGGGGCAGGTTTGGGGGTGCGTTCGGGCTTGGGCTTCGTCTCTGCCTTCGGCGCGGGTTCGGGATCGGGTTTCGGCCTTGGTTTGGGGCGCAGATCGGGTGAGACTTGCGCCACAGGTGCCAGATCAGGCGGGGGCGGCGCGTCCATCACAGGGGGCGGTGTCATGGTTGGCAAGACGTCCGGCAAAACCGGGGCATCGGGCACCGCCGCCATTTGCGCAACAGGCAGGGCCACCTGAGCAGCCAGATCAGGCGGCAGATCTGGCACCGGGTCTGGCACAGCGACAAGCTCTGGCACATCCGGCACGCTTGGCGACACCTGTGGCGGGGCTTCCCATGTTGCGATCAGCGCGGCGACCTCGCCCGATACCGGCGCGATGGTGACCAGATCGGCCCCGCCATCCCCCGCCGCTGTGGAGCCTGCCCCCGGACGCTCTGCGATCAGCGCCAGCGCCGCGCCGTGCAGGCCCAAGGCCAGCAGCAGCGCCAGCGCGGCATCGGCGCGCAGGCCCATGTCACTCTGCCGCCTGCCGCAGTGCAGACGCGGCCTGAGGCGACATCAGAACCTGCGTCGCCGCATCCTCCATGTCATGGCGCAGACGGTCCACGATGCTTTCAAACCAGACCAGTGCAATCTGCGCCGGAATCGCCACGGCCATCCCGGCGGCGGTGGTCAAGAGCGCCTCCCAAATCCCCCCCGCAAGGGTGGCGGTGTCCGCCCGCACCCCGGCAGCCTGAAGCGATTGGAAGGACGAAATCATCCCCGTCACCGTGCCCAACAGGCCCAGCAAAGGCCCCACGGCCACCGCAAGCTCCAGCCCGCGCAGACCCCAGCCCGCCTGCGCCAAAAGCCCCCGCGCCACACGGGCGGTTTCCGCCTCGGCCCGGTCGCGGTCAAGGCCCGGTTCCAGCGCCGCGCGCATCGCCGTACGTGTCAGGATCGCCCGGACCGAGTGGCGACGGTCAAGGACCGAAAGCGCCTCGGCGGTCTTGCCCTGTTTCCACAAGGCCAGCGCACGGGCCGTATGCCCGCCCCCGGACCAAGCCCCCATCGCGGCCAGACGCATCACCTTCCACAGGATCAGCGTCAAAGAGGCCACCGACAGCGCCGCAATGGCCCACATCGCAGGCCCGCCCAGATGGATCAGGTCCAGCACCCCGGACAAGGCGTCAGGGGTGGGTTCCGGCAGTGGCAATGCGTTGGTTTCCATCCCGGTCCGGCCCCCGATGCCCGCAAGGATCATGCGCCGCCAGCGCTACGCCAGCCCGCCCCTTGCGTCAACGGCATGACGCGACCCACAACAGGCGAACCGCGACCCATCGGCACGTCAACCCGGCGTTGCGCCGCGCTCCCACCGCCACGCCATCGGACGATCCGCGCCAAAGCGGGCGGCAAGGTCGGCATAGACCGGGGCCAGTTTGTCGCGGAGTTGGTCTAACTGCGCCCCGGTCAGCGGATCACCCTGTGCCACGTTCAGCCGCTTGGCGAAATCCGGTGCGGAATGGGCCAGCCCCAGCCAATGGCACAGGTCGCGGATGGTGCTGTCTTGGAACATATCTTCATAGATCAGCACCTTGAACCGCACCCCCGCCACCGCCAGCGCGTCCAGCGTGCGCCCATATTCCCCGCGCTGCCACAGCGGGCTGCCGGGCAGCACTTCGGCCATCACCTCATCAACCGTCGACTCCCGGCGTAGGCGGCGGCGCAAATGCTGAATCTGCGAGGCCATTCGCGCCACCGGATCGCGCATCAGGAACACAAAGCGCACGTCGTCAGTCAGCCCGGCCATCTGGCGCAGCGCCTCGGGCGGCAGCAGGGCGTAAGAGGGTGAGATTTCCCCGAACGCCCCCTGCCCCCGCATTCGCCGCGCGAAAAAGGCCAGATAGTCCTGATCCGTCTCGATCCGCCCCAGTTCCGCCAGCGCCCGCAACTGCATCCGCAGCTTGCCAGAGCGTGGGAATGACGGGTCCAGCACGATCTCCTCCATCCGCCACAGACGAAAGGCAGGACCATCGCCTTGCAATGGATTGGGCCAGCGGCGGTTGAAAACGTTCATCTCTTTGATCGGCGCATGGAAAAAGCCCGGATGCCGCCCCAGATAATCCGAAAGCCACGTCGTGCCCGATTTCATCGCGCCCAGCCCGATCACAAGACGGCGTTGGCGCAGGTCATCTATCGTCGGGTGGCGCAGGGTGAACATGGATCAGGCCTGAAGCAGACGGCGGGTCAGGGCGGCATCCGCAGCCCCTGTCAGCCGGTCCAGATGGGCGATAGTGGCAAAGATCGCGGCGGTGCGGGCCTGATGGCGGGAACGGTGCGCACCCGCCTCTTCCAGCCTGCCACCCGAAGGCAGGCGCAACACGGCGGCTGAGGCGCGCTTGAAGCGATGGCGATCCGGTGTCGGCTCTGGCGCGGGCAGGAAAGGATCACGCGCCCAATCATCCCACGCCCCCGGCACGCCAAGTGCGGTCAAGAGCGCCGTCTTGTCGCGCAGACCATAAGGAAAGCGCGGGTCAAAGCGCAGCCGGGCCGACTGGTGCAAGGCGACCTGCGGCTCTTCGCGCCAATCGGGCCGCGGCGGACGGGTCAGGTCACCATCCCCCAGACGCAGCATCGGGATCACCAGACAGGGGGCCACAGTCGGCGTTGCCAGATCGCGGCGCAGCGCGGCAAGGCTGTGCTCAGGCACGAAACAGCCGCCATCCAGCACAAGCGTCCAGTCGCGACCGTGGGTCAGCGCAAGGTTGCGCGCATCGTTCAGACCGATGGCGGCGGCCAGTTTCGCACGGACCGCCCACAGCCGCGCCCGATCCGCCCGCGCGCGCCCAAAATCGCCCAGCCGGGCCAACGCCCTGTCAGGGTCGGGACCAAGGAAACGCCAATCGGTCAGCGCCTTGGCATAGCTGGCCGCATCAAAGGGAATATTGATGACCCGGTGCCCCGCCGCCCCGATCACCTGCGCCGCGCGGTCAGCGGCGGCAGCATCGAACCAGCGGTTCAGAATGAACAGCTTGTCCCAGCCGTCACAGGCGGGTTCGGCGGTCAGGATCAGGTCAAGGTTGCGCAGGGCCTGCCCGTCCGCATGGCGGGGATAAAGATCATTGCCGATGATGCGCGCCAGCGTGACCTGCCCCTGCGGCAGAGCTTGCGCGGTGGACAGCGCCCGCCGCCGCTGCACCGCGCGCAGGGCTGTTCGCCACCCCATTCGAAAGGTCGCCCAACCCGCCATCACCGCAGCCCCACGGTGCAGGCCGCCTGCCGCAGGCCGCGCAATGCCACTTGCGCGATGGGTTCCGCCTTGGGCAAAGCGGCGGCCTGTCGGCGCAGTTGTGCCAAGGTTTCCGCCAGCCGCGCGGGCAGGTCACCATGATCCACCCGCTGCGGATTGCGGCTGAAATCGGTGTCAAATCCCAGCCCCGTCCGGTCCAGCAGGGCTGCATTGCTGGCGGCAAAGCGGTCTTGGAACGACTCTGCCTCTGCCCGCGCGACCTGACGCGCGGGGCCGATCACCTGTGCTTCGATGCGGCGCAACAGGTGCTGATAGGCCGTGTTGCGCAGACCAGAGGCGAATTGCACGGGGTGATCCCGGTTCAACGCCGCAATCAGCCATTGCGCCGGGGCCGACAGCGCCGGGTTCAACCGCGGCAGAGGTGCTGCCAACGGCGGCAACCCCAAGGCGCGCAGCACAGGGCCAAGCGGGTCTTGCGCGTCAAACAGCGATACGGCCACCTCTGCACCATCGACCCGGTCAAAGCGGGCAAGGATGCGGGTGAAATCGAAATACTCCACCGCGTCATCAACCACCCGCCCCGGCGGCAGATCGCGAAAGGCCAGTCCCGACAGATCCTCCCACAGACCGTCAAAACGGTCATGCCCCGCCCGCAGGGCCGAGCTGAACCGCGACAGCGCCAAATCCGCCTGCCGCCGCAGCACCAGCACAAAGCGGATCCGATCCACATGGGGTCGCAGCGCGGCAACCAGACGGTCCACCTCGGACGGGCGGTGCAGGCGGGATGAGATCAGTTCAGACGTGATGACCAGCCGCGACCAGCCACCTTGCGCCAGTTCGGCTGCGAAATCGCGCATGACCCGCGCCCGCACTGCGTGGGCGGGTCGCGCCTGCGCCGCCATCAGATGCGCCTTGATGTTGTCCACCGCCGCATCGTCCAGACAGGCGGCGACAAGCCGCGTCTGGTTCGGCGCACCGATGCTTTGCGGCACCAACACCCCCTCGGCCCGCAACACTGACCGCCGCGCCGCAAGCCACGCCTGCACCGCCGTCGTGCCGGTCTTTTCCAACCCGACATGCACGACCGCCAGTCGCTCCAGCCCGCCCTGTGTCATTTTAGACAATTCCATGTCGCAAACACGCCATGCTGCGCCGCAGCCCCTACAGCCCGCCGCCGTTTTGCGGTTTCATCTGGCCATGGATCGTGCGGGGCCTCCCCCTGCGCGGACCACCTCCCATTGCGACTCCTCCTCCTCCTGACGTCGGGTATTTTCATGACCGCTCCTCTTCCGCCCCAAGGGGCACAACCGCAGGCCTTTGTGCTGACCGTGCAATGCGCCTCGCGTCGTGGCATCGTCGCCGCGATTTCGACCTATCTGGCCGAACAGGGCTGCAACATCACCGATGCCGCCCAATTCGACGATGACCTGACGGGTAAGTTTTTCTCGCGCATCTCGTTCCGTGCCGAGACGGGAACGTCGCTGGAAACTCTGCGCGCAGGCTTTGCCACAGTGGCCGAAGGCTTTGGCATGGATTGGGCCATCCACGACTCGGCGCGGCGGATGAAGATGCTTCTGATGGTGTCGAATTTCGGCCATTGCCTGAACGACCTGCTTTACCGCTGGCGCATCGGCGGCCTGCCGGTCGAGATTGTGGGGGTGGTGTCCAACCATCTGACCTATCAAAAGGTGGTGGTGAACCACGACCTGCCCTTCCACCACATCAAGGTGACCAAGGAAAACAAACCCGAAGCCGAAGCCCGCCTTCTGGCGCTGGTCGAAGAGTCGGGCGCGGAATTCGTGGTGCTGGCGCGTTACATGCAGGTGCTGTCGGATGCGTTCTGCGAGCGGATGTCGGGCCGGATCATCAACATCCACCATTCCTTCCTGCCGTCGTTCAAGGGCGCGAACCCCTACAAGCAGGCCTATGAGCGCGGGGTGAAGCTGATCGGGGCCACGGCACATTACGTCACCGCCGATCTGGACGAAGGCCCGATCATCGAACAGGACACTGTCCGTATCACCCATGCCCAAAGTGCCGATGATTACGTCAGCCTTGGCCGTGACGTAGAGGCACAGGTGCTGTCGCGGGCCATTCACGCCCACATCCATCACCGCGTGTTCCAGAACGGCAACAAGACGGTGGTGTTCCCCGCCTCACCGGGGTCTTACGCCTCGGAACGGATGGGCTGAGGGTCGTTTCGCGCGGTTGCCATCGGGCCGGCCCACCGCCGGTCGCCGCAAGGCACGGAAGCATCAGGCGCAGGGGCGGCACCGTCGCCGCCCCCTCACCCAAGCTGTGATCCAAAGCGCAAGTGGCCCCCGAAAGAGGACGCCCCGGATCGCGCAACGCCGACAGGGTGCCACTCAGCGCGCCCCTTCGGCGCGCTTGGCAATGACCACGCTGCGGCCTTAGCCCGCCTGCCCGCTGACATGCAGCGCAGCCGCATGGGACGCGGCCTGTGCTGCACTCTGCAAACTGCGCCCCTGCACCAATGCCGCGCAAAGCGCACCGATGAAGGCATCCCCCGCGCCATGGCTGGACACCGCCTGCACAGGCTCGGCGGGGATGGCAAATGTCGCGCCATCCGGGCCGACGGCGGCAAGGCCCTTGCTGCCCGCGGTGACGATCACCGCCGCAAACCCTGCGGACAGCCCTTTGGCGGCCTCTGCCGCGCTGTTCAGGCAGGTGACAGGATCAGCCCCCATCATCTCGGCCTCGACCGCATTCACGACCAGAATATCAACCTCCCCCACCAGCGCGGGCGACAGGGCACGCGCGGGGGCGGCGTTGAGCAGGGTCGTTACGCCCCGCGCGCGGGCCTGCGCGGCGGCAGCGGTGTTCAATGCCTCTGGCACCTCATTTTGCAGGATCAACAGACCGACATCCCGCCACAGCGTTTCATCAGCCAGCCCCGAGGGATCAATCTGCAGATTCGCCCCGGATACGATGGTCGCGGCGTAATCCCCTGCGGCATCGAGGATTGCGACACTCATCCCCGACCCGACGCCGTCCAGCGTGGCGACAAAGCCATCCTCTACCCCGCCCGCCCGCAGTGCGGCGCGCATGAAGCGGCCGAAGTCGTCATTGCCCACCGCGCCGAACATGCGGCTGGCCACGCCCGCCTTGGCCACGGCGACAGCCTGATTGCCGCCCTTGCCGCCGAATTTCGGAAACCAGCGCGACCCGACGGCGGTTTCATCCTTGCGCGGCAAATGGTCGGCCTGAACCAAGATGTCATAATGCAGGCTGCCAACGGTCAGGACAGTGGGGGTGGTCATCAGGGGCCTCGGCTTGGGCGATTGATTTGCATCGTGCAGACAGTCTGTCCGATTGCAGCGCAAAGACCACCGAAATCCGCAGATGCCTCCCCCTTGCCCCACATCGGACCCGCAAAAATCCCGGCATCACCACTCGGCACGCCACGTCACGGCAATCCGGATGGCTGCGACGGATGATCCGGTTGCCTCTGGCCACGTTTTGGATAAAGGCACAGGCGATGACACCACCGCCGCCTCACCCCGCCCGAAGTCCTGCGAGGATGCGCAGCATTCTTGACAGGCCAATCATCGCGGCTAACATGTTAGCATGCCACAAGCTCCAATGACCCAATCACCAGAAATGCATGGCGCGGCGCGGCTTGTGCCGCTGGACCAGTTTCAGGGGTCGTTGGGCCAGCGGGTCTATCACTCCTTGCGTTCGGCCATCCTGACGCTGAGCTATCGCCCCGGCGAGGTGATCCGAAAGCCCGAGATTTGCGAACGTCTGGGCGTATCGCGCAGCCCTGTCGCCGATGCGGTGGCGCGGCTGGCCTCGGACGGGTTGGTGGATGTGGTTCCGCAGGCGGGCACCTTTGTCGCGCGCTTGTCGATGACCGACATCCGCGAAGGGGCCTTCATCCGCGAAGCGATCGAAGTGGCCGCCGCGGAACTTGTCGCCACCCAGATCACCGATGACCAGTTGCGTGAGTTGCGCCGCAACCTGATGATCCAAGAGGCGCTTTTGGCCGATGGCGATCAACAAGGCTTCATGGAACTGGACGGCCAGATGCATGAGATGATCCTGTCCTTCACCGGCTTTCCGCGCCTGCCGCAGGTGTCACAGACCGCATGGCTGAACGTGCACCGCGCGCGGCAGTTGATCCTGCCGGTGCAGGGCCGTCTTGCCACCACGCTGGCCGAACATCGCGCCATCCTTGCGGCCTTGGAGGCGCGTGATCCCGTCGCCGCGCGCCATGCCGTGCAGCAGCACCTGCGCCAGTTGCTGACCTATCTTCACCCGCTGGAGCGTGAGCGCCCAGACCTTTTCTCAGTCCAAGGACAGCCATGACCCTGCCCAACCGCCCCCGCTATGCCACCCGCCTGAATGCGTTCAAGCAAAAGGGCGACACCGTGGCCCAAATGATTGCGGCGGCGGGGCGCGTGGGGGGGCTGGATGCCGCCGACCTGAACTTTCCCGACCATTTCGACCACCATTCCCCGGCAGAGCTGTCACGGCTGTTGGCCGATCACGGCATGGCGCTGAACGGCTTGGCGATGCGCTATTACACCGACCCCGGATTTCGGCTGGGGGCCTTCAGCAACCCAGACCCAAAGGTCCGCCGCGCCGCGATTGACGTGACCAAGCGGGGCTTGGATGCGCTGGCCGCGATGGGCGGGCGGTTGATGACGCTGTGGATGGGGCAGGACGGCTTTGATTACAGCTTTCAGGCCGATTACGCGCGGCAATGGGATGACAGCATCGCCGCGATTGCCGAGGTGGCCGACCATAACCCCGCCATCGACATCGCCATCGAATACAAGCCCAATGAACCCCGCGCCCATGTGGTGATGCCCGACATGACCACGACCTTGCTCGCACTGGCCGAGGTGGGGCGCAAGAATACCGGCGTTACACTCGATTTCTGCCACATGCTGTTTGCGGGTGAGATGCCCGCCCGCGCTGCGATGCTGGCCGCAAGGTCCAGCCGCATCCTCGGCGTTCACCTGAACGACGGCTACGGCAAGCGCGATGACGGGTTGATCGCAGGCTCGGTCCATCCGGTGCAAACGGTGGAACTGTTCGTGGCGCTGGACCGTGCAGGCTATGACGGGGTGATCTATTTCGACACCTTCCCCGATCACGGCGGCACCGATCCGGTCGGTGAGGCGCGGGCGAATATCGCGGTGTGCGACCGCCTGCGTGCCGTTGCCAAAACGCTGGCAGGCAATGCCGATCTGGCACGGGCGCAAGCGGCCCAAGACGCCGCCGCCGCCACCCGCATCGTGACCGCCGCGCTTTACGGCGCTTGATCACACGGGACAGTCGGCCCGCAAGAACCCTTGCGCCTTTAGGTCATCCCACAGCGCCTGCGGGATCACGGCATTCGCTGCGGCCAGATTGGCGGTCATTTCCGCCACGCCTTGCCCACCGGGAATGACCGACACCACCGCCGGATGGCGCAGCGCGAATTGGAACGCCGCATCAACCAACCGCACGCCATGTGTCGCACACAGCGCCTCGATCTGCCCCACCCGTGCCAAGACTTCGGCAGAGGCCGGTTCGTAATTGTGCCACGCCCCCGGCCTTGGCCCCGTGGCGAGGATGCCCGAATTATACGGCCCACCGACCACGACCCCCACCCCCCGCGCCGTGGCCATGGGAAAAAAGCTGTCCAGCGGGGTTTGTTCCAGCAGGGTATAGCGCCCTGCCAGCAGGAACAGGTCGAAATCCCCCCGCTCCAGCAGCCATTGGCAGGGTTGCCATTCATTCACCCCCGCCCCAAAGGCCCGGATTACGCCTTGGTCGCGCAATTCCAGCAGCGCGCGATAGCCGCCTGCCATGAACGCGTCCAGCCGCGCCTCCATTGCCGCTTGGGAACCGTGGCTGAACACATCCAGATCATGGGCATAGAGAATGTCGATCCGGGACACCCCCAGCCGCTCCAGCGAGAATTCAAGCGACCGCATCGTGGCGTCATAGCTGTAGTCATAGACGCCGACCCGCGCCGGGACATCGAACCACTTGCCGATGCCGTCGCGCGTCGCCGCATCCGCCACGCGCAGCAGACGCCCGACCTTGCTGGTCAGCACATACTCATCCCGCGGTTTGCCGCGCAGGAAGCGGTTCAGCCGCGTCTCGGCCAGACCATAGCCGTAAAGCGGTGCCGTATCGTAATGCCGCACGCCGCCCGCCCAAGCGGCCTCTAGCACCGCATGGGCATCATCGTCGGAAATCGCGCGGTAAAGGTTGCCCAACGGGGCCGTTCCGAACCCCAAAGTGGTAAAGTCCAACCCGCCATTGCCCAGCCGGTCCCAATGTTTTCTTTGCAGCATCGCCATCCCCCGCGTTGCTGACATGCTAGTATGATCCCGCTTCCCGTCCAATATGTTTCGCGCTAGCCTTGCGCCATCAGGGAGGATCAGATGTCGCGTTTTCAAGCTGTTTTCGGGGCCAAAAAACCCATTATCGCCATGGTGCATCTTGGCGCGTCGCCCGGTGCACCGCTGCATGATGCCGCACGCGGCATCGAAGGCATCGTCGCTGGCGCCCGCGCTGACCTGCACGCGCTTCAGGCCGCAGGCGTTGACGCGGTGATGTTCGGCAATGAAAACGACCGCCCCTATGAGTTGAAGGTGGATACCGCCGCCTCGGCCACGATGGCCTATGTGGTGGGCCGGTTGCGCGATGAGATCACGGTCCCCTTTGGCATCAACGTGTTGTGGGACCCGCAGGCCTGCTTTGCCGTCGCCGCCGCAACAGGCGCGCGTTTTGTGCGTGAGATTTTCACCGGCACCTATGCCTCGGACATGGGCATCTGGGCACCCGATGCCGGGGCGGCGGTGCGCTATGCGCACCGTGTCGGCGCACAAGATGTGGCGCGGCTTTACAATGTGTCCGCCGAATTTGCCGACAGTCTGGACCGCCGCTCTTTGCCCGACCGGGCACGTTCGGCGGTGTTTTCGTCGATCCCTGACGCTGTGCTGGTGTCCGGCACCATCACGGGTGAGGCGGCAGAAATGCGCGATCTGGAAAGCGTGAAACGCGCGCTGCCCAATACGCCGGTTCTGGCCAATACCGGGGTCAAGCATGATACCGTGGCGGATGTGCTGGCGGTGGCGGATGGCGTCATCATCGGCTCTGCGCTGAAATACAATGGCGACACCTGGGCCACAGTGGACCCGGACCGCGCCGCCGATTTCATGGCGCGCGTCCGTGCGGCACGGGGTGGGAAATGACCCTGCCCTCTGTCGCCGATCTGACGGTCGAGTTGATGCTGATCCCCGGCCTTGCGGGGTATGAAACCCGCGTCTCAGCGGCGATTGCGGCGCATCTCGACACGCTTGGTCTGCCCCATCGGTCGGACCGTCTGGGCAATCTGACCTGCACGCTGCAAGGTGATCCCGCCTTGCCCCCGGTGATGATCTTTACCCATATGGACCAGTTGGGCTTCATCGTCCGCAAGGTTGAAGCGAATGGGTTGATCCGGCTGGAACGGCTGGGCGGTGTGCCCGAACGCGCCCTGCCCGCGCAGGCGGTGGTGCTGTGCACCGAAAAGGGCGACCTGCCCGCGTTAATCGCCAACAAAAGCCACCATGCGACGACGCCCGAGGAAAAGTACAAAGTCCTGCCCTACGCCGATCTTTACGTCGATGCCGGTTTCACCAGCAAGGCCGAGGCCGAGGCTTCGGGCGTGCGCATCGGCACCCCCGTCACCTATCTGCCGCGCGCGTTGACGCTGGCCAATGGCCGGATCGCGGGCACCTCTGTCGATGATCGTGCAGGCTGTGCGGCGCTGATTGATCTGGCGCGGCGGCTGAACGGGCGCACCGCTGGCCCCACGCTGCATTTCGTCTGGGCGGTGCAAGAGGAATACAACCTGCGCGGCGTCCTGCCTGCGGCAACGGCAGTGGCCCCGGCCATTGCGTTGCAGATTGACCTGCTCTTGGCCTGTGACACGCCCGACATGACGCATCGTGGCGATGTCACCTTGGGCGGCGGGCCGGGAATTTCGATGTATTCCTTCCACGGGCGTGGCACGCTGAATGGCGTGATCCCGCATCCGGCCTTGGTGCGTCTGTTCGAAAACGCTGCCGAAACGGCGGCACTGCCCCTGCAACGCTCGGCCCACACCGGGGCGCTGACGGACCTGAGCTATATTCAGTTCATGGGGACCGAAGGGGTGGCTTGTCTCGATGTCGGCTTTCCCATGCGCTATTCCCATTCCGCGCTTGAGGTTGTCGACCCCGCCGACCTCGAAGGCATGGTCACCCTGATCGACACCGCACTTTCCGCCATCACCCCGGATATAAGACTGACGCGCTGACATGACCCATACTCTTGGCATCGACATCGGCACCTTCGAATCCAAAGGCGTGATCGTCGATGGCGCAGGCCGGATCGTCGCCAGCGCCAGCCGCCCGCATCAGATGATCGTGCCCCGCGCAGGCTGGGCCGAACACCGCGCGGATGAGGATTGGTGGGGCGATTTCGTCTATCTCTGCCGCGCTTTGCTGGCGCAATCGGGGATTGAGGCGTCACAGATCAAGGCTGTCGCCGCCTCAGCCATTGGCCCCTGCATGCTGCCGGTGGATGAGGACGGTGCGCCCCTGATGAACGGCGTGCTCTATGGCGTGGACACCCGCGCCACGGATCAGATCGCCGCCCTGAACGCGCGGATTGGTGAGGATGTGATCCTGAACCGTTGCGGCAATGCGCTGACATCGCAGCAGGTGGGGCCGAAAATCCTGTGGCTGAAGGAAACCCATCCCGACCTTTACGCCCGCACGGCTAAAGTGCTGACCTCAACCAGTTATCTGACGTGGAAGCTGACGGGCGAATACGTCATCGACCACTACACAGCGGCCAATTTCAGCCCGCTTTATGATGTCGAAACCCAAGATTGGACTGCCGACCTTGCCCCCGACATCCTGCCGCTGGACAAACTTCCCCGTCTGATGTGGTCGACAGAGATTGCCGGGCATGTGACCGCCGCCGCTGCCGCCGAGACCGGCCTTGCCCTAGGCACGCCCGTCACCTGCGGCACGATTGATGCGGCAGCCGAGGCGGTGTCGGTCGGCGTGCAACACCCCGGTGAGATGATGATGATGTATGGATCGACCATCTTCATCATTCAGGTCACCGCCAAGGCCCTGCGCGATGCCCGCCTGTGGTATGCGCCGTGGCTGTTTCCGGGCACCCATGCCTCGATGGCCGGACTGGCCACATCGGGCACGCTGACGACATGGTTTCGCGATGCCTTGGCGCGGGATGCCGATTTCGCGGCCTTGGTGGCCGAAGCGACAGCCAGCCCCAAGGGGGCGAAGGGGCTGCTCTGCCTGCCCTATTTCTCGGGTGAGCGGACACCGATCCATGACCCCCATGCACGCGGCGTGTTCTTTGGCCTGAACCTGACCCATGATCGCGCCGACATGTTCCGCGCCGTGGTCGAAGGCATCGCGGCAGGCACGGCCCATGTGATGGAAACCTATGCCGAGGCTGGCGCCAGCCCAACGCAGGTGATGGCGGTGGGCGGTGGCACCAAGAACGCGCTTTGGCTGCAAGCCACATCGGACTTTGCCGGGGTGGCGCAAGAGGTTTGCGAAAAGACGGTTGGCGCGAGCTATGGCAACGCCTTCCTCGCCGCCACGGCGATTGGCGCAGCAAGGCCGGATGACATCGCCCGCTGGAACCCCAACGTCCGCACGATCACGCCCGACACCGTGCCCGCCTATGCGGTCCAATACCCACTGTGGAAACGGCTTTACGCCCAGACCAAGTATATCATGCGAGAGTTGCCATGACGCCCCTTTTGTCCGCCCTGAAAGAGTTGGAGGCCGTCGCCCTCGGCATGGACGAGGCGCAGATCGAGTCTGCCTGCCAGACCATCGCCCGCGCCAACCGGATCGTCGCCTATGGCTGTGGGCGCGAAGGTTTGATGATGCGGGCATTGGCGATGCGGCTGCATCATCTGGGAAAACACGTGGCCATGCAGGGCGACATGGCCGCGCCGCCGCTGGGTCCGGGGGATCTCTTCTTGTGTTCCGCCGGACCGGGGGAATTGTCCACTGTCACCGCCTTGATGGGCGTGGCGCAGCGTGATGGCGCAACGGTGCTGATGGTGACAGCAGAGCCGGATCACCCAAGCCCGCGCCGTGCGGATCACCTGTTGGTCATTCCCGCACAGACCATGGCGCGCGATATCGGCGGGGCCTCGACCCTGCCGATGGGGTCTTTGTTCGAAGGCGCGATGTTTCTGGTGTTCGAGATCATGGTGTTGCGCCTGACAGCCCTGCTGGACCAAACACCCGAGGCCATGCGCGCACGTCACACGAATATGGAATGACCCTGCCGCGCCTTAAAGCGCGGGCAAATCCACAACGCCCTTTTTCAGGATGAAACACCCATAGGGGCCGGAATCCGCCGTGCGGATGATGGCAAAGGCGTTTTTCGCGGCGGCGTAAAACGCGAACCGCTCCAACGGTTCAATCGTCACCGCACGCCCTTCGGCGCGGTCCACCACGGCCTGCATCCGCGCAAAGATCGGCACCACGCCATCCGGGTTGCCCACCACCTGCATCCGCGACACGGGCGCGGGGACAAAGGTATCCAGCGGCATCAAGGACAGGATTGCAGCCGCACCTGTGGGAATGTCACAGCCCGCCATGTCGATCAGCCGACCATAGGGCGTCTCGGCGGCGATGGTCGCCGCCGGGTGGTTCACGTCGCAGATCACCAGATCATCGCCATGCCCCATCAGCATCAGGACATGGACAATCTCGGCACTCAGGCGTTGGTCGATGCCTTTGAGCATTACTTGACCGCCCCCATCACTTCACTGCCCCCGCCGCCATGCCCTTGATAATATACCGCTCCAGCACGATGCCAATGATGATCAAGGGCAGGATCGCGGCCCAGGCCAGCGCAGCCATCGACCACCACGAAATCCCCTGACTGCCGGTCTGGCTGGCGACCATGACGGGCAGGGTGTTGGCGTGGGTGGAGGTCAGCAGGGCGGCAAAGAAATACTCATTCCACGTCAGCACCAAGGACAGGATGAAGGCCGCCACCATCCCCGGCAAAGCAATGGGCAGGATGCTCGTGATGCCCGCGCCCCAGCTCGACAGGCCATCGCCCAAAGCAGCCTCTTCCACCTCGGTCGGGAAG
>NKIT01000170.1 GCA_002256185.1 Rhodobacteraceae bacterium PARR1 | reverse complement strand
CGCGGCGACTCCCCCGGCGGGATATTTGTGGCAACGGGGAAGGGGTCAGGGGGGTGTCAGGAAATTGAGCGCTGCAGATAGCAGGTCGGCGTGGACCTGCGCGCGCGGGCGCAGAGTGCGGTCGGTGCAAATGTTATCCTCGCCTGCAAGGCCGATTATGATCTGGCCGAGGCGGCTGCAAGGGGCGAGGAAGCTGAAATGGCGGGCACCGGGCAGGGCAGTGTAGCTGGCATTGTGTATCCGCGCAGCGGCGGGGGCGGCGTTCAGCGCGAGGGGGAGCGTGTCGGACGTGCCGAGGTTGAGGATCAGCGTCGGTCGGGTGACTTGGTTCAGGCTTATGGGCGTCATCGCCGGGGTCAGGGCGGGATCAATGGCGATCACGCCGGTGATGCGGGGGTCTGACAGGTCCGCCTCGTAGCGCGCGGCGTCGATGGTGGAGAAATCGACACCTGCGGCGGACATCCAGCCGCAGTCGAATTGGTCATTCGCCTGATCGCAATAGGCGATGAAGGCGGCTTTCGACAGGCGCGCGCCGCCCAAAGCCAAAGCGCTGTGACCGCCGAGGGAGAAGCCTGCCGAAGTGATGTTTGTGGCATCAATGCGAAGCCCCGTAGGCGGATTGGTCAGCAGGCGGTCCAGTGTGGCCGACAGGTCCGCTGTCCTTTGCCAGACCATGGGCGTCTGGAACGGGTCACTGTCGCGCGAGGTGGTGCCGGGGTGGTTGGGGGCAGCGACGACGAAGCCCTTTTCCGCAAGGGCGCTGGCGAACCAGCCCAGCCGTTCGGCATTGCCGCCGGAGCCATGCGAGAAGAGCACCAGAGGGTGCGCGCCGGGTTGCGGCGTGGCCGCTTCGGCCTTCCATGTGCCGATGAACAGGGCGTTATGGCCGATCAGACCGGGGGTGCCGTCCTGTTCGGCGGGATACCACAGGTGGAGCGTGACGGGGACATCACGATGCGGCGGCGTCAGGGTCAGGCTCTGATGACCCGGCAGGGTTTCGGGCCTCGGCGGCGGCAGGGTCAGCGCCCATCCCGCCAAGACAACCGCCAAGGCCAAGGCGGCGATAGCCGTTAAACCTTTGAAAATCCAACGTCGTATCCTGCACCCCTGACAGCATTGCGCCACCTTAAGTTGCGCTCGTGCTGGCCGTCAATCCCGCGCCACGCGCAGGCGTTTGAGGCCGTGGAAGTGGTAGACATCGGCGTATTCGGGGGCTTCGGTCAGGTGCAGGCCGGGCAGGCGGTCAAAGAGGATGGGCAGGGCCACTTGGGGGTGAAAGCGGGCGGGGTCGTCCCAGACGCCCGGATCGCGATTGGCGGCGGCGAGCAGCAGGCCCACTTGATCGCCGCGCTGGAAGCGGTGGCCCATGACGTCGATCTCTTCATAAGCCCAGCGGGTGAAGAGGTGCAGCGCGGGGTCAAAGCGCAGCATTTCTTCGACGGTGGCCTCAATCCTGTCGGGGGAAAGGGCGGCTTGAGTCCGGGTTTCCAGCAGCGTTTTGACGCCATTGCCGATGGTGTGGACCGTCGCCTCGTGTCCCGCGTTCAAGAGGAGGATGCAGGTGGTGATCAGCTCATCCGTGGTCAGGCGGTCGCCGTCTTGTTCGGCGGCGATGAGGTGGGTGATCAGATCGTCGCGCGGGTCATTGCGCCGCGCCTCGACATAGCCGCGCAGGAAGGCGACGAACTCCGTGGCGGCGGTGACGGCGCGGTCCTCTGTCTGGCGGGTGCGTCCGGCCATATACATGCCGACCATGGAATTGGACCAGCGCAGGAGGTCATCGGACATCGACTCGGGCACGCCCAGCAGGCGGGCGATGATGATGACGGGCAGTTTCTGGCCGAAATGCGTCAGCAGGTCGAACGCGCCCGCAGGGATGGCGTCGATCAGATCATGGGAGAGTTGGCGGATTTCCGGTTCAAGTGCTGCAATCCGGCGCGAGGTGAAGGCGCGTAAGACCAAGGAACGCAGACGGGTGTGGCGGGGCGGTTCCAGTTCCAGCATCGAATGCGCCTCAACCGCGTAGAAGGGGCGCAGGTGGTCGGGGATCACGGGCGCGCATTCGGGCGGGGCTTCGCGGCCAAAGCGGCGGTCGCGCAGGATGGCGTTTACGGCGGCGGCATTGGGGGTGCAGGTCAGGCTATACTCGGCCCAGTGGAAAAAGGGGCCACGCGCGCGGGCGCGATCATAGAACGGGTAGGGGTTTTGCACGAAGGCGGGGTCGGTGGGGGATTGGTGCAGGGTGTCCATCAGATCCTCCGTGCCGTCAGGCCTTGCGCGATCAGCCCTTGGGCGATCAGCACGCCGATGCAGACCAGCGCCGCCCCTGCCGCTTGCAGCCAATTCCATGTGCCGCCCAAGGCCAGCATGAAGAGCATGACGTAAAACGGCGTGAGGTTGATATGCAGCGCCGACATGGCGATGCCCAAACGCCCCACGGCGATGATCCACAAGAGTTGGCTGATCGCCAGACCGCCGACGCCGAAAATGACCAGCGCGCCAAACTCCCACGCGCCGAAGCGCGACAGGTCACCGACGGGTTGGCCCAAAGCCGCGCCCCCCAGCGCAAAGACCAAGGCGGCGACAGCGGCACCGCAGACGGTGACGGTGGTGGAGCCGAGGGGGGTCAGCTTTGGCAGCGCCGTGACCGTCCAGCGTGAGGCGAGGGTGAAGGTGATGACCGAGCCGAGGCACAAGAGCGCGCCGATGCCAAAGCCGATGCCGCCGTCAAACCGGCCTGCGGCGAGGACACCCCCGATGACCGACAGCAAAAGCCCCAGCACGATGGCGCGGGTGAGTTTGCGCCCGTCCAAGGCAATCTCGAGTGCCATTCCGATCAGGGGCATGGCAGAAGACACCACCGCCGCCATCACGGCAGAGGTTTTCCCTTGGCCCAGCACCAGCAAAAGCGCCCCCAGTCCAATCAAGGAGCCGACCATGATGCCGCGCCCCCAGTTCGCCTGACGCAAGGCCTGCGGTCCTTCGACCAGCAGCCAGATCGGCAGCAGGAACGCCGCCGCCATCACCATGCGCGCGGCGTTGATCCAGAGCGGCGACAGAATGGCCGGTTCCGCGCGGATCAGGACTTCGGCGGCGGGCAGGGCGGCGGCCCAGATCAGCATCGAGGCCATGCAGGTCAGGTTCGCGGCAATCGCGCCCTGCGCGCGGATCGGAGAAGCGGTCATGGTGATTCCAAATCTGTCAGGCCCGCAGCATGGCGCGGACCAGCCGCTTGGGCTGATCCGGAACCGACGCTTCGCTGTGGCCCAAGGGCGCGATCAGGCTGCGGACTCAGGCTGCGGACAGCGCCGCGACGATGGCACCGAAATCGCTGGCCTTCAGGCTGGCCCCGCCGACCAAGGCGCCGTCAACATGGGGGACAGCGAAAATCTCTGCCGCGTTCGACGGTTTGACCGATCCGCCATAGAGGAGACGCACCCCCGCCGCCTGTTCCCCAATGCGGGCGGTGAGGCGGGCGCGGAGGAAGGCGTGGACTTCGGCAATCTCGGGGATCGTGGGCGTGCGGCCGGTGCCGATGGCCCAGACGGGTTCATAGGCGATGACCAGATTGGCCGCTGTCGCCCCAGCGGGGACCGATCCGTGTAGTTGCGTGCCGACCACGTCCAGCGTGCGGCCTGCGTCCCGCTCTGCCTCGGTCTCGCCGATGCAGACGACGGCGATCAGACCGGCGGCGATGGCAGCTTCGGCCTTGGCCAGCACTTGCGCGTCGGTCTCATTGTGATCGGCACGGCGTTCGGAATGGCCAAGGATCACATGGCTGGCCCCGGCATCGCGCAGCATCGCCGCCGAGATATCACCGGTATGCGCGCCCGATGCCTTGGCGTGGCAATCCTGCCCGCCCACATGCAGCGCCGTGCCCTTGGCAGTGGCGGCCATGCTGGCCACCAGTGTGGCGGGCGGGCAGAGCAGCATCTCACAAACGGGCGCGGGCTGGGCCTGCACAAGTGCTGCCACTTCAGACAGGCTGGCTGCCGTGCCGTTCATCTTCCAGTTTCCTGCCGCCAGTTTCTTCATGCCGTCCTCCGATGCTGAAGCCGTGACAGGGTTAAGCAGATCGGGGCCCAAGGGAAAGACCCTTTGCCCACATCCCCGCGTCCTTCGTCAGAAAGCCCGCCGTTCCCCGGTTGAACCCCACGGCGTTTTACGACATTTTGCGCCCCAATCCGAAGCGACAGCTTGCCAAACCATCAACAACGGGGTTTCCCATGACAAAACCGGTCCTTGAGCCATCGGTCAAATACAGCCGCGTCATGCTCAAGATTTCCGGCGAGGCGTTGATGGGCGATCAGGGCTACGGCCTGCACCCGCCGACTGTCGCGCGCATCGCGCAAGAGGTGAAGTCGGTTCAGGAAATGGGCGTCGAGATTTGCATGGTCATCGGCGGCGGCAATATCTTTCGCGGTCTGGCCGGATCGGCCCAAGGGATGGAACGCACCACCGCCGATTACATGGGGATGCTGGCCACGGTGATGAACGCGCTGGCGATGCAGTCGTCGCTTGAGGCGATTGGCGTCTTTACCCGTGTGATCAGCGCGATTCCGATGGATCAGGTCTGCGAGCCCTACATCCGCCGCCGCGCCGTGCGCCATCTGGAAAAAAAGCGCGTCTGCATCTTTGCGGCGGGCACCGGCAACCCCTATTTCACCACCGACACGGCAGCGACCCTGCGCGCCAATGAGATGGCCTGTCAGGCAATCTTCAAGGGCACCAAAGTCGATGGCGTTTACGACAAGGACCCCAAGAAACACGCGGATGCCAAACGCTATGACACCGTCAGCTATGACGAATGCCTTGCCAAGCATCTGGGGGTGATGGATGCCTCGGCCATCGCCTTGGCGCGGGACAATGATCTGCCGATCATCGTGTTCAGCCTTGATGAACCCGGCGGGTTCCGCACCATCCTGCGCGGTGAAGGCACTTATACCACGGTGACCGGCTGACCGCGTGGTCGCGCGATCCTCTATACCCCGCCGGATTTGCTCTGCTATAGAGGGGCAAGGCCGGTGCTGACCCAGAAAATTGGCACGGACACGACGATAGGAACTTCTGCCATGTCGCAAGACGATCTCGACATTGACCTCGACGCGATCCAGCGCCGGATGGACGGCGCGATGAATGCGCTGAAAACCGAATTCGCCTCGCTCCGCACGGGGCGCGCCTCGGCGCAGATGCTGGAACCGATTTCGGTTGAGGCTTATGGCCAGATGACCCCGATCAACCAGCTTGGCACGGTGAACGTGCCCGAACCGCGCATGGTGGTGATCAACGTCTGGGACAAGGGCATGATTTCCAAGGTGGAAAAGGCGATCCGCGAGTCGGGCCTTGGCATCAACCCTGTCACCGATGGCCCGCTGATCCGTCTGCCGATCCCGGAATTGAACGAACAGCGCCGCAAGGAACTGACCAAGGTCGCGGCGCAATATGCCGAAAGCTGCAAAGTCTCGATCCGCAATGTGCGGCGCGATGGGATGGACCAGATCAAAAAGGCCAAATCGGCGGGCATGTCCGAAGACGACCAGAAGATGTGGTCCGATGAGGTGCAGGAACTGACCGACAAGGCGATTGCAGCCGTGGAACGGGTTCTGGAGCAGAAACAGGCCGAGATCATGCAGGTCTGACCCTGCCCTTGGGTCGCTGTGGCCCTTGGTGTGTTTGTGGACAGGGCGGCCGGTGAAGTGCTGCCAGTAGGGGCGGGGCGTGGCGATACTCAGGAACAAAGACCCCAAGGCCCCGCGCCCGGCAGAGCATGTCGCCATCATCATGGACGGCAATGGCCGTTGGGCCACGGAACGCGGCTGGCCGCGTCTGGTGGGTCATCGCCGGGGGGCAGAGCGGGTGCGCGAAATCGTGCGGGCCTGTCCTGACCTCGGCATCCGTTGGCTGACGGTTTACGCCTTTTCGACCGAAAACTGGAAACGCTCGACCGAGGAAGTGCTGGGCCTGATGGCCATCTTCGCGCGGTATATCGAACGTGAGGCGGACCGTCTGGCGGCAGAGGGCGTGCGGATGCGCTTCATCGGGGATCGGTCGCGGCTGGACAAGGGTCTGCAAGCCCTGATGGCGGGGATCGAG
>NKIT01000004.1:36834-70253 GCA_002256185.1 Rhodobacteraceae bacterium PARR1 | reverse complement strand
TTCGAGCCGGTGCTGGACGCGCTTCTGGAGCAGCAGCCTGGCTGGGCCGTTCATGGCTCGCCCGAGATGGATGTTGCCTGGGAGATTGCCGGGGCTGCGGGCCTCGATCTTAAAAAGGCCGAGACGGACCAGTTCTTCCCGGGGATCACGGGCATTCTGAATCAGGATGCGGCCGACGTGGAAGCCTTGGCTATCCGCCAGACGCCAACCTTCTTCCTCAATGGCAAGCGGCTGGAGAATTTCAACGCCGACAGCCTGATCGCCGATGTGCGGTTCGCAGTCGAGAATAGCTGACGGCCTTCAGGACCGGTTAGCAAAAGCCGAAAACAGGGCCAACGTCCGTTCGCTGACATGGTGCTCGATGCCCTCGGCGTCGCGTTCCGCTGTCTCCGGATCAAGGCCGAGGCTGATGAGAAAGCGCAAGACGATCTCGTGCCGCCGCCGACATTCCTTCGCCAGCGCACGGCCCGTGTCCGTCAGAAACACTGAGCGATACTTCGCGCGGGTGATCAGCCCCTCGCGCGCGAGACGGTCGAGGGTCTTGCTCACGGTCGGCACCTTCACGCCAAGCCGGGCGGCGATGTCCACCGGGCGCGCCTCGCCCTGATCGTGGATCAATTCGGCGATCAGTTCGACATAGTCCTCGGCCAGTTCATTGCGCCGGGCTTCGCGCACACCCTGAAACGCCCCGGCGCGCAGGTCCGCGGGCCGGTCATCCGACGTGGCATGGGTTTCAGGATCAAACTCTGTCATCCGTTCAGTGTCGCACGGGATGGATTGACAAGTAAAGGAGCGGCGCAGATTGTTAGCCTTGTCTAACTTTATGTGCCGCGTCTTGTCGGGATCGTGGTCAAACCGGGAGTGCGAAGAGCCATGACGACCAATGCCTGGCGGCAGGAGAGCGAGACGCCCTCCCTTTCCGAAGTGTTCCGCACCATCGCGGTCGGCAATGGCGGCACCAGCCGGTTCCGCCGGTTCCTCGCCTTCATAGGCCCCGGCTACCTGGTGGCGGTGGGCTATATGGACCCCGGCAACTGGGCGACCTCGCTCGCGGGTGGTGCGGCTTTTGGCTACACGTTGCTGTTCGTCGCACTGCTATCGAACATCATGGCGATCCTGCTGCAATCGCTGTGTGCCAGGCTTGCGGTCGCCTCGGGCCGCGATCTGGCACAGGCCTGCCGCGATGCCTTCCCGAAATGGATGTCAGTCCCGCTCTGGATCTTCGCAGAGCTCGCCATCATCGCCACGGACCTGGCCGAGGTGATCGGCACCGCGATCGGCCTGAACCTCTTGTTCGGCATTCCGCTGGAGATTGGCATCTTCATCACCGCCGCCGACGTGTTCCTGATATTGTGGCTGCAGAACAAGGGGTTCCGCTGGATCGAGGCGTTGATCATCTCGCTCACGGCGCTGATCGCCGCCTGCTTTGTCGTGCTGATCGCGCAGGCCGACCCAGTCTGGGGCGAGGTCATCGCAGGCTTTGCCCCCAGCCGCGAGATCTTCAACAACCCGACGATGCTCTACCTCGCACTTGGCATCATCGGGGCGACGGTCATGCCGCACAATCTGTATCTGCATTCCGGCATCGTGCAGACCCGCGCCTTTGGCCTTGACCTGCCCTCGAAGCGCGAGGCGCTGCGGCTGGCGACATGGGACAGCACCATCGCCCTGATGTTCGCGCTGACGATCAATGCCTCGATCCTGATTCTCGCTGCCGCAGCCTTCTACACCGTGGGGCAAAACGATGTGGCCGAGATCGATAAGGCGCATCTGTTGCTTGAGCCTTTGCTCGGCTCGTCGCTCGCGCCGGTCCTGTTCGGCGTGGCGCTTTTGTGCGCGGGGCTGAACTCCACTGTAACCGCCACCATGGCCGGGCAGATCGTGATGGAAGGTTTCATCAACCTGCGCATCGCGCCTTGGGCGCGGCGCCTGATCACACGGGGCCTTGCCATCATCCCGGCGATCTTCGTGATCCTGCTCTACGGCAGCGGTGGTGTGGGGGAGCTTTTGATCCTGAGCCAAGTGGTGCTGTCGTTCCAGCTTCCCTTCGCCATCGTGCCTTTGGTGATGTTCACCGCCAGCCGCGCCAAGATGGGCGAACTGGTCGCCCCCCGCTGGCTGACCGGCCTTTGCTGGTTGATCGCCGCCCTGATCATTGTGCTGAACGTGAACCTGCTGTCGACAGTACTCTTGGGCTGACACTCAGCCGATCGTTCCCAAAACAGGAAAGGTCTCCAGCAGCCAGAAGGCAATACCCGTAATTTGCCCGGTCATTACGGCGAAGCCCATGGCGATCATGACAACGCCCGCTACCCGATGAAGCCAGAGACTTGCACGACCAAGACGCCTTATTCGTTCAGTCAGTTCATTCGTGAAAGCTGCGAGCAATAGGAACGGAACGCCGAGACCAGCAGAATACACAGTCAAAAGAGTTATTCCATCTGCGCCCGAGGCAGCACTCACCGTCAAGATCGACCCCAGAACCGGCCCAATGCAAGGCGTCCAGCCGAAAGCAAAAGCCAGTCCAAGCAAATAGGCCCCGAGAGGATTTCCACCTTTTGCATCAAATGTGAATCGCGTGTCACGGAGCAGGATGCCCGGCCGTATGAGCCCGGTCATGACCAATCCAAACACTATGATAAGCGCACCGCCGACAATACCGAGCTCGTACTTCCATTGCAAAAGCAAGCCACCGAGAAGGCTGGCACCTGCACCCAATGAGATAAATACGGTCGAAAAACCCATGACGAAGTACAGGCTCAAGAGCAGGCTATTCAGGCGAGTTCTCATCTGTGCTTTTTCGCGCGAACTTGGCGCTGGTTGCCCTGCTATGTAGGACACATAGCCAGGAGCGAGCGGCAGTACGCACGGGGACAGGAATGACAGAGCCCCTCCCAAGAAGGCCGCGAGGACCCCGACGCCAGAAATTTCGAACATGGGCCCTGCTCTCGTTCGCCAGATTGAATTATGCGCCAACGCCCGCCAGTCGACGCGATCAGCTTGAAAGTTCGCTAACACCTCAAGCAACTTGAGCTGCAAGCGGGTTTTCTTCTTGGTGGCTTGCGAGCACTCGTCACGAAATAGTCCGCGCCAACTTGGTTCGACGATCAACACCTGAAAGAAGGGAAAATTCTGCTCTTACTGCTCCGTCAGCCCACCGCTTGAATGCGAAAGGGATTTTCGCAACGACAGAACGTCTCGCTGCATTTGCAGCTACAAGTCGCGCAAATATTAGCCTTCGATCGAAACGAACGTCGAACCTGCACAAACCGCAGTTTGCTGGTTGCCACACCGTCCCTCGTTATAAAGCACGACAGCTTTCCTCTTGATCGTCAGATCAGCAGCACCTGAGTGCCAACCTGCGCCAACTCATAAAGTTCAATGACATGCTCGTTGTAGAGGCCGATGCACCCGTTCGATGATCTGCGACCGATCTTCCGGGTATCATGGGTGCCGTGGATCAAATAAGCAGGCCAGGACAGATACATTCCGCGGACACCAAGTGGGTTGTCCTTGGATCCGCCTTCGACCATCTTCGGCCAGTCCGGGTTGCGCTCGAGCATGGATGCCGTCGGACGCCACGGTGGGTTCACGGCTTTGCGGACAATTTCGGTCCGCCCGAGCCGCGTCAGTTCCTCGGACAGAGGGACGGACGAGGGATAGAGCCGGTAGATCGACTGATCCTCTGACCAATAATGCAGTGCGCGTGACTTGGTGTCCGCCAGAATCGCACCACCCTTAGTATTCTCAAAATAGTCCCGCCACTGAGGCATCCGGAAGCTGGACACGTTGTTCCGCACGCTGCCGGATACAGGAGCCTGAAACTCAGTCGTGCCGTCCTGGGCCAAGGCTGGTAGGGCCGCAAGAGATGCCATCCCGACTGCTCCGCCCATCAAAGCCCGTCGCCCGATCCGATCATCGGCCATGGATCACTCCTTCATCTAGGTTCCGGAATGTTGAGTAACGATCTCTTGCTAGCGGGACAAATCAAAGAGCCGTTAGCGGCGCATGGTTTGAGCCGGAAGCGCGACAAGCACGGCGCCGTTCATCTTGCGTGGCTTCAGATCGCCCCATGGAAGTCGCCCAACATTTCTCGACACTCTGACAATGCCGTGATCTGTCAACCAAAGCGTTGCACCTCTAGTAGCTAGAGCAATTAGCCCTCGTCCCTCAAGACGGGGGCTTTCGCAGGATTGATTACTTCAGACGCTCATCCCTTTTCCGGTGGTAAGCCGCTTCAAGGTCTGCCCGGTTTGGGCATGGCCTTGGCCGTCGGCACCATACTTGTCCTCGCCTTGCCGCCATATTCGATCCTGCCCTTTGCGCTGATCGCCTTCGCAGTCCTGGCAATTATGTTGCGTGGCGCGTCGTGGCCTATCGCGTTTCGACTGGGATATCTGTTTGGCTTGGGCCAATTCGTGCCCGGGCTTTTCTGGATCACCGAAAGTTTTCAGGTCGAGGCGGATCGGTTTGGATGGTTGGCTTTGCCAGCCGTGTTCGGCCTTGCAGCTCTGCTGGCAGTGTTTCCGGCTCTTGCCTGTGCCCTTGCCGCCCGCATGGCGCGCGCCGGATTGCCGCTCTCGCTTTCGCTTGCGACAGGCTGGACCGGTCTTGAATGGCTGCGGGGGCATGTTCTGACGGGGTTTCCTTGGAACCTTGCTGCCTACACGCTGGCCGACTGGTTGCCTTTCGCGCAAGTGGCCTCATTGATCGGCAGCTATGGGCTGGGGTTCCTCTTGGTGCTTTGTTCAGCACTGGCAGGGCTGGCCTTCCGTACGCCCGACCGCAGATTGCAGGTCGTCCGTTTCGCCAGCGCCGCTGCGATTGCGGTCACCGTCGCTGGTTTCGGTTTTGCGCGCCTGACCTTGTCAGATCCCCCATCGGAGCGCGGCGCTCAAATCCGCGTCGTGCAACCGAACATCGCGCAAAACGCCAAGTGGGATGAAGGATCCCGGAAAGCCAACATCCTGCAGCTTCTGGCTCTTTCTGCGCGCCCGGGCGACTACGATATCCTGCTTTGGCCCGAAACAGCTTGGCCGGGGTTTCTTGCAGAAGACACAGGGGCCCGCGTCATGCTTGGCTGGCTTTTGCAGGATACCACGGTCTTGCTGGCGGGCAGTCCCGAGCGGGAAGTTACAGCCACCGGAACGGTGTACCGAAACTCTGTGCTCGCCGTCGCGCCTGACGGCTCTGTCCTGACGCGCTACGCCAAGTATCATCTTGTTCCCTTCGGTGAATACGTTCCATGGCGGAGTGTTTTGCCATTCCAGCGTCTCGTCGAATCTCTCGGGGATTTTTCGCCCGGTCCGGGACCCCGCACCATCGCATTCGGCCCTCATCCTTACGCTGGCATCGCGATCTGCTACGAGATCATCTTTCCCGGGCATGTTGTTGATGATGCCATCCGACCAGACTGGATATTCAATGCAACCAACGACGCTTGGTTCGGTGCTTCCATTGGTCCGAAGCAACATCTGGCATCAGCCCGGATGCGGGCCATCGAAGAGGGGCTACCTCTCGTGCGGGCCGCCAATACGGGAATCTCGGCGGTGGTCGATGCCTACGGAAAGACACTGGCGATGCTGGACATCGAGACTTCTGGCGTAATCGACATGCGCTTGCCGAGGCCCCTACCACCGACCCCCTACGCCCGTCTTGGCGACTGGTCCGTGCTTCTTCTTATACTTGTCTCTTGGGGGGGGTTCGCCTTCTGGGGTTGGCGGAAAAAGACTATCCTGAAAGGACAACGTACATGATCGGACCAATTTTTGGGATCGTCGGATTCCTGTGTGGCTACTATGTCGCCCGACAGCGCGGCGGCAAGCTGCTTGACCGCTTGCAGTATGGCGCAGGCTTCGCCATCGCTTTCGGGCTGTTCGGCACCTTCCTTGGCATCGCCCTCGCAAGGTTTCTTAGGGCGGGCTGATCGGCGAAACCTTGCCGGTCGTCAAAAAACTCACACCAATGTCGCTTGACCCTCTAGCTGCTCAAGGTTCTAGACCTCTCAAATGAATCTCTTGGTCGGATATTTCAATGCGCCTTAGACGCCTTCAACTTGGGTTATGGGTCGCCGCCATCGCGGCGATGATCATTTTTGCCGGAACAAAGTGGGCCACCCAAGGTGAGGGTGTTGCCGAAACCGGTCCGGCTTTCACGCCAGTCTTTACACTTGCGGATGAGGAAGGCCGAATCAGGACGAGTGCAGAGTTTCGCGGGAAATTCCTTCTCGTCTTTTTCGGCTTCACAAACTGCCCCGATGTCTGCCCTACGACGCTTTCAGACGTAGCCCAAGTTATGGACGATCTCGGGGCGGATGCCGAGAAAGTTCAACCGCTTTTCGTCTCGATTGACCCCGAACGTGATCGGCGGCTCGGCCTTGCGGCCTACACTGCGGCCTTTCATCCGGCGATCCTGGGTCTGGCAGGAACCGAAGCAGAGACGCAGGCTGCGGCCAACAGCTTCAAGATTTTCTACGGACGCGAGAACGATGCCGCGGCGCCCGACGGCTATTCCATGGCGCATAGTCCGGGCCTTTTCCTGATTGGTCCGGATGGTGAATGGCTTCGCCAATTCACCTACGGCACACCTGCGGCCGACATCCTTTCCGACCTTCAATCGAGATTCTGACCCATGAAACACTTCCTTCTTGCCGCAGCTCTGATCCTGTCCGCGCCTGCCGTCATGGCATGCGAGACCGTGACCATCGGTGATCTGACCATTGAACACGCATGGTCGAAGGCAACGATCGGCGCAGGGCGTCCCGGCGTTTTCTATGTGGAGATCACTAACGCTGGATCTGTGGACGATGCGCTGATCGGCATCGCGACTCCCGCAGCCGGTATGCCGATGTTGCACGAGACCGTCGTCCAGGATGGGATCGCATCAATGCCGCATGCGATGTCGATCCCGGTACCGGCCGGACAGAACGTGCAGCTTTCGCCTGGTGGATACCATGGCATGCTGATGGGACTGACCACCGCCCTCAAGGAGGGCGACAGCTTCCCGGTTACCCTGTCCTTCGAAAAGGCCGGTGAGGTTACCGTGAACGTCGACGTCCTGTCCTTGCGTGCGGAGGGTCCGGATTGCGCCGACGCAGGGCAATAATCCTCGGTGCTGGAGGGGCAGTCGGAGCCGTCGCCTTCATGCTGGGCGTCGGGGCCTATCGCACGCGCAATCTGCCAACCCGCAGCGAGCTGCTGCCCTTGCCAATCGGCGAGATGACCTGGACATTGACCGATCACCGTGGCCGATCCGTCCGACCCGCAGACTGGGCCGGTCGCCCGGTCATGGTGTTCTTTGGCTTCACGTGGTGCCCGGATGTCTGTCCAACCACACTCAGCGACATATCGCTCTGGCTCGAAGAACTGGGTGCTGACGCCGATCGCATGATTGTCGCGTTGATTTCGGTCGATCCGGAGCGGGACACGCCCGACGTCCTTGCCGACTACGTCAGCAACTTTGATCAACGTATCCTGGGGCTGACGGGATCTGCTGACGAGGTCGCGCAGGCCGCTGCAGATTTTCGCGCAACCTATCGCCGCGTCGCCAAGGACGCCGGTGACTACACGATGGACCATACCGCCGGTGTGTTCCTGTTCCACCCCGATGGGCGCTTCGCTAGCATCATCGACTTTCACGAGGACCGGCGCTTCGCCGTTCCCAAAATCCGCCGAACCCTCAGTTGAAAGGTCATTCTGCCAGATGATGCGCTCCGCATTTTTGATCCTTGCTCTCGCGTCATTCGCCCCGCTCCAGGCAGTGGCCGATCCTCCGACGGCGCATTTGCCCATGGCATTCGAGGCCACAATCGAACCCGGTGACACTTTGGACAGCGTCCTTGGTCACGCAGGGATCCCCGCGACGATCCGGGCAGAAGCCGCACTGGCACTTTCGGGAGTCTATGACCTGACCGACCTGCGACCTGGTCACCGGATCGAATGGACTGCGGCGTCCGGGGATCCGGCATCGCTGACACGCCTGTCGCTCTTCGTGGAAGATGGTGTGGAGATTGGTCTTACCTTCGACGGGCCGATCGCGGCACGACGGCTTGACCCACCGGTTCGTGAGACGGACCGGCGTGAGACCTTGACCCTCAACGGAACCCTTTACGACGCTTTGATGGCGCGAAATGCACCGGAACGCTTTGCAGTTGACCTTACTGCACTTCTTGCGGGCCAGGTCGATTTCAGGCGCGACCTCAAAGGCGGAGAGACCTTCGCGCTGGTCTGGCAGGAAGATCAGCTTCCCGATGGCAGCATCGCGGGAGAGCCGCGCCTGAGTTACGCACGTCTGGAGCTTAGTGATCGCGTCCTCGAACTCGTTGCGACCGAAGCCGCCGGCCCGGTCATCGTCTTTGAAGATGGCGAAGCCGTGCAGCGTTCAGCGGCACCCATCCTTGGTGCACGTCTGTCGTCCGTCTTTGGGCGCCGGAACCATCCCGTGTTGGGTGGGGTTCGCATGCATACCGGCATCGATTACGCGGCACCCGTGGGGACCGAAGTCTCGGCGACCGGCGCCGGGCGGGTGATCTTTGCGGGCACGATCCGTGGCTATGGCACCACGATCGACATCGATCACGGCGGCGGGGTCGTCACGCGCTATGCACATCTTTCCGAAATTGCCGAAGGCGTTCGCGAGGGGACGCGTGTCAAGGCTGGAGACGAGATTGGCGCGGTCGGGGCGACAGGTCTCGTGAGCGGCCCCAACCTTCACTACGAAGTCCGTGTCGACGGCAGACCGGTCGACCCTAAGGACCAGGACGCCTTGCCGGAACAGGAGATCGCTTCGGCAGATGATCTCAATGCGCTCGCCACTTGGCGCAGCGAAACTGGCTTCATTTCAGGAACTGACGGAGAACGCGGATGACGGAATTTCGTATCGGCCGTCGCGAGGTGATCCTTGCAGCAACAGCCTTTGCCGTAACCCCTGCCGCCAAAGCCCAGGCAGAGGAAGAACCACCAATCCATGTCGTCAAGGGGCGTGGCTGCGAGTGCTGTGAAGCCTGGGTCGACTATCTGCGGGAGCAAGGCTTCACGGTTACGGATGAGGTGTCGATGGGGACGTTGCTGATCCGCTTCAAGATGGACCAGGGCATTCCAGCAAAGGCATTTTCCTGCCACACGGGGACCGTTGACGGCTATGCTCTCGAAGGCCATGTCCCGGCTGCGGACATCCGAAGGCTGCTCGACGAGCGTCCTGATGCAGTTGGTCTTGCCGTGCCCGGCATGCCTTACGGCTCCCCCGGCATGGGATCAGAAGATAGTCGGGACGCCTATGACGTCCTGCTGGTTGGCCGGGATGGCAGCCTGGAAGTTTTTACAAGCTATCCAGCAGCGTGACATGAACGATGACCGGGTTGGCGCAGCCTGTGTGCCCTTTGTTGTCTATAAAGCAAATGGCTTGCATTCACGTTCTTTTGACTAACCGGAGTTTTGGCATAGGGGGCATATGATCGTCGCATGCGAATGATGTTGCTCCTCCTCTGGCTGTTCACGGTTTGCGTTAGTTTTCCTAGCGCTGCGTTGGAATACAAGTCGGGAGATGAAGTCTGGAGTATTGGCGACTTAGAGCTTGGCTGCATTAGTGCTGGGTGCGCAGAGACAAGCAGTCATGGTGCTTGCCACTGGAGCACCGAACCATCTGCAGTGGTGTGCTCTCATATTCCCAAAAGTAATGGGTCAACCTTTGTGCTGGTGCCGGAACGAAGGCCAAGCCTAACCTATTCGCCAAGGTTACCTCCGCCGCGAAGCTGGTCCTGACGGATACAGCACCTTTCCCAGTCGGTTCCCGGAGGCCATATGTTCACCAGACGATCTGCCATAGGCTGCACCACAGCAGCTTTTTTGACGACACCAAGCATCTTGCGCGCGCACACGGAAGACCCGTTCGTTCTGCCTGAGAAGTTCCAGCCGAAGGAAGTCCGAGTGCGCGAACAGTATGCGGCGGGAATGATCCTTGTCATACCTCACCAGTTCTACCTCTACCACATTTTCGAGACCGAAAGAGCGATCCGCTATGGTGTCGGAGTCGGGCGGGCAGGTCTGGAATTCAAGGGAACCGCAATTATCGAGCGTAAAGCGAAGTGGCCGTCATGGCGTCCGACAAATGACATGATACGTCGAGACCCGGACCGCTACGCGAAGTTTGCGGATGGCGTTCCCGGTGGACCGACCAATCCCCTCGGCGCGAGGGCACTGTATCTGTATCAAAATGGGGTGGACACCTATTATCGGATCCACGGCACCACCGAGCCATCTTCAATCGGAAAGTCGGTGTCAAACGGCTGTATCAGAATGCTGAACGATCACGTTATTCAACTTTACGAGCAGGTCCCGAAGGGAACTCCGGTTCTTGTTCTGTGATTTCGTATGCGCCGGGCATCTGTAGAGGTGCACGCACTTCTGGTCTGCTGCTTGTCAGGTTGCTAGAACTAAGGGGGGCGGCCTCACTTTACCGCCGCCCGTTCACTCCCTAGACCGCGCAGCCGCGACGGCTTCAGTCAATTGATCTCGCTCAATGAAACCGGGAATGAGCTGATCGCCAATTACAAAAGCCGGTGTTCCGTTGAAGCCGAGCGCCTCGGCCAGCCTCATCGATGTTGCAATGTGTTCCTCGACCTCGGGGGACTTCATGTCGACTTGCAGCTTTTCGACATCCAAGCCGGTTTCCCCGGCGATGCGAAGGATTGTTTCGGCTTCAAGCCTGCCTCGCATGGTCATGAGCGCTTCATGAAACTCGGCATATTTTCCCTGCACTCGTGATGCCAAGGCGGCTCGGGCGGCAAAAGCTGACCCTTCGCTAAGGATCGGCCACTCACGAAGCACAAGACGAACGCTCTTGTCCGCTTCCAAAAGGGCATCAATCTCCGGCGCAGCTTGCTTGCAATAGGGGCAGTTGTAGTCGAAAAACTCAACCACAGTGACATCGCCATCGGGGTTCCCTAAAATCGGCGCGTTTGAATCCCGCTCCAGGGTGCTGCGTTCCGCTGATAGCGCGCTTAGGGCTGCTTTGGCTTCAGCTTCGGCCTGGCGTTGCTCAAGGGCCTGCAAGGCTTCCAAGACAAGCTCTGGGTTTTCTCTGAGAGCCTCAGCAACCAGTTCTTTTACCCTGTCTTCGGATAGCTCTTGGGCACCAACTTGGCTGCCCATAAGGAAGCCGGAAATCAGGACAATGGACGTGACTGCTCGAAGCATGGATATTCCTAATGTAAGGCTGCGTATTCGATTGGCACGATGCAACCTCCAGCTACTAGAGATGCAAGGGATATTTGTTCTGCAAAGCAAGAAAACCGGGCACGTCGCGCCTTCTTAGTCTGTTGCGGACCCCATTTGATCGCGATGCATGGTATGCACACCTCGGATTGGACACCGCGCCGGCGGAAACCGCTTCAACACCGAGGAGCGGGGCGCATCTGCTGGACTAATCACAAACGACTCTGTGGTCCATCGTGTTGCCAGTTGTGTCTCGGTGACCTCGATCATAGGGTATTTCTGATCGACATAGATGCCAGACGACGCTTTGGCCTTGTCGAACAGGACGGCCTCGAGCGCTCGGATGCGATCACTGCGAACTGGACACTAGCACACATGGTATCTATCGGGACACGACGCGTTTTCTTACTGGGCACTGTCGCACTTCTGCTGTCCGCTTGCGCAGGAAAGTTTCGAACTTACGACGGGCCACCGGTCACGCGGTTGCGGATTTATAAATCTCAACGACTGCTTTTTCTCGATGGCGAAACGGGTCCATTGAAGACATATCCGATCGGCCTTGGATTTGCACCGAAAGGGCACAAGCAGTTTGAAGGTGATGGAAAGACGCCCGAGGGCAGCTACGTCATCGACAGGCGGAACCCAGATAGTCTCTATCACTTGTCCATAGGCATTTCCTATCCAAATGATGCAGACGCTTCCTTTGCAGCCGAACAGGGGCGCCCTCCCGGAGGCGATATCTTCATTCACGGCGGCCCCCGACGCGGAATAGAGCCTCTCAATGTCCAAGACTGGACTGCGGGCTGTATCGCCGTAAGCGACCGGCAAATCGAAGAGATATACTCGATGGTTCGAGATGGCACGCCTATCGAGATTTTCCCTTAGAAAATTGTTGGAACTTTTCAGGCGATAACTCGGTTTTCTTGGGCTGATTGTGTGCGGTAGAGTCGCCAATACGGAGACACTGCGTGCAGCATCTACCGTTGTTTGAGTTCTAAAAGCTGATCGGGGAGCGCAACCTCTCCGGCAGCCCGATAGCGCAAATTCCCGTGTCAAACAGCCTTTGGCCAGCGGCGGTGGAGGTCGTCGATGACTATCGAGTGTGCGTGTTGCTTCCCGTGTTCGGCCAAATGTGGGTGATCCAGTGGCAACTCAGGATGATCATGGGGCAGAATGGTCTGGTCGCTCGCGGGCCATAGGCGCAGCACGGCTGCAAGGCCCGCTGCGCCTATGACCGCCAGCGTGATCGCCGCAGCGGAAAGCCCCGCATTGGCACCGATCCAGCCTGCAAGGGGATAGGTGACCAGCCAGCAGGCATGGCTCAGCGCGAACTGCGCGGCAAAGACGGCGGGTCTGTCTTCGGGGCGGGCGGAACGGTTCAGGATGCGCCCGATAGGGGTTTGCGTCAGGGAAAACCCAAAGCCGATCACCGCCCACAACGCCATCAGTGCGACCAGCCCCGGCATCAGCGGTGTCACCGCCACGCCCGCCACCATCAGCCCGGCCCCACCCAGCATCACCGGGCGGTCAGCCAGACGATCCAGCAGGCGCGGCAGCAGGAAGGCTGCGAGCATCGACCCCGCGCCAAAGGCCGCAAAGGCCAGCGCCACCTGCGATCCGCCCAGACCAAACCGGGCCTGCACAAGAACGACGGTGTTCACATAAATCATTGCCCCGGCCGCCGCGACCGCCAGTTCCATGACCATCAGCCCCCGCAGGCGCGGCGTGGCCAGATAGATGCGGATGCCCTTGGTCGTGCTGGCCCAGAACTGCCCTGCCTCTGCCGGTGCGCGCATCGGCAAGGCAACCGTGACCACCAGCAACGCGGACAGCACAAATCCCGCGACTGTGCCTCCGAACAGCACCGGAAAGCTGACCACGGTCAGCAGGCCAGCAGCCAGAATTGGCGAAAGCAACTGCTCCAGATCCTCGGTCAGTCGCATCAGGGACAGAGCGTTGGTGTAGTCGCGCTCGTCTGGCAGCACGTCGGGGATGGTGGCCTGAAACGCCGGGGTGAACCCGGCCGAAGCCGCTTGCAGCACAAAGATCAGGACGTAGACCTGCCAGACCTCAGTGACAAACGGCAGGAACAGCACGACGCCTGCACGGATCAGGTCCAGAGCCACCAGAAACGCCCGGCGCGGCAGCCGTTCGGCCAATGCGGCGGCGACAGGGGCCAGAGTGACATAGGCAATCATCTTGATCGCCAGCGCCGTGCCGAGCACCAGCCCGGCATCCGCCCCAGCGAGTTGCCAGGCCAGAAGGCCAAGCGCCACAGTGGCAAGCCCCGTGCCGACCAGCGCCACAAGCTGTGCTGCGAACAGGTGTCGGAAAGTGCGGTTGCGCAGCGTGTTCAGCATCTTACAGCAGCTTGGTCAGGGCTTTGATCTCGGCCAGATCGTGATCGCCCCCGGCCGTGACGCAGTGGTCAATGTGGTCGTGGATCATCGCCCGCTTTGCCTCGGCCACCGCGCGTTCAACGGCGTGCAGCTGTGTGGCAAGTTCGACGCAAGGCCGCCCCTCCTCGATCATGCCGATGACGCGTCGCAGATGCCCCTCGGCGCGCTTCAGCCGGGTGGCGATGGCGGTGTGACTTGCATGGACATGAGGTTCTGACATATATCGAGCCTATCCCCCCTAGGGGGATGAGGCAAGCAAGGAACAGGGGAGTGCATCCCCGAAGGATAAGGCAATGAAAAGGCGCTTGGCAGGATGGGGCAGGCTTTGGACGCTATGTGCGGCCATTGTGATGGCGCTATCCCTTGCCGCAGCGCCTGCCATCGAGGCCGTCAAGCATGGCCCCGGCGCAATGGTGGCCGAGGCCGATCACCGCGCCTATCATTCCGAGCACGGCCATTCCCATGACATGCCAAGCGGCCACCACGATTCTGGCGACCATGACCATGTCAGCGCGGCTGTTCTCGCGTCACATGGGGCCGCGGTCCATGCCCCACCGACGCGCACCCTTCGACCGGTAGGCATGGTCGCAGATGGCACGATCCGGGAGGGCCCGCGACGGCCACCGCGCCTGATGATGATCTGAGCCGCCGCCTGCGTCAGCGGGCGGTCAGACCGTTTCATCAGTCAGGATCTACGATATGACACCCAATTCCCGGGCGCTTCTGCGTCCCCCTGTGCCGTGGCCAGCCCTTGCTGCGCTCTGCACCCTTCTTGCCTCCCTGCTTCTGGCAGGCGCGGCCCTTGCCCATAACGTCACCGAAGGCGACGCAGGCTATGTGCAAGAGGTGACGGGCTTTCGCCCCATCGCCTTCATCTACCTCGGCGCCAAGCATATGGTGACGGGTTACGATCACCTCCTGTTCCTGGCCGGGGTAGTCTTTTTTCTCTACCGGTCGAAGGACATCGCCACTTACGTCAGCATCTTTGCCATCGGCCATTCGGTCACGATGATCGCGGGTGTCTGGTGGTCCATCTCGATCAACGCCTACATCATCGATGCGATCATCGCGTTTTCGGTGGTTTACAAGGCGCTCGACAACCTCGGCGCGTTCCGGCTGTGGTTCGGGGTGCAGCCGGATACCAAGGCCGCGACGCTGATCTTCGGACTGCTGCATGGCTTTGGTCTGGCCACCAAGATTCAGGACTATGACATCTCGCCTGACGGGCTGCTGGGCAACCTCATTGCGTTCAACGTCGGGGTCGAACTTGGCCAACTGATGGCACTCGCCCTGATCCTGACCGCGATGACGCACTGGCGGGCGCGACCTGCCTTTGCCCGGCAGGCTTATGCCGCGAATGTCCTGATGATGGTGGCTGGCTTTGCCCTGATGGGCTTGCAGATCACCGGCTATTTTGTCGCCTGAAAGGAGGGCTGACCCATGACCAACCGTTTTGATACCCCGAAAGCCCCCCTGCGGGCCGAACCTCGGCATCCGGCGCCAGCATCGGCCAATGTGCAGTCCGTCCCTGCCACCCCCGGCGGCCTGATCGGCTCCACCCTGATTGCGGCAGGAGCGGCGGGGGCAATCCTCGTACTCTTCTGGCTTCCCGCCGAATACGGCATCGACCCGACCGGCGTCGGCGGGCTGACGGGCCTGACCGAGATGGGCGAAATCAAGCAGCAACTCTCCGCCGAGGCAGAGGCCGATGCACAGGCGGCCGCAGCTTCGGCCGTGGCCCCCGCAATCCCGACCGCCGCCGTGGTGCCGGAGGAGGTCCTACAACGCCTTGACAGGATCGATGCCCAGCTTGCCGCCCTTGCCACCGTGATCGGTGCCCCCGTCGGCACAGCAGAACCGGCTCCTGCGCCCGAACCTGCACCGGAGCCCGCGCCAGTCGCCGAAGTCCCCGTCGCCGTGACCCCCGACTCCGACCCCGTCGGGGCGTCGGTAGCTGAGGCTACCGAAGCCGCCTCTGCGGCTCCAGAATGGCGTGACGAAGTCAGCTACACTCTTGCCCCCGGCGAGGGGATCGAGGTGAAGCTTGTGATGGAGGAAGGCCAAGTCGCCCGCTTCGCCTGGACCGCGAACGGCGGTGTCGTCAACTACGACACCCATGCCGACGGCGGCGGACACAGCATCAGCTACGAACAAGGCCGCGCCGTTCCGGAACAGGCAGGCGAGCTAGTGGCAGCCTTCACCGGCAACCACGGCTGGTTCTGGCGCAACAGGACCGATGCGCCGGTCACGCTGACCTTGCGGACAGCTGGCCAGTATGCCGAGATGCGCGCGCCGTGAACTCCACTGCCGAAGGCGACCATCCGATGTGATGGTCGCCTTCGGCGAATGATGAATTTGTCGGCAACTCCTTCAATCGCGGCGAAGCGGTCAGATATGTGTTGTTGGTCACAGCGGTCCACTCTGTTGGAGTCCACCGTCGCTAAACGACCAACGAAACACGAGACCTCAGTTCTCACTTTCTGCAGTTGGCTTCCTTGCCAGGAGATTACAAGCTGTTCTGACCGCCTAGTACTTTGCTTGGGCCGTCGTCCCGTCGGGTGCAATAAGCTGGAGCGCGCCCTTTACATCCTTAGGGACAGATGCTGCAGCCACTCCCGCAAGCTGTCCGTTTGCATCAGGGGTAAGTTCAAACCGTTGCGCGGCACCGTCAACAAGAAGGATTGCGTTGCCACTCCAGCCTTCTGCCGAAACCGGCTGGTCCGCACCGTCAAAGAGAAACACAATGACATTGGGCGTGGCATTAGCGACCAGTTCCGCGTGCCACGCACCTGCATCGACTTTCCAACCGCCATTCGGACCAGGACGCGGCTCATGCGCGAAGGCTGCAAGTCCTACGACGGAAGCTAAGGCTGACAGGCCAAGGCGGAAAGACACTTTGAATAGGTTCATTTTGAGCTCCGATGTTCAGTAAGATTCGATTGCAGTTGCACGACCTGTGTTCTGCGATTGCTTTTCAGCCTCGGCCCGTGCCTGCGCCACTAGGCGTTCAAGCGGGACGCGGCCATAGCGCAGGAACAGTGTCGGGGTCAGGACAGTGTCAAGGATCGTGGCTGTCACCAGGCCACCAAAGATGGTGATGGCGACGGGGTGGAGGATTTCCTTGCCGGGCGCATCAGCGCCAAGCATCAGCGGCACAAGGGCCACCCCCGCCGACAAGGCGGTCATCAGCACCGGCGTCAGCCGCTCCAGACTACCACGAATGACAAGGTCGCGTCCGAACGGCATGTCTTCCTGAATGGCGAGGTTGATGTAGTGGCTAATCTTTAGGATGCCGTTGCGGGTCGCAATCCCGGTCAGCGTGATGAAGCCGACCATGGACGCGACCGACAGGGGCTGGCCAGACCACCACAAAGCCGCGACGCTGCCGATCAGGGCCAAAGGCACGGACGCCATGATGATGCCGACAAACAGCGGCGAGCGGTAGCGGCTGTAAAGGATCGCGAAGATCATCGCCAGCGACAGGATCGACAAGAGGCCGATGGTGCGCATCGACTCCTCTTGGGCTTGGAAGGTACCTTCCAGCGTGGCGAAGAACCCGGTGGGCAGGTCCTTTTCGGCCATCACGGCGCGGATCTGTTCGACGATCTGCGCCATGTCGGTCTGCCCGTCGGAGTTGGCCAGCACGACAAGGCGGCGTTTGCCGTTTTCGCGAAGAATCTGGTTCGGGCCGTCGGTTTCGACCACATCGGCAATCTGACTGACCGGGATCCAGCCTGTTGGAGTTTCGATCAACAGATCACCAAGACCGCGTGTCGTGCGTTCTTCGTCCTGCAGGCGCAACACGACGTCGAAGCGCTTGTTGCCATCAACGATCCGCGAAACGATGCGACCGTTTGAAAGTTGTTCCAATTGTTCAGTTACGGCAGCGGGCTGCAGACCATAAAGCGCCGCGCGTCCGTAATCGACGATGATCTCCAGCTGCGGGATACGGACCTGCTTTTCGACCTGAAGATCGACAACGCCAGGGATTTCATCCAGCGCCACTCGGAACTCCTCGGCAATGGCGCGCATCGTGTCGAGATCCTCGCCAAAGATCTTGAGCGCAATCTGCGCCCGCACCCCCGACAGCATGTGATCAAGCCGGTGCGAGATCGGCTGGCCGATGTTGGTCACCACCGGCAGCACGGATAGACGCGCACGGATATCCGCCTCGATCTCGGTCTTTGGGCGGCCGTCTTGGGCCAGTTCCACCTCGACCTCGGACGAATGCACCCCTTCGGCGTGTTCATCCAGTTCCGCACGGCCCGTCCGGCGCCCAACCAGCACAACCTCGGGCACCTCAAGGATCAACTGCTCGGCTACCAGACCGATCCGCTGGCTTTCCTCAAGGGATATGCCAGGGTTGAAGAGCATGCTGATCGTCAGCGTGCCTTCGTTGAACGGGGGCAGAAACGCGCGCGGCAGTTGGGTGGCAAAACTGCCCGCCGTGACCACGGCCGCCAGAACTCCCGCGATCAGCAGGCGTGGGTGCCCGAACGACCACTCAAGCAATTTGCGATTGCCGCGCTTCAGGACCCGAACGACCATGCCTTCATGCTCATCCAGCCGCTTCAACCCGGGCAGCATGTAATAGGCCATGACTGGGGTCAGCGTGATCGACACGACAAGGCTTGCCAGAATCGAGATGATATACGCCTGCCCAAGTGGTGCAAAAAGCCGCCCCTCAATGCCCGACAGCGCAAAGAGCGGCACGAAGACCAGAACAATGGTCATCGTGGCGTAAACGATGCCCGACCGCACCTCCTGGCTGGCGGACACGACCACGTCGAAGACCGAGCGGGGATTTCCCTTCTCGCGGTTTTCGCGCAGGCGGCGGAAGATATTTTCGACATCGACCACGGCGTCGTCGACCAACTCACCGATGGCGATGGCAAGGCCGCCCAGTGTCATCGTGTTGATCGACAGACCCATCCAGTAAAAGATGATCGCCGACACCAGTATGGAAACAGGAATAGCGGTCAGCGAGATGATCGTGGTGCGCAGGTTCAACAGGAACAGGAATAGCACGACCGCAACCACTGCGATGGCTTCCAGAAGCACCTTTTGCACATTGCTGATCGATGTCTCGATGAAGGTCGCCTGGCGGAAGAGGATGTTGTCCGCCTTTACTCCTTCTGGCAGGGCCGCGGTCATCTCCGCCAATGCAGCCTCGACCTGCTGGGTCAAAGCGATGGAGTCCACGTCCGGCTGTTTTTCGACAGAGACGATCACCGCATCGTCGCCCATGAAACCGGCATCGCCGCGCTTGGTGCGGGGCGCAAAGCTGACTTGAGCGACCTGGTCGAGAGCCACCGGCTGGCCATTAACGGAAGCCACGACAAGGCTTCCAAGGTCGGCCAGGCTTTGTGTGCGCCCGATGTTGCGGATCAGGAACTCGCGTCCGTACTGGTCGGCAAAGCCGCCGCCTGTGTTCGCGCCAAAGCCAGTCAGTGCTGACTCGACGTCTTCATAGGTCACGCCAAAGGCGCGCATTGCTGCTGGGTTTGGCGCAACCCTGTATTGCCGTACCTCGCCGCCGATCGGGATGACGTTAGCCACCCCCGGAATGGTCAAGAGCCGTGGCCTGATGGTGAAATCGGCCAGCTCGCGCAACTCCATCGGGGTGACGGTATCCGGCCCGGTCACAGCGATCAGCATGATCTGCCCCATGATAGAGGCGACCGGCCCCATCTGTGGCACCACGCCTTGGGGCAGCTGCGCCTGCACCAGGGTCAGCCTTTCAGCAATCTGCTGCCGGTTGCGGTAAATGTCAGTGTTCCAGTCGAACTCGACATAGACGATCGACAGACCCACGCCCGAAGTGGACCTGACACGCGTGACACCGGGCAGCCCGTTCATCTGGGTTTCCAGCGGATAGGTGACCAATTGCTCGACCTCGGGCGGAGCAAGCCCCTCGGCCTCGGTCATGATGGTAACGGTCGGGCGGTTGAGATCGGGGAACACATCGACCGGAAGGCGGGTGACCGTCAGGGCGCCGTAAAGTACCATGACGATGGCAATCGCCATGACGAACATGCGGTTGCGCAGTGATTGCGTGACCAGAAAATTGAACATGGTCTGTGCCTATCGGATCTGATTGAGGAGTTCGGCACCCTCGGCAACGACACGCAGTCCAACCTCGAGGCCCGCAACGACCAGCACGGTATCTCCATCCAGCGGTTCTACCCGAACCTCGCGCTGGACGAAGCGTTCGGCATTGGTCTTCACATATACGACAAGCTGCCCGTTGGCTCCGCGCAAGACAGCATCGCGAGGTACGACGATTCCCTCATGCTCTGCCGGAGTGGTCGCGATCACCCTCAGCAACTGACCAGCCCGCAATCCAGCCGCGTCTCCCACGACAGAAAACCGCACTGGAACGGCCTGTCCTTGGTCAGCAAGACCCGTCCCCTGATAGGCAAGATCGATGGTCGATCCGTCAGCGAAGACCGCCACTGCTTCCAAGCCCAAAGCTTCTGATCGGTAACTCAGTGCCTCAACCCAGAACCTTCCTGGGTCAACGATCTCGTAAACGGTGACGCCCGGGGAGGCGATCTGGCCCGCGATGGCTTGGCCTGCGGCGATTACCCCGTCCACCGGTGCGATCAGATTTTCCGACACATCGGTCAGCGAAACCAAGGCGTCACGTTGGGCGATCAAGCTTTCCTGTTCGATCTCCAACTCTTCGATCTCGGTCTGCGCCACCACGCTTTCCAACTGCTTACGCCGATCAAGACGGCGAGTGACAAGCTGCAATTCTTGTTCGATCTCACGAATTTGCTGTTGGCGGTCGGCAAGATCTACCGCACCGATGGTCGGCTCGACGATGGCGACGATCTGACCTGCCTTCACCAATGACCCGAGCTGTGGAAAACCACCCGGTGGGGCCACCAGCCTGCCCTCAAGCGACGCCTGCACATAGCCCGAGGCATTCGGATCTGGAATGATGCGCCCCGGAAGTTCGATGCGCCGCCCATGCATAGCCGTTTCCGTGACGAGCGTGCGAATGCCCAACACGCGCTGCGTCCCTTTTGGAACAAAGATGGCCCCATCTGGAAAGCGTTGGGCGACATCGCGCGTCGCAGCGGCAGGCATGGGCAGTGCTGCGTTGGCCGCGCTGGCGGCACCAACCTCCGCCTGCCCCTGCGACGGCGGGATAAGCAGGAGAGCTACCAACAGAGCTGCAATCTTGGCATGTGCAACTGGCCGGCGATTGCGCCGCAACAACAGCATGCCGAAAACCCCTACCAGCAGACCGATAGCAGCCGCGGCGGCGAGCGTTAGATCGCGGGTCTCCAGGCGCGCCCGCAAGTCACCCAAAACACTCGCGCCAATCGCTGCTGCGGCGTTTACCTCAACCACTGCCGCTGGCGGTGGTGCGGGGATCGTCAGCGACCCCACCAAAACGTCAAATCCAGCATCGGCAATGACGGTGATCGCAAGATCGTAGCTGCCGGGTGTCGCGACCCAGGGTGCGGAAAACGCATAGACACCTGGGGCCGTTTCCGTGCCGGTGATCACACCGGATGGTGTGTCCATCTCGACTGCAGCCCCGGCAACGGGCGCGTTGGTGTCGAATGTGTCGACATAGACCTGCAGTTCGGCGCCGCGCGCTATGACAACCGCCTCGAACACCAGAGATGATGCTTCGACCCGAGGGGCGATGGTCGTGCTGACCGGCGGCGGCGGGGCACCATGATCATGGCCTTCATGTGCGGCCACGCCGCTCGTGAAGGCAAACATCAGAACAACGGCCAAAGCCCCTACAAACCGCATATCCGAACCCCGACGCCTGTTTTTGTTGGTGTCGAAATGACCGACAGACGTCTCTGAACGATTGCCGCTTTGTAACCGAGTGTTTCAGCGGCCCTGTCGAGGCAGTGACACAGTGACGCGCAGGCCACCGGTCGGCCCTTCGCCAAGCTCCAGCGTGCCACCGTGGCCGTCGATCACAGCGCGAGCAATTGTCAGCCCCAGACCGAAGCCCCCGGTCTTGTTGTTGCGCGACGATTCAAGCCGGACAAAGGGCAAAAGGGCGCGGTCCCGGTCCGCAGCGGCAATGCCCTGACCGTCGTCATCAATCACTACGACCGCTTCCTGCCCGCGTTCGGAAACCGACACCCGGGCTGTGCCGCCATATTTGACAGCATTGCCCACCAGGTTGGCAAAGGCGCGCTTCAAACCCAACCGCCGCCCAGGAACAACGGCTGCGCGCGGCCCGGTGAAAGAAACGACCGCACCCTGATCCGTCTGATCATCTGTCACGGTCTCAAGGATTGCGACCAGGTCCACGGGGCGTATCGCTTCATCGGACCGGTCACCGCGCAGATAAGACAGCGTCTGATCGATCATCCGCTCCATTTCGTCCAGGTCATGGGCGATGGACCGTGCGAGTGGCTCACTGTCGATCTCCTCGGCGCGCAGACGCAACCGGGTGATCGGCGTCTTCAAGTCGTGGGATACTGCGGCCAGGGCCTGCGTGCGATCGTCTATCGACCGGGCAAGACGGTCCTGTAAGTCATTGAAAGCCCGCGCCAGAACTGCAACTTCATAAGGGCCGGTCTCGGGCACCGCCGCAACCTTTCCGGTGGTGTAGAACCCATTGGCCGCTTCAGCGAACCGCGCCAACGGCCGCGATATCCAGCGCACCAGCAGAACAGCTGTCGCCAGAGCCACGGCTGCGATCATCCATGCCACCATCACGGTCTGCGGCGCGCCCGGGATGCGGGGCGTCCAACTGAGCAGGCTGACGTTCAACCACGTGCCGTCCGAGAGGCGCATCGAAATCAGTGCAACATGCGGGTCTGCGCTTGCTCCGTCCTGTTCGCCGACGATCAGACCACCCTCGCCAAGTTCCGGGGCCAATTCTATTAACCGCGTCTGGAGATCCGTCCACAATCGGTTGGTCGCGTCAGCTTCGACCGCCCGCTCATCTTTGCTCCAATGCGCTTCGATAGCGCCACTGGACAGGTCGTGTGCTGCATCTTCGCGAAGGCCCTCCGGCAATCCGGCCAGCGTGCGCTTGATGGTCAGCAAGCGATCCGCCAGCCGCTGTTCCGTCGCATCGGATAGATCGGCGCTCAGCGACGCGCGATAGGTTTGCACCCCAACAATCTGTACGGTGGCGATGCCCAGGATCAGGACGATGGTCGTTCTGGCTACCAGTGTATCGAACCTGAACGCCAAAGCTGCCCGCAGCAGCGCCGTTGCCCGCTTCACTTGCGCCGCACGGCCGCTGCGAACAGATAACCTGCGCCGCGAATGGTCTTGATTAACTCTCCTTGCGCCTCGATTTTCCGGCGCAAGCGGCTGACCTGCACATCGATCGAGCGATCAAACACGTCGAGGGTTCTGTTCTTGGTGCTATCCAGAAGGTAGTCTCGCGACAAGACCCGCTGCGGTGCCTCGAGAAACGTCAACAGAAGATCATACTCGCCGCCTGACAGGTCAACGACGACGCCGCCCGGATTCACCAGCTCTCGCTTCAGGGTATCCAATTGCCACCCCTCGAATTCGATTGAACGACCTGAACCTTGCGGGGCAGACCCCTCCACTGACCGGCTGCGGCGGAGGACTGCCTTGATGCGGGCCAGAAGTTCGCGCGGATTGAACGGTTTCGGCAGGTAGTCATCGGCACCGACCTCCAACCCGACAATGCGGTCGATCTCGTCGCCCTTCGCCGGCAGCATCACGACCGGCACCGTGCTTTCGGCGCGCAACGCCCGGCACAAGTCGAGCCCGTTCGTCCCCGGCAGCATGATGTCCAGCACAACAAGATCCACTTGGGATGACTGCATCTGGGCCTTCATCTCTGCGCCATTGCGGGCGGTCGAGACAACAAACCCGTTGGCGCGCAGGAACTTGGCAACAAGCGACAAGATCTCGCCGTCATCATCGACGACAAGAACCTTGCCTTCGGTCGCTTGAACTGCGGTCGACTGTTGCAACATTGGTCTTCGGTCTCGTCTCTGGGCACGCGCTGAATGGCACTCAGACACTACGACACTGTTGCCCGATTGTATCGATTTGTTGCAGTGGCTTTTCCTTATCTAAGGACATTCCGGAGCTGATCGACGGCTCCCCGACCATTCCAGTCGAACGGCCCCTGAAGGCGACCAATTTCGTTCCCTCGGTTGTCGACCAGCAGCGTTGTCGGCAGTCCAATGAAAGCGAATGCGAGTTGAACTCTTAGCGGCTCCGCCCAGAAGAGCGGCAGATGCCGAATGCCGACTTCGTTGTAGAATTTGCGTCCACGGGTGATCCCGCCTTCGTCGATGTTCAAAGGCAGAACCATGAAACGATCGCCGCCCAATGCTTCTTCCAGCTGGTCAAGCGCCGGCATCTCCTCGCGACAAGGCGGGCACCAAGTCGCCCAGATGTTGAGAAGTACGACCCGCCCGATGAAGTCGTCCAGTTTGCGCGTGGTTCCCGCCTCGTCGAGGATCGGCGGCGAGAGAAGTGGCTGTGGGTCCTTTCCTAGGCGGAAGGGCGGGCGCGCCAACGCTGGCATCGCCATGAACGGCGTTGCAAGTCCACCAAGAATAGCTCGACGTCCGATGCAGTCAGACATGGCATGTCCCCTGAGAGATGGGTCCGGACCTGCGGCGCGGCCGCAGGTCCAGCGAGTTTCAGGCGGAAACCGCAAACTCCGTCATCATGCCCGTCGAAAGGTGGGGCATGTGGTGACAATGGAGCATCCAGCGCGCTGCTTCACCTGCGTCCAACGCAACCGTCACCATGCCCATCGGCGGCACATGCACGGTGTCGCGTACCGCACCTGCAAAGCGCGTGCCACCAGTGCCGACCACCTGAAACGCGTGACCGTGTAAGTGCATGGGATGTGCCATCATGGACATGTTGTGAAACATCATCTCGACCCGATCGCCGGATTTCGCCGTCACCGGCACATGGGTGCCCCAGGTCTGTCCGTTGATCGTCCAGACATAGGGCATCATCGAGCCACCCAGCATGAGCATCTGCTGCGATGCGGGCGCACGTTCAGGCAACGGAGTGACCGCGCGAAGCAAGCTTTCCTGTGCGAGATCGCCGCTGAAGGCGGGATGGTCTCGCTCCGACAAGTCAGCGATCTTCGCCACAGCGGCCCCCGGCGTGGCCAGGATGACACCCGTCCTTTCCTTGGCGCCCTCGCGCAAGGCGAGAACCGGATACGCCCCGCCCTCCCTCGGTACATCCAGTTCGATGTCGAGACGCTGGCCCATCGCGACACCAAAGCGATTGCCAGGCAGCGGTTGCACCGGCTCGCCGTCCACCGCAACCAGCCGTCCGGGAAGCGCGCCCGTATCGATCCAGAATACAGTCGCAGCGGCGGCGTTGATCACGCGGACCAGCACCTGCCCGCCTTTGTCCACCTGTACGACTTCCGGGTCGTCAAGCGTCCGGTCGTTGGCGAGATAGGCATCGAAGTTGTAGTCGTTGAGGTCCATTGCCATGCCGTCCATGCCCGGCATCGCCATCATGCCGCCCTGCCCCATGGCGCCCATGTCCATCCCGGAATGGTCCATGGCACCTTGCCCCGGCTGGCCATGATCCATGCCGGCCATCGATGCGCCGCCGGTGATTTCGGTCAGCACCTCGGCGGGCGACTTGAACGAGAAGTCATGGAGGAACAGCGTCACCTCCTGACGATCTGCCGCAACATCCTCGGGCCGCCGCACGATCAGTGGCGCTGCCAGAAGTAGCATTTCGTGCGCCGGGATGTGGGCGTGCATCCAGTGAGTGCCCGGCCTTGCCGCGAAGTCGTAGGCGCGGATTTCACCGGGCTGCAGCATTGGCATCGGCAGGTCGGGGACACCGTCCTGAGCGTTGTCCGGGATCTGTCCGTGCCAGTGAATGATTGTAGGCTCTGTCAGCGTGTTCTTGAGGTCGACCGCGAAGGCCTGTCCAGGATCGAGTACAAGCCCGGAGCGGCCTGTGCCATCAGTGAGCCCCCAGACGGTTGCGGCCCGGCCTTTGATGTCGAGGGTCCGGGATGTGGCTGTCAAAGACATACGGGCGGATTGGGCCCGCACCCGAGCGGGCAGGACCAAAGATGCGGCCGTAGCAGCAGAAGCGGCCAAAAAGCCGCGACGAGAAAGGGATAGCATGCGAGTTCTCCTGAATCGCTAGATGATTGGGACGAGCGGTTTCCGGCTCAGGCCGGAACCGCAGGGTCAAATCACTGCAATTTTGGGAGGGTGCCCCGGAGGCGGAATGGCCAGCGAAGCAAAGAACAAGTCAAAGCGGAGCTCGACATCCGCGGCACGCACCACCACTTCGGTACCACCGTTCGGTTCGGGCAAGGCCGCAGTGGCGAAAAGGCAATGCTGCTGGCAAAGAACCTGTTGCGCGTCGCTGTCAGGACCGTCAGTCGTCTGCATCGGCATCAAATGGCCAGCCATCGCCATCGTCTGCGCATGGTCAACCTGAGATTGCCCACGCCCTTCACCCAAGGCCAGCACGGGCAAGACTGCAGCCAAAAGGTAGGCGGCAAAGATCAGGATACGCATGCGAAAGCTCGTAAATGCCATAGGCGGAACAATATCAGGATGGGTTGTTGCAGTCACCTGACAGTTTGGTGTCCCTGACCGGCATCGGGCTATCTCGCGTGCGGTAACAATGCCGAGTTTTCTGATTTCTTGCAACGCTATCGCAAAGTTTACTGGAAACCGCGTCCGCCGAGCAGGACCATTTAGGAAATTGCGGAACTATGATTTGATGAAAAAGCTTCTCCGCGCGCTCGCAACATCGTTCGGCCTGGTAGCCTGCGGGGCCGAACCGATCTGGGCACCGGACGAGACCGTGGCGGCCGCGCGCTATGAGCATTCAGGGCCGACCTCGGTTACCCTCTACACGGTACTCTCGACCCGAAGCGGTGCAGGCGCGCATGTGGGGCTTCTGATCAACGGATCAGAGCGTGTGCTGTTCGATCCCGCTGGAACCTGGCGGCATCCCAGGCTTCCCGAACGCAATGATGTCCATTTCGGGATCACTCCGAAGATGGTGGATTTCTACATCGACTACCACGCCCGCGAGACTTACGACGTCGTGGAACAGACGATCGAGGTCTCGCCTGAAGTCGCCGCGATGATCATGCAGCGAGCCATGGCTTACGGTGCCGTGCCAAAGGCCAACTGCACCATCGCTTTGTCCCGCGTATTGGAAGGCGTGCCAGGATTTGAGAGCCTTCCTATGACCTGGTTCCCGAAACGGATGATGGAGGGCTTTGCCGAGCTTCCGGGCGTGACGACCCGGAAGATCACCGACGACGACGCGGATCAAAACCATGGGGTTCTGCTGGTCCAGGCCGGTGACGCGCGACTGGAGTAGTTTTTTTGTGATTGCTCCGGCAGAACCCACGACTTCACTCGCCGCAGCAATTGTTCGGCGGTATGGCTGATCCGTAAGGTTTGAGACGAGGTACATCTGATGAACATGACGCGTCGCGCCATTCTGACCGCAGGTCCGGGTTTCCTGGCCATCGCCGCCACGCCGATGCTGGCGGAAACGGATGCGCGTATCCACGTGGTCAAGGACCCCGGCTGTCCCTGTTGCAATGCCTGGATCGGTCACCTTCGCGAGAATGGTTTCGCTGTCAGCTTCGAGGAGCGCAGCATCGAAGACCTCGCAGCATACAAGCGCGAGCGCGGCATTCCAGAAGAGCTTTCCTCCTGTCACACGGCGACGGTCGATGACTACACCATTGAAGGTCACGTCCCCTCAGCAGACATCCGCCGCCTTGTGGCCGAGCGCCCCGAAGCGGTTGGACTTACCGTTCCGGGTATGCCGTTCGGCTCACCAGGCATGGGTCCGGAGACGGAGCGCGAGTCCTACGAGGTTCTTCTCGTCGGACTCGATGGCAGCAGCCAGGTCTTCACCAGCTATCCGAGCGCCTGACCTCGCTTCAGGATGACGGAGCGTCACCAGAAGCAATGGCACGGAGCGGTTGTCTCCAGGTGCCAGAGTAGTATCACGGCAGACCCGACTCGGTTGACCGCCATGCTTCTTCCAGCGCGGCATGCGGGCTGACGCCGTCCAATGGTCTGATCGCAGCATCCAGACGTCGCGCGGCGTGATAGGCCGTGGCCGCCATTGCACTGGGCGCCGTGCCATGGGCGAGCCGGTAACGCGCCGCGAAACTGTCCATCTGAGCCTCGCCTTCCCATCCCGCTGGAAGGACATCCTGCACCAAGACGGTTCTTTCCGGTGGATACGCGCGCCCGGCTGCGCTGGCTGCTGGCTCGGGGCCAAGGACGACCACGACGTCGGGGGGCACGCCGGGTGTGCCTGTCAGGCCCTCGACGAACCCTGCTGCATCGCGCGGAAGCGGCAGAACATGCACGTCAACCCCGCCCAGATGCCCGTCAGACGTCTCATTTGCGTGGCCATCTCGCTCGTCCGCCGCTAGCAGGAAACCGCGGATGGCTTCTGCAAGGCTTGCTTCACGGTCATCGCCGACGACCAGAAGTGCGGCCGTGAACGAATGCGCCGAAGCAATCCCTGACATCCCTATCCACAGCGCGGCCACTAGGACAGGACTCCTGAACACGGTCAGGACGCTTTGCGAGTTGGCAAAGACGGCTCGAGGACGGGCAGAGAAAGGGCGCCGGAAAAGGGGGATCATTCGACCGCCCGTGCAGCAGACACCACTTCGGCCAGCTGAGCTTTTTCAACGAAGCCGGGTATCAACTGATCGCCGACGACGAAGGACGGCGTGCCGTTGAACCCGAGCGCCTCGGCCAGACGCATCGACGTGGCGATGTGCTCGTCGATTTCGGGCGATTGCATGTCCGCCTTGAGCTTTTCGACGTCCAAGCCGATCTCGCCAGCAACCCTCAGCACGGTGTCGGCCTCAACCTTGCCGCGCATCTCCATTAGGGCGTTGTGCATTTCGGGGTACTTGCCCTGTTTCCGCGCTGCCAGTGCGGCCCGGGCAGCAAAAGCGGAGCCCTCGCTCAGGATCGGCCATTCGCGCATGACGAGCCGCACGTTGCCGTCTTCGGCCAACAGCGCGTCGACTTCGGGCATGGCGCGTTTGCAGTAGGGACAGTTGTAGTCGAAAAATTCCACCACCGTCACATCGCCATCCGGGTTGCCCAGCACCGGCGCGTTGGGGTCGCGATCAAGCAGCGTACGCTCGCTGGTCAGTACTGCGGCCGCGGCAGCGGCCTGGGCATCGGCCTGTCGCGCTTCCAGCGCCTGAAGCGCCTCGAGCACAAGCTCCGGGTTCTCGCGCATGGTCTCGGCGATCAACGCCTTGATGCGGTCGTCGGAAAGATCCTGCGCCAAGGACAAGCCAGGCAGGACGAGAGTCAGTGCGTAAGCGGTGTCCCGATCACACTGTGACGGGGTAATTCCACGGGAGCAGGTCGTCGATCTGGCTTTGCTTGTGGCCTTGAACGATGGCGGTGAGCGTTGCCGTCAGCCATGCGTGGGGATCGATGCCGTTCATCTTGCAGGTTTCGATCAGCGAGGCGATGACGGCCCAGTTTTCGGCTCCTGCGTCGTGTCCTGCGAAGAGGGCGTTCTTGCGGTTCAGGGCGATGGGGCGGATGGTGCGTTCGACGGTGTTGTTGTCGATCTCCATGCGGCCATCGGTGAGGAAGCGGCCCAGTCCGTCACGGTATTTGGCGATGTAGGTGAGTGCTTCGCCTAAGGGCGATTTGGCCGAAGCGCGGGCGCGGTGATGCGTCAGCCAGTCGTCGATGCGGGCGAGGATCGGGGCGGAGCGATCCTGCCGGACGGCCAGTCGGATGGCGGGGTCGCTGCCGCGGATTCCGGCCTCGATGGCGTAGAGATCGCGGATCAGTGCCACACCTTCCTCAGCAATCGGCGCGGGCCCGGTGCGGGTGATCTCGATCAGCTTACGGCGGGCATGGGCCCAGCAATATGCGAGTTGGATGCCCGGACCGATCCTGTCCGCTGCGATCAGGCGGTTGTATCCGGCATAGCCATCCACTTGCAGGATGCCGCCAAAACCCTGCAATATCCGCTCGGCATGCTGTCCACCGCGACCGGGAGCATAGGTGAAGACAACGCCAGGTGGAGCTGCACCGCCCCACGGTCGATCATCACGGGCCAAGGCCCAGAAGTATCCCGTCTTGGTTTTTCTTGCACCCGGGTCGAGCACCGGGGCGCGGGTCTCGTCCATGAAGAGCTTGGTTGATCGCTTCAGGTCCGCCATCAGGGCATCATGCACGGGGCGGAGTTCGAAGGCGGCGCGGCCCACCCAATCGGCAAGCGTGGATCGGTCGAGATCGACGCCCTGACGGCTGTAGATCTGGGCCTGCCGGTAAAGCGGAAGGTGATCTGCATACTTGCTGACCAGAACGTGGGCGACCGTGGCTTCGGTCGGCATGCCGCCCGGGATCAGCCGCGCAGGGGCCGCCGCCTGTGCAACGCCATCGGTGCAGGACCGGCAGGCATACTTCGGACGGCGGATGACGATGACACGGAACTGGGCGGGCACGATGTCGAGACGTTCCGACACGTCCTCGCCAATGCAATGCAGGCAACCACCGCAGGCGCAAGTCAGGCTGTCCGGTTCGATGACCTCTTCGATGCGCGGCAGGTGCTTGGGCAGCGATCCACGGTTGGCAGAACGCCGTTTGGCGGGGCGCTTGGCGGCGCGATCCTCGGCATCCTCTTCGGCATGGATCATAGCCATGGCCGTTTCCAGATCTTCCAACGCCAGTTCGAATTGGTCCGGATTGCTCTTCTCCGATTTCCGGCCGAAGACCGCCTGCTTGAAGGCCGCGACCAGCTTTTCCAGATGTGCAATGCGCTCGTCCTTGCGCTTGTCGCGCGCATCCGCGGCGATCAGCATCGCCTTCAGCGCAGCAATTTCTTCAAGCAGATCAGCGGTCTTCGGCATGGCAGGTTTTTACCAAACCACCATGGGCTATGCCTCTGGAAAGAGCCGACTGATTCATCCTGCCGCAGCCTTGAACGGCTCATTCCACCGCTTCGGGAGCCTTCGCCTCGATGGCCCGAACCCGTCGCCAGTCCAGACCTGCAAACAGCGCCTCAAATTGCGCGTGGTTCATCAGCATCAACCCGTCCTTCACGGCAGGCCAGGTGAAGCTGTGCTCCTCCAGCCGCTTGTATGCCATCACCAGACCCGGGTCCTTGCGCAGCTCGTTCTTCACCATCGCGGCCAGGCTGTCGTGCCCCTTGCGGAAGTCGATGGGCTTCGTTGCCACCATGATCCGCACCCGGTTCGACGGGAAGATCACGGGCGGGCCTGCAGAGCCATAACCAGTTCCGCGACCCGTGTCGCAGGCGTGGCAGCATCCAGGCGCACCGTCACAGGCCCAATCATCAGATCAATCGACGCAATCGTGACCGGTGTCGTGACCGACTGCGGCGAAGCCACAGGTGCTGCGAACTCTGCCCCCGCAACCTCGGGCACAACCAGCTTGCCCTTCCGAGCCAACGTCCGCCAAGACGACAGGTGGTTCGCCTTCAGCCCATGCCTACGCGCCACCTCGTTCACCATGATCCCGGGAACCAGCGTCTCCGCCACCACTCGTCCCTTCGCCTCATCCGACCATCGCCGCTTCGCCGCCGGGGCCGCCAGCAACTCCACAAACCCAACGGCCTCCATACTGCGCTCCCGATGGACTCCCACCGACACCTCCCCTGCAAATCTCCGCACGGGCCGCATCGCAGATTACAGATTCAGCGGGAAGGTGGGGCCAGAACAGCGCTTACGTCAGTGCTGCGGCAAGCAGGATTGAATGGATGCGCATAGGAAGAGACCTGTGTTATGAAAGCGGGATTTCGTGTGGTATGCACGCTCTAGCTACTAGAGGGGCAAGGGGACTCTGGGGGGCGTTGCCCTGCGCGGCTTCATGGGGCACCGGCCTCCAGACGGCTACGGTCAGATTGTGCTGCGCGAATGCGGTCGGGCCAGGTTGACTTTATGTAGTCAAGGACGGCCTCGATATCGTCCGCCGTCAGTTCATCCCCAAAGCCAGGCATGCCGGAGGTGAAGTCCACGCCCATGTCGTCCAGCACCGCCTGTCCACCGCGACGGATGTAGTCAAGCAGCATGGTATCGCCATGGTGCCAGGTGTGGCCGGTCTCGTCATGCGGTGGAGCCGGATAGGTCCCATCCTCGTTGGCCGATTGCCAGCCCGACTGCCCTTCCAAATTCAACCCGTGGCAGGACGCGCAATTTGTGTCGTAAAGTTCCCGACCCCTCTCCAGATCTGGACTGTTGTGAAAAAATGCATTTGCCTGGGGTGCCGACAGCAGATGTGCCGCTGCGGCAAACATCTGCGCCGGCCTGCGAAGTGTTCGCACAACTGCCCTCATGTCCTGCTCACCGCCATCGGTGTCATGCCATCTGGCGGCAGGATCCGCTCCGACAAGAGGGCCAGATCTTCCCTGACGCGTCCTCTTTGGGCAGCCGGATAGGCGTCCTCGGGAGGCAAACCGCCATGCTGCGCAAAAAGCATGATGTCGCGCGCAATTGGCGCTGCGGCGGTCGACCCACCTCCCCCGTGCTCGACCACGACGGTCACCGCATATCGCGGTGTATCGAAGGGGGCGAAGGCGACGAACAGCGCATGGTCCCGACGATTCCAAGGAAGTTCGTCTTGCGATCGAACTCCGGCAGCACGCTCCGCCGCAGTGATCGAAAAGACCTGACTCGACCCGGTCTTGCCCGCCATCACCTTCGTCTCATCCGCAATCCGGGAACCATATGCCGTCCCGCGCTCGTGGTTCGAAACCTCATACATTCCCTGCCGAACAATCTGGAGCGCTTCTGCTGAGAGCCCCAGCTGGGCAGGCACAGGTTCGTCCAGACCGAAACCGCCTAAGGGGCGCACCAGACGCGGTAGCACCGCTGTGCCGGAGGCAAGGCGCGCCGCCATCGTTGCGAGCTGGATCGGCGAGGCAAGGGTAAAGCCCTGCCCGATCGAGGCGTTGATCGTATCCCCGATCAACCAATCCTGCCCATAACGCTCCTGCTTCCAGGCCCGAGAGGGGTTGTTGCCATGTGCCATGCCTGAGAGGGGAAGGTCGTATTTCTGGCCGAGCCCAAGCCGATCATTCATCGCGAAGATCCCATCGATGCCGATCCGTTTCGCAACTTCGTAGAAGTAGACGTCACAGGACTCCCGCAGGGCTCCGACCATGTTCACCCGCCCGTGACCGCCGCGTTTCCAGCAATGGAATCTGCGGCCAGAGATTTCGACGTAGCCGTTGCAGGTGACTGTTTCTTCCGGCTCCATCAGGCCGCTCTCAAGGGCAGCGAGCGCGTTTGACATCTTGATGGTGGATCCGGGCGGATAGGCGCCTTGCACAGTCTTGTCGGCAAGAGGACGAAACTCGCTGTCGCGCAGGCCGCCGTAGTCCTTGGTCGATATCCCGCGGACGAAAAGGTTCGGGTCGAACGAGGGCGCAGAAGTGCAACCGAGAAGATCCCCGTTTGTGATGTCCATCACGATCGCCGCCGCGCTTTGTCCCTCAAGGCGCACCCGCATGAAGTTCTGCAGGTGGTGGTCAAGCGTGATCTGCATGTCCGGACCGGGCTTGGGCGGATCGAGCGCAAGTTCGCGGATCGTCCTTCCGCCGGCATTGACCTCCACCCGCTGTGCCCCGGGCTCACCACGCAGCGCACGTTCATGGATCCGTTCGATTCCGGTCTTGCCGATCTGGTAGTCCGGCAAGCGCAGGAGAGGGTCGGGCTCCCCTTCCCCAGCAGTCAGGTCGTTGTCGCTGACCGGCCCCACATAGCCGACCTGATGCGCGAAGTCCGGGCCGAAGGGGTAGACCCGCGACTGGACCATCTCCGGATAGACGC
>NKIT01000004.1:7920-36734 GCA_002256185.1 Rhodobacteraceae bacterium PARR1 | reverse complement strand
GACGCCACGCAGGGCCGGTGTGTGCAAAGCGATAATCGAGAGCTCTTCCCATGTGACCCGGTCCTTTACGGTGATCGGGACGAACCCCCGCACGCGGTCGAGCTGCTTTCGGATTTTGTCGAGGTCTTCCCCGTTCATGCCAAGAAGAAGCTGCAGTTTCCGCAGCACGTCGTCGACATCACCGGCTTCCTCTTTGACCAGGCTAATCCGGTAGGTGTTTTCGTTGTCTGCGACGATCTTGCCTGCCCGGTCCAGGATGCGGCCCCGGTCAGGGCGTACCAGCCGGATGTTGATCCGGTTCTCTTCGGCCAGAAGGTAGTATTCTTCCGCATCGCGCACCCCCAGCTGCCACATCCGGAAGCCAAGGAGTCCGACCACTGAGGTCATCGCGCCCCCGAGCAGCAGTGAGCGGCGTGTCGTCGTCTTTGCCGCCTGTGCCAAGTCACGCTCAGATCGTCTCATGATCGGGCTCCTTTCGCCGAGGTGCCGATGCCCCCTTGGCGCTGATCGTCCGCAGGTAGGCTGTTGAGCGCAGCCCCAGGACAAGGACGACCAGTCCGACAAACCAGTATTGCAGCGGGTTCGGCTCTGGGGTCGCGCGGTGGAAGCTCAGGAAATGAAGGAAGAGGAAGTAGCCGACATGAGCCACCGTCAGCCACCACAAGGGAAGCACTCCCATTTGCAGGAACTTCCAGCCAGAAAGGCCAAGGCGGCGTATCGCGGCATCGCTCGAAGTTGCGGCAAGGACTGACGTGAGGATCAGCGCCGCTATGCCGATGGCGTTGGAAAGACCGAACCCTTGCTGAAGCATGACGTAGGTAAGAAGGTCGGGATGCCATTCGAAGCCAAAAAGACGCATCAGGTCCCACTCGACCCAACCGACAAGAATGATCACAGCATGGACCACGGCGAGGAGACAGCCGTGGATCCCCATCTCGCGGCGAAAAGGTATGAGCGGCATCGCCGGGCGCCACAGGCGCGCCAGGGGGCCGATCCCGACCGACACCGCAATGAGGACGAGCGATGCATCTCCGATTGCCCGGTTCCAGCGGTGCATCGGGCTCCATCCGGCGTGGATGGCCGAGAAACTCAACACCAGCCCCATCACGACAAGTGCCACCAGCAGGTGCCGAACGGTGGCCTTCCGGGCCATCCGTCGGAACGAGGCCCGCCAACCCGACGCGAAGCTCATGTGGCGTCCCCCTGAACTGGGTGCAAGCGTCCCTCGCCTGCGGCGTCTCGGGTTCTCGCATCGCGAAACCTGCGCCATGTGAGCAGAGTTGCGACGCTCATCATCACAACCCCGGCTGCGGCCAGCCACGGTCGGAGCGGGTCGAACCAGCCAAGAAGTGCAGGACCACCGAACAAAAACATGAGCACCTTGTTACACGTCGGACAGGCGATCCCGAGGAAGCTGGCAAGCCCTCCTGCCCCAGAGCCGCGCAGACGACACGCGGGCACCCAGAACGCGGACGTCACGCCAGCGAGCGATGCGGTCAGGACGGTCGCACCAAACTCCCAGGGACCCACCGGGGTCATGCGGACAAACAGTGGGTTCGCCCAGACGGCCGTGACCGTGCCGAGAACCACAAACAAAGCCATGCCAACGATCAGGCCGCGCAAGGCCCGGCGAAAACTGTCATCCCCACGGAATGAGCCCATGTTCGGTTCACCGCGCGTCAAATTCGACCTCCGCAAACTCTTCCCCAAAACCCACGCTGACGATCCAGCGACCAGCCATTGGCAGCTTCACTTTTGCCCGCCAGACGCCTGCCTCGACCAGAGCTAGCGGCGGAGTGACCCCGTCCATGTGCATAGCGGCCATTGCAAAGTTTACATCTGGCCGCATTCCTGCGGTTTCGATCGCGTCGGCATTGGGCATGAACTGGATTTCGAGGCGAACCTCTTGGTTGCTGAGCGCAAAGACTTGAACGTCAAGTTGTCCATCCGAAAGCCGCTCGGACACAGAGGCTGTTGGGCTGCCATCGGCCGAAATCGTTTCGCGTGGGTCTAGGGTCCAGACTGTCGTCCAGATAAATACGCCGACGAAGGCAAGAACGCCTAGGGCCAGAATGGCGGCGAGAGCTCTAGTTCCCATTTCCCATATCCATTTGTGAATGATCCATTCCGGCCATCGGGGTCTCGACCGGCGCCGGGGCAGCTTCCGGAATTTCTCCGGTGCCCTCGGGATCGAGGAGATAGGTTGCAATCGCTTTGCGGTCCGCATCGGTAAGGAATGAGGTGCCCGCTACCACGACCTCGGCCATGCTGCCGCCAAACGCGTCCCCGTTAGGCAGGATTCCGGACTGAAGCGCATAGGCGAGATTGGCTACGGTCCATCCTCTTGCCAGGAGCTCATCTTTCAGGATCGCGGGCGCCTTGCTGCCGCCTGGGAGACTATCGTTTCCAGCAAAGCGGGCGCTGTCATCCAGACCTCCCGCAAGCGTTCGCCCAGTATGGCAAGCAGCGCAATGCGCTGCCCCCTCGACCAGCAACCGTCCGCGGTTCCATGGAGATGTTGTGCCCATGAGCGCATCGGTTTTCGGCGCATTGAGGTAGGCCGCACGCCAGAGCTTCAGCCCGGAGCGGAAGCTGAAGGGAAACCCTACGTCATGCGCCGGAGCCGCTTCCGCGACCGGAGGAACAGTGCGGAACGCCTCCCACAAATCAGCGACTTCCTGATCGGTGAAGCCTGCGTAGAACGAGTAGGTGAAGACCGGGTAGTAGGGATCACCCTCCGGCGAGACCCCTTGGCGCACAGCCTTGGCGAAATCCTGGATGGTCCAGCGTCCGATCCCGGCATCGCGATGTGGTGTGATGTTTGGCGGCACAAATGTGCCGAACGGGGTGTCAAGCGGAGCGCCCCCTGCAAGCGCGGGCCCTTTGGCCGCTGAGTTGGTATGACACGACACGCAGCCGCTCGCACGCGCGAGATAAGCCCCGCGTTCGGGATCACCAGTTGGAAAAGTCGGGGGCTCGGCGTCACCGATCGGCCAGAGCGCCAGTATCCCGGCGCCGATGCCCGCGACAATTCCAGGGAGGACGAAGGAAAACCGGATCAAGCCGCGCATCGTCAGTTCCGGCCCGCGCGAAACTGTGCATGACAAGACGAACAGGTCGCACTGATCCGGTTGAAGAGATCGTCTGCCGCCAGCGTGTTCAGATCGAGCGCCAGCTCGGCTGGATTCGTTGTCCCGCGCGCGACTGCGACCGACTCCGTATTCTCTCCATATCCCATCAAATCGGCGACCGTGAACCCTTGTTCCAGTTCCGGGGCTTCGGGCATAGCCATACCTGAATGATCCATGCCGGCCATATCGCCGGGAGGCGGGGCCGCTGGCTCAAGGCCGTTCGGTGCTGCTACGGCCAATGCATCGGCATAAGCCTTCAACTCTTCGGAGAGCGCAGCAAACTCCTGCCAATCGGACCAGATTTCCGGTTTGGCGTAGGTCACCCCCTCAAGACTGTTCTCGGGGAAAAGCGACAGCATGGTTTCGCCCGCATGACCGGCAATAACGCTCGCGCCCTCTGACACGAGAAACGTGTCGTAGGGGACTGTGCCTTGCATCATGGGGGCCAACTCCGCCACCGTGTCCCGCATTGCCGTCATCCCGTTCATTCGATCAAGGACGACTCCCGTCGCCCCCGTGTGTGCCAGCGCCACTGCCGCAACTACAGAGGCGGCAAGCGCCAAAGCGCCCGTCCATTGTGGTTTCATCTGCCTGACTGCCCTTGTTTTTTTGTTTTTGATTGAGCGCGAATCCCACCATTCCGGCGGGTCGCGCAGCTAGCGCTACTGTCTGCTGTCAGGCTGAAGAAGGACTGGGCTCAAGAAAGCGCTGCGGACAGCGCCATTGAGCAATCGGACGTTCGTCCGGCCTGACTGTCAGGTCAGGGTTCGGGGAGGTGGCAGGGTAATCGACGGGCCGCCGAAACGACGCTGCGATTGCGTTACGTCTGGCCGAAGAACAATAGCGGGGGAAAATGACAGTAGTGTCACCGGCCCCTCAGGCAGAACAAAGGCCGTACATGCGATGCTTGGATGGCACGCGGGCGCGGAAGCCGTCTCCTGTGCTGCCACAGGATCCAATTCTACCGACAGTTCAGGATGGTGATCTTCAACTGCCCCAGCCTCTGCCGTCTGTCCCACAACCAGACCAAACATCATCACCAAGGACAGGAGCCAAATCGACGCGTGCCGAAGGGCCCTGCTTGCGAGCAGGCCACGCCTCGTGATCGATGGGTAGGATTGCGAGTGCATCCGTTCAGATCAGCTTTACTTGCGTTCCGACCGGAGTGCGGTCGAACACTTCTTCGATGTGTTCGTTGTATAGTCCAATACAGCCGTTTGACGAGCGTCGGCCGATCTTGCGCGTGTCATGGGTACCATGAATCCGGTAATACTGCCACGAGAGATAAAGGGCACGGGTCCCAAGCGGGTTCGTCGGGTCGCCGCCCGGCACGAATGCTGGCCATTCAGGGTTGCGTTCCCGCATCGATGGCGTCGGTGCCCAGCTCGGGTTCACCCGCTTCTCAACGACCTCGGTGTATCCCCGGCGCGTCAGTTCGTCAGAAAGTGGGACGGAGCTTGGGTAAAGATACATCTGTCCGTCGCTCGTCCAGTGCTGAAGCACCTTTGCTGTAGTGTCTGAGATGATGACGCCGACCCCAAGAGCATCGAAGTGATCTTGCCATTCGTGAGTCCGGAACGCCGAGATGTTGTTGCGGACGGTTCCTTGATTGTCTTCGGTCGCGAAGGCGGCCCGACCCGTCACGAACGGGGCGGCAAGGGCTCCGGCAACGAAAAGACGTCGACTGAATCGCATGATCTGCTCCTTTGTTTTGTAAGTTTTGCGGCCTTCCAATATGGGAAGGTCAAATCTCTTTGCACCGCTTAGGGGTCACAAACAGGTGAGTGCGTGGCGCTTTGGCCAGAGATTGAGGCAAACTTCGAGCTCACGCCGTTGTGATAAAACGAGATGGTGTCCGAAGGCGCTAACGTGTCCGCATGTTCAGGTTGGTTAACCTCTTGTGTGGAATTCTCCTACTCGCCGCCCTGTTTGGGACGGCGCACCCGGATCAATTGGCACATAGCGTGCATCAAGATATGGCCTCTAACGCAACCCTGCTGCAGGACGCGCTTTGTGGTGACGGCTCCGGGCATGGCACCTGCCAGCTCGTTGGCACGGAGACAGCTTCGTTCCATAACATTTTCCCTTTCGCAGGATCTTCGCAGTACGAGATCACTCCCGTGTCGGCCTCCAGCGTGACCCTTGCGCCCCAGCACCCACCTCCGCGAACTCTCCTTTGAGTGAACCCCTTCCTTCCCGTTCCACTCAGGAGACAGCATGATTTTTCGTCGGACCTTTATCGGCGGAGCTGCCGCAGCGGCAATGTCCGCGCCCTCAATCCTTCGAGCTCACACACAAGAACCTTTCGTCTTGGCCGACGAGTTCCAACCGCGAGAAGTGCGCGTCCGCGAGCAGCATGCTCCCGGACAGATTCTAGTCTTTCCGCGGAACTTCTTTCTGTACTATGTCTTCGACACCGAACGCGCGATCCGCTACGGCGTTGGCGTCGGCAAGGCAGGACTTGCCTTCAACGGATCGGCGATCATCGAACGCAAGGCCGAATGGCCGTCCTGGCGTCCGACGAACGACATGATTCGCCGAAATCCCGACCGCTATGCCCAGTTCGCCGATGGCGTTCCCGGAGGGCCCAACAATCCTCTCGGGGCGAGGGCGCTCTATCTCTACCGGGAAGGGCGCGATACCTACTACCGAATCCATGGCACGACCGAGCCATGGTCTATTGGACAATCTGTGTCGAACGGATGCATCCGGATGCTGAACGAGCATGTTATCCAACTCTACGAGCAGGTTCCGGTCGGAACACCCGTGACCGTCTTGTGACCGTGCGACGCCGCGACCTAGTCGTCTTCGGCGGGATCGTTGCGCTGATCTATGGTCTGCGGGCCCTGCCGTGGGACCGTCTCGCGGGGCGTGGCCCGCGCTATGTTTTCCTTGCGGATCTGCCGCCGTTTCGCCGTCTTGAAAGCGGTGGCCAAACATCCGGTGCAACTTTGGCCCTTTTCGGGCTTGATCCGGCGTCAGGAGATGCCGACGTGAGGCGCGCTCGCGCCGATGCCATGCGTGCGGACCCCTGCCCTGCTCTTTTTGGCGCCGGTGGTGCGCAAGACCTTGTGCCGATTGCCTATTTCAGCGAGTTCCGTTGCCCTTACTGCCGTGCGCTGGAACGCGACCTCGACACGTTGATCGCCGAGTATCCCGCCTCGTTCCGGCTGGTTCAGCATGAACTTCCCATTTTTGGGCCACCCTCCGAGCTTGCCGCGCGCGCTTCGATCGCGGCTGCACGGCAAGGCAAGCAGCAGGAGCTGCGGCGTCGCTTCATGCGAACGCCGCTCGTTGCCGAGGAAGCCTCGGTCCTTCGCGTGGCAGCTGACATCGGTCTCGATGTTGATCGGCTGACCCGCGACATGGCATCGCCCGAAGTGCAGACAGACCTTGACCGGACGCGGGCGCTCGCCGATGTGTTCGGATTTGTCGGCACGCCTGGCCTTGTTATCGGACGGACTGTCCTGAACGGCGCGATCCCCTACGCGCTCCTTCGCCGAATTGCCGAAGACGAGACTTCCATGGCGGTCCCGGTATGCTGAACCAATGAACACGCCGTCGCATATGCTGATCGGGGCTGCCGTCTTCGCAAGGCCGCTGGTTCCGGCAACATTGGTCGCGGCGCTAGTGGGCGGGCTTGCTCCGGACCTACCAATGTTTGCCCTGGTCCTCTGGTCAATCCGGGTTCTCAACGTGCCTGAGCATGAGGTCTTCAGCAAGCTTTTCTTCTCGGAGAACTGGCAGGCTGTCTTTGCGGTGGACCACAGCTTCTTTATCTGGGGAGGGCTGCTTGCGCTAGCGATTTGGCGAAAACAATTCATCCTGCGCGCCTTCGCTGGCGCCGGCCTCCTGCATGCTCTTGCGGACCTCCTTACCCATCACGACGACGCCCGCCGCCAGTTCTGGCCTGTCTCGGACTGGGTGTTCCGCAGCCCGGTCAGCTATTGGGACGCCCGCTTTTACGGCAATGTGTTCGGGATGTTCGAGGTCGCACTGGTCGTGACGCTGACCGCCCTTCTGTGCTGGCGGCTGAGCCGCTGGCGCGAGCGCCTGCTTGTCCTTGCCGTCGCCACGCCAGTTCTAATTCCGGTGCTGCTGACCGGCAGCCTGCACGGGCTCCATGGTATGGGATAGGCGCGTCAACCCCGGTAGCGCCGCAACAGTTGCGCGTTGACGGCAACGATGATGGTGGAGGCCGACATGAACACCGCACCAATTGCTGGCGTCATCAGGAACCCGGTGCCAAAGGTTATCCCCGCAGCCATCGGAATGGCAAAGGCGTTGTAGCCGGTGGCCCAGATGAGGTTCTGCACCATCTTCGCATAGGTCGCCCGCGACAGGCCAAGGATCGCCTCGACATCGCGCGGGTCGGATCGCACCAGAACGACATCGGCCGACTCCACCGCCACGTCCGTCCCTGCGCCGATGGCAATGCCAAGATCAGCCTCGACCAGCGCCGGGGCGTCGTTGACCCCGTCGCCGACCATGGCGACCTTCAAGCCGCGGGCCTGCAGCTCCCGCACCTTCGCTGCCTTCTGGTCCGGTAAGACCTGGGCGAAGTATTCGTCGAGGCCAAGTTCCTTTGCGACCGACTTTGCCACCCCTTCGGCATCGCCCGTCATCATGATCGACCGCACACCGCGGGCCTTCAGTCGCGCCACCACGTCGCGCGATTCCGCCCGGACGATGTCGGCCAAGGCGAACAGGGCGTGCGGTTTGCCGCCCAGCACCAGCACCACCACGGTTTTGCCGGCCTCCTCCAGTGCTGCAAGGCGAGGGTCTGTGACGGGAGTGTTCTGGCGGCGCAGGTGGCCGGGGCTGACGATGGCCACCTCTTGCCCGTCAACCCGCGCTGTAACGCCCGCGCCAGTGATGCTTTGCAACCCCTCCGGTGCCGGGAAGGCGATGCCCTTGACCGCCGCAGCCGTGACGATGCCTTGCGCAATCGGGTGCTGTGACTGGCTTTCGACCGAGGCTGCCATGCGCAGCGCCGCCGCCTCGTCGCTGCCGTCTAGCGTCACGATGTCGCTGACGCCGAACCGCCCCTCGGTCAGTGTTCCCGTCTTATCGAAGACAACCGCGTTCAAGTCGCGCGCTCGTTCGAATGCGGCGCGGTCGCGGATCAGGAGGCCGTTTTTGGCAGCCAGCGAGGTTGACACCGCCACCACCAGCGGCACGGCAAGGCCGAGTGCGTGGGGGCAGGCGATGACCATCACCGTCACCATCCGCTCCAGCGCGAACGTGACGCTTTCGCCCGCCCATAACCAGTAAGCGAACGACCCGAGGCCGACGGTGATGGCAACCCAGGTCAGGACCGTGGCTGCGCGGGTGGCAAGGTCTTGGGTGCGGGAACGGCTGTTCTGCGCGGCTCTCACCATGGCGATGACCTGCGACAGGTAGGTGGCCTCGCCCGTCGCCTTGACCTCAATCGTGACCGCGCCCTCGCCGTTGACTGCGCCACCAATCACTGTCTCGCCTGCTCTGCGAGTAATGGGCTTCGACTCGCCGGTCAGCATCGCCTCGTTGAACGTCGAAATGCCTTCGGTGATTGTGCCGTCCACAGGCACCTTGGCACCGGGGCGGATGACCACCCGGTCGCCTGCGACCAGCGCGGCCACCGGCACTTCCTCCGTGCCGCCATCAACCTTCACTCGCAGCGCGGTGTCAGGCAGCAGACGTACCAGTTCCTCCAGCGCCCGCGACGCGCCAAGAACCGAGCGCATCTCCAGCCAATGCCCGAGCAGCATAATGGTCACGAGCGTAGCCAGTTCCCAGTAGAACGGCTCGCCCCCTGGCAGGCCGAACGTAACGGCGGCTGAGTAAAAATAGGCGGTCGAGATCGCAAGCGCGACCAGCGTCATCATGCCCGGACGGCCGCTGCGGATTTCCGGAAGTGCGCCTTTCAGGAAAGGCCAGCCGCCCCAGAAATAAATGATCGACGACAGGGCCAGCGCGAACCACTCTTCGCCGGCAAACAGGGGCGCCATCCCCTGCCGCGTAAAGTCCCGCACCATCGGCGACAGAACCAGGACTGGGACGGTCAAGACGAGGCATACCCAGAACCGGCGGCGGAAATCGGACACCATGTCGCCGTGACCTGCGTGTCCACCTCCGCCATGTGGCGCATGCCCCATGCCGATACGATCCACGGGCTTTGCGTCATGGCCCATCGCGGCTGGATCACCTGCGGACTTGACAGCATGCCCCAACGCGGCATGGTCGATTGCGCCCATCGGTAAGGAGTTGTCCGGTTTCTGCGCGTTGCTGGCCATCGAACCGAACTCCTTTGCGTCCCGGATTTGCAGGCGGCGCGGCCAATTCCGACCGCGCCGCCCAAGGGCATTCCGGGCTTACATGCCCTTGGTGGCGAGGAAGGCCTTGAGTGTGGCGATCTCCGACTCTTGCGCCGCGATGATCGCTTCGGCCAACTTGCGCATTTCGGGGTCTTTGCCGAACTCGAGCTGGATCTTCGCCATATCGATGGCGGCCTGGTGATGCGGAATCATGCCCCGGGCGAAATCGACATCCGGGTCGCCGGTATAGGGCACCATCATGTCGGCCATCATCTTGTCCATCGCGGCAGCGCTGGCGACCGTAGCCGGGTCATTGGCGAGTTCCGGGGGGATCAGGGTCGCATGGCTCATCATCGCCATGCCGTCATTGCCCATGTTCATGCCCGAATGGTCCATGCCAGCCATGTTGTCGGACTGGGCATAGACATAGGTTCCGGCGGCAACCATGGCGGCAAATACGGCACCAATTGCAATCTTCTTCATTTGCTTTTCCTTTTGTTTTTCAGGCCCAATGGCAACGCTTAAGGGCCGGGTTGGGTTGCTGGATACTTCTCAGGCGGGCGCGTAGCCGACCTCTGTCAGAGCGGCGGCGAATAGCTCGCGGGGAGAGGCCGACTTGACGTCGACCATATGGGTACCTGGATCGGCGCTGACTTCAGCCGCCGGATCGACCGATTTGATGGCCTTGGTTACGCTTCGCACGCAACCGCCGCAGGTCATGTTCTCGATATGGAACTGCATGAGTACCTCCTTCAGGGTTCCGTCTCATGCAACAGCATATGGGGCTTCCCATCGTTGTAAGGTCAAGAGCACAAACCCGTGAGTGGAAAAAACAAAATCAGTCCTTGACCTTACCATCATGGGAAGCCCTATCTCGAATAGCGGAAACATATGCCGAAGGAGTTCCGCTGTGAACATGCACGCGCAAACACTGCCGACCGCTGGGACTGGAACGTTTGCTCTCGACGTCGAGGGTATGACTTGCGCCTCTTGCGTTGCCCGTGTCGAGCGCGCCCTGAAAGCGGTGCCCGGTGTTCAGTCCGCGTCGGTCAATCTTGCAACTGAACGGGCAGACGTGACAGGCGCCGCCGTTGACCGTGCGTTGCTCATCAAGGCTGTCGAGGAAGCGGGCTATGACGTTCCATCCCGCCCTGTTGATCTACAGATCGAGGGTATGACATGCGCCTCTTGCGTCGCCCGGGTGGAACGTGCGCTGAAATCCGTTTCCGGGGTAACAAATGCCTCGGTCAATCTGGCAACCGAGCGGGCGCATGTGATCGGAAAGGCCGACCCAGCCGCCCTGATCCGTGCCATCGAAGATGCGGGATATGATGCGCGTCTGGCCGTCTCCGCCGCCGATCTGTCGGAGGAGGTCACTTTGCGCAAGGCCGCCGAGGAAAGCGCCCTGAGGCGAGATCTGCGGATCGCGGCGGCGCTGAGCCTGCCGGTGTTCGTGCTGGAGATGGGATCGCACCTGTTCACATGGGTGCATATGGCGGTGATGAACACGATCGGCATGCAGAACAGCTGGTATCTGCAGTTCGCCCTGACGACGGCGGTTCTCTTTGGCCCGGGGTTGCGTTTTTTTGCCAAGGGGCTGCCCGCGCTGGCGCGGTTTGCCCCGGACATGAACAGCCTTGTCGCCGTCGGCACCTCAGCCGCCTATGGATATTCGCTGATCGCAACCTTCCTTCCCCAATTGCTGCCGGCGGGCACGGTCAATGTCTATTACGAGGCGGCAGCCGTTATCGTGACGCTGATCCTGCTTGGCCGCACGCTCGAAGCGCGGGCCAAGGGGCGAACCTCTGAGGCGATCAAGCGTCTGGTCGGATTGCAGGCCAAGACGGCGCGGGTTTTCCGAGATGGTGCTGTGGTCGAGTTGCCGATTGCCGAGGTTCGTCCGTCCGATCTGGTCGAGGTGCGCCCCGGTGAAAGGGTGCCGGTCGACGGTGAAGTGACCGAAGGGGCCAGTTGGATCGACGAAAGCATGATCTCGGGCGAGCCGTTGCCGGTGGAAAAGACGATTGGCAGCGCCGTGACCGGTGGCACGATCAACCAGACCGGTGCCTTCACCTTTCGCGCCACGGCGGTGGGCGAAGCGACGATGCTGGCCCAGATCATCCGCATGGTCGAGGCCGCCCAGGGGGGAAAGCTGCCGATCCAGGCGTTGGTGGACCGCGTGACCATGTGGTTCGTGCCCGCCGTTATGGCACTGGCCGCGCTGACCTTTATCGTCTGGCTGGTTTTTGGCCCTGAGCCTGCCCTGACCTTTGGCCTTGTCAACGCCGTGGCAGTACTGATCATCGCCTGCCCCTGTGCCATGGGGCTGGCCACGCCGACATCGATCATGGTCGGAACCGGGCGCGGCGCGGAACTGGGCATCCTGTTCCGCAAGGGTGAAGCGTTGCAGGCCTTGCAAGACGTCAAGGTGGTGGCCTTTGACAAGACCGGCACGCTGACGATGGGCAAACCCAGCCTAACGGATCTTCACCTTGCCCCCGGCTTTGAGCGTGACCTGGTTCTGGCCGCGGTCGCGGCGGTTGAGGGTAAATCAGAACACCCGATTGCCCGCGCTATCGTGGCAGCGGCGGCGGACGCGGGGCTTGCACTGCCTGACGTGACCGCTTTTGCCTCGGTAACCGGCTATGGCGTCACGGCCCGCGCCGGCGAACAACGGGTCGATATCGGTGCCGACCGCTACATGGAAAAGCTGGGTCTGGATGTGGCATTCTTTGCCGATATCGCGGTCCGGCTGGCGGATGAGAGCAAGTCGCCGCTCTATGCCGCGATAGATGGCAAGCTGGCGGCGATCCTTGCCGTTGCCGACCCGGTCAAGGCAACGACACCCCAGGCGATCAAGGCCCTGCATGCGCTTGGCCTGAAGGTTGCGATGATCACAGGCGACAATGCCCGCACGGCGCAGGCCATCGCACGGCAGTTGGGCATCTACGAGGTCGTGGCCGAGGTCCTCCCCGACGGAAAGGTCGCCGCCGTCAAGCGGCTGAAGGCCCTTGGCACGCTGGCGTATGTCGGCGATGGGATCAACGATGCCCCGGCTCTGGCTGAGGCGGATGTCGGGCTTGCCGTTGGCACAGGCACCGATATCGCTATCGAGGCTGCCGATGTGGTGTTGATGTCGGGGCGTCTCACCGCCGTGCCCGACGCCATTGCGCTGTCGAAGGCCACGATGCGCAACATCCGGCAGAACCTGTTCTGGGCCTTTGCTTATAATGCCGCCCTGATCCCGGTCGCCGCCGGTGCGCTTTGGCCGGTTTACGGACTCCTTCTGTCGCCGATCTTTGCCGCCGGTGCGATGGCGCTGTCGTCAGTCTTCGTCCTTGGCAACGCGCTGCGTCTGCGCCGCTTTGTCCCCTTTCAAGCCTGAAGGAGCCAGATCATGAACATTGGTGAAGCAGCGAAAGCCTCGGGCGTATCGGCCAAGATGATCCGCTACTACGAGTCCACCGGGCTGATCCCTGCGGCGGGGCGCACCGGTTCGGGCTACCGCGTCTATTCCGACACCGAAGTGCAGATGCTGCGCTTCATCCGGCGCTCCCGCGACCTTGGCTTTCCAGTCGAGAAGATTGAGGAACTGCTCGCGCTCTGGCGAGACCGATCCCGCCAAAGTAGCGATGTGAAGCGTCTGGCACAGGAGCAGATCAACGGGCTGGAACGGAAAATCAGCGAGATGCAGGCCATGATGGAAACCCTGCAACACCTTGCTGACGCCTGCTGTGGAGATCATCGGCCGGATTGTCCAATTCTGACCGACCTCGGGAATGGCCCCAGCCCCGTCAACAAGACTGGCCCTGCAAAGAAGACTGGGCTGCCTAGTTCAGTAAGAGTGACCAGTGCGGCCCTGCGCCATACCGCGACGTGACCCGCTCGTGCTCAACGTCATCGCCTGAGCGTCCCTGGGGGAGCACGGAGGCAGCGTGTCGAACACGAGCGTCTCTGATAGACAGTCTGATACGCTGTCGGTCAAAGTCGGCCTGAACCGATGCTTGCCCTGACGGGTCTTTTCTTCGCAGCGTTGATCGCCGCCACGTTGATCCCAGCACAGTCCGAGGCCGTGCTTGTTGCACTGCTTCTTGCCGGGACACAGCCCGTTTGGTTGCTTCTATTGGTTGCGACGGCGGGCAACGTCCTTGGTGCGGCGATCAACTGGACCATCGGACGGTTTCTGATGCGCTTCTCCGGCCATCCACGTTTCCCGTTTTCGGTACGGCAAGTTGTTCAGGCTCAGTGCTGGTATGGCCGGTGGGGGTGGGTAAGCCTGTTCGGGTCGTGGCTGCCGATCATCGGTGACCCGCTCACCTTGGCCGCAGGCATGATGCGGGAACCGTTCTGGCGGTTCATACTGGTCGTCACACTTGCTAAGTTCGGTCGCTACGCCGCTCTTGCGTTCGTGACACTTTCGCTCGTTTGATACGTCACGTATGTCACCCGCTAGAGCGTATTACTTTGCGTATGAATTGCAGCGTGATCAAAGCTGACCTTCATTGCGGTCGTGGCCTTCAGATTTTCCTGAACAGCCCGAAGTGGAACTTCTGATTGCTTCCCCAGGGTGTCCGGTGCTCATGCATGACCGATTTGACCAGCCTGTATCCTTGACCGAGCCGCCCCGCCAATAAGGCCGAATCATACCGGGAAACAGGCAGGCCGCTGCAACTTTCCGGTCCATCCAGCGCGAACGTGCCGATGATTGTATGGCCGCCAGGCAGAAGAGCCAGATCCATTGTCCTCAGATAGGTGTCCTGATCGGCAGCTTCGGTCAAGAAATGGAACGCCGCACGGTCGTGCCAGATACTAAAGAGCCGCGACGGCTGCCAATTCAGCACATTTGCCACGACCCACTCGACCGGAGCATCCTCAGGGAGACGTGACCTCGTCTTGGCCAGCGCAGTCGCTGAAAGATCAAGCGTAGTGATTCGTGAAAACCCTTGGTCCAGCAGGCAATCCACCAAACGCGAGGACCCCGCGCCCACATCCACAATAGCGGCATCGCTTGCTACGCCTGCCATGGCGATCAGGTCGAGAGAGATTTGCGGTCGCTCCTCGAACCAGCTGGTCTCGGCGTCTTGCTTGGTCTGATAGACCTCTTCCCAGCGGTTAAGTTCTCGAGTCATTCTTGGTCTTTCACAGATCAACCCTGCGCAGACGCAATGCGTTGGTGATGACAGAGACCGACGACAGGCTCATCGCAGCAGCTGCGATCATCGGCGACAAGAGAAGGCCGGTGATCGGATAGAGCAGCCCGGCTGCGATCGGTACGCCAAGTGCGTTGTAGGCAAAGGCAAAGAACAGGTTCTGCTTGATATTGCGCAAGGTTGCGCGTGCCAACTTGCGCGCTCGGACAATGCCCATCAGGTCGCCACCCAAAAGAGTGATGCCCGCGCTTTCCATCGCGACGTCAGCCCCGGTACCCATGGCGATGCCGACATCCGCTGCTACCAGCGCAGGCGCGTCATTCACGCCGTCGCCGGCCATGGCGATCTTGTGACCTTCACGGTGCAGCTGGTCGATCAGGTCTTTCTTGGCCTCGGGCAACACTCCCGCGCGCACCTCATCTATGCCGAGCTTGCCCGCGACCGCTTGTGCGGTGCGTTCGTTGTCGCCGGTTGCCATGATGACGCGAAGCCCTTGGTCATGCAGTTCCCTGATCGCCTGTGCGGTCGACTCCTTGATCGGATCTGCGACGGCGACTATGCCTGCAAGCACACCGTCGACAGCGATGAACATCGCGGTCTTGCCTTCGGCGCGCAGAGTGTCGGCCTGTGCCTCCGCACGCGCAGTGTCCAACCCCATTTCCTGCATCATGGCTGCGTTGCCAAGCGCAACCGCGCGACCTTTGACCTTGCCACGCACACCCTTGCCGGTGACCGCCTCGAATCCCGTAGCCTCTTGTCGGGACGCGCCCTGCGCGTCAGCCCCCTCGACAATGGCTTCGGCCAGCGGATGTTCCGACCCACGTTCCAGCGCCGCGGCAAGGGACAACAGGTCTGTGACTGCCACGTCCCCAAGCATCACCGTATCGGTGAGCTTGGGCTTGCCCATGGTCAGCGTGCCCGTCTTGTCGACGATCAGCGTATCGACCCCTGCCATCCGCTCCAGCGCCTCAGCGTCTTTGATAAGCACACCCGCCTGAGCGCCGCGTCCAGCCGCTGTCGTAATCGAGATTGGGGTGGCAAGACCCAACGCGCAGGGGCAGGCGATGATCAGCACCGACACCGCCGAGGCGATGGCAAAGACGAGGGCAGGCTCAGGGCCAAAGATCATCCAGGCTGCGAAGGCCAGAATTGCGATGCCGACCACGGTCGGTACAAATATCGCGGACACCCGATCGGCCAGCCCTTGGATTGGTGCGCGCGACCGGCGCGCGTTCGATACCATGGCCACGATCTGAGCCAAAACAGTGTCTGCGCCAACCTTGCCTGCCTCGATAACAAGACTTCCGTTCTTGTTGATGGTAGCCCCGGTCACCGCATCTCCCGGCCCTTTTTCGACCGGCATCGACTCGCCGGTCAGCATGCTTTCGTCCAACGATGAATGACCCTCGATCACCACGCCGTCGACTGGCACAGCGTCTCCGGGGCGCACACGCAGCCGGTCGCCCTCCATGATGTTCTCCAAAGGCGCATCGTATTCGGTGCCGTCCGGCAGAATGCGCCGCGCCGTCTTCGGCGCGAGGTCGAGAAGCGCGCGGATCGCATCGCCGGTGCGTTCGCGTGCGCGCAGCTCCAGGACCTGGCCGACAAAGACCAGAGCCACAATCACCACCGCCGCTTCATAGTAGGTGCCAACACCGTGACCCATCCGGTAGACTTCAGGGAACACGCCAGGCAGAAACGTCGCGACGAGCGAATAGAGGTAGGCCGCCGCCACCCCAAGGCTGATCAGCGTCCACATGTTGGGCGACCGGTTCACCAGCGAATCCCAGCCGCGTTTGAAGAAGGGAAGGGCCGCCCAAAGGATGATCGGAGTTGCCAGCGCGAACTCCAGGTAACTGGCCACCTGATGCCCGATCCAGTCGCGCACCGGCAGAGCCACGAACTCGCCCATCGTCAACACAATCAACGGTACCGCTGCCGCCGCCGAAATCCACATGCGGCGGGTGAAATCGGTTAACTCATGGCTGGGCTCGTCCGAGGGTAGCATCGGCTCCAGCGCCATGCCGCAGATCGGACACGAGCCGGGCGCATCACGGATGATCTCGGGGTGCATCGGGCAGGTATACTGGACATTGGCTGGGGCAGCTTTCTTGCGACCCGCCGCACGGCCTGAGGCGTAGAACCACGGATCGGCCTGAAACTTCGTCTGGCACTTGCCGGAGCAAAAATGGAAGTCCTCGCCGCCAAACGCCTCGGTCCGCGTGTCGGGTTTCAACGTGACGGTCATGCCGCAGACTGGGTCGATGGACGTTAGCCCGGTGCCACTTTCTGGAACGCCTTGGCTTTCAGGCATGTCGGGGTCGGGATGGGCATGGCTGCCGTGCGGATCGGTGGATTTCATAGCGTTCTCCTGTCGCGGTCAGCGCCGCGCGAAGGCAGATGCAAAGGCCTACCGACTCACGATGCGCCTTCCCATCATTGGAAGGTCAAGCGAAGATTGCAGTTGCGGGTGCAATCAAATTGCCGCAACAACTTTGGCCAGTAGGTCGCGCACCTGACCAGCGACAGCATGCAAGGTGGGATTGTCGATGGCCTGCATCGACGCCACCGGATCAATAGCACTCACCTCGACACCGTCTTTGACCTCGCGCAGGATAACGTTGCAGGGCAGCATGGCACCGACGCGCGGTTCCATCCCGATGGCTTCCATCGCCATCTTCGGGTTGCATGCCCCAAAAATGCGGTAGGCTGGCATATCCACGTCCAGCTTCTTCTTCATCGTTGCCTTGACGTCGATTTCGGTCAGTACACCAAAGCCGTTTTCGGACAGCGCGGCACGGGTTCTGGCGTCGACCACGTCAAAATCAGCACCTGTGATCAGGCGGTTGATCGTATAGTCCATCAGGTTTCCTTTGAGCTATTTACGCAGGTATTTGACCAGCGCCGCAATCGCGAGGCCGACCAGCACCAGGGTGACGATCATCCAGAGCCAGCCGAAGCCCATTCCAAATCCCATACCATAGCCGTTCATCTTCATGCCTCCTGATCTGTATTGGGATTTCTCCCGCCAATCGGAGCTTCGCCCAGTTAACGGGAGAAAAAAGGCACGTCAGTCGTTGTCCATCATCCCATGACCCATGCCCGGCATGTTGCCCTGCTGCCCGCCCATGTGGCTTTGCATCATGTCTGCCATGGCGGCCATTTCAGCCTCCGTCACTTGCGCATCCCCATCGGCGTCATGCATCTGGAAGGCACGCACGGTCATTGGTCGGGTATGTGCCGCATGCATCACCGCGAATTCCTCCAGCGACAAAGTACCGTTGGCGTCGGTGTCGTAGGTCTTGATTTCAGCCTGAATTCCGGCTGTCATTTCCTCGGGGCTGAGCGTGCCGTCTTTGTTGGTATCGAATGTGGCCATCGCATAGCTCTGGCCGCCGGCCATCATTCCCATGGCGCCACCCATCATGCCGCCATGCTGGCCCATCATGCCCATGCCTCCGTCCATCATGCCATCATGCTGCATCTGGCCCTGCTGGGCGACGACCGGTACGGCGACAGCGGCCACGCCAAGGGCGGCAACGGTAGCGAGGGCGAATTTTATCGAACGTTTCATTCTGTATCTCCTGCATCACAGATTGCGATGGATCCAATCTGGGAGCGAGGTGTCCCACAGGTTTGTCAGGGCGACGCCTGTTTTGTATCAAACTGTCGCAAGCCAAGGTCCTGTCGCGTTGCCGTTAAATCTGGCACACGGCGCGTTGGGCAGTGTTTGTTGCCCTTAAATGTGATATTCAAACGCCGACAAGGCGGCGCTTTTCCCTGTTTCGCAGTACAATCCGGTCAACTGCTGCAAGAAGACGGGGCTCTCTTTCAAACGCACGAAGCAAGGCAACTCTTGCGTACCCATCGAGGCCAGTGCTGAACATAGCCGCCTTGGCCAGTGGACGTGACTGAGCCACGGCGATGGCAGCAAGGCAGAATAGTCTCACGTCGGGTCTGGGACTTTGAAGGGCAAAGGCCGTATCAGCGCGAACGGACTTAAGCGCCTTGGCATAGGTGGCCGCCCGCATGGCGCGTCTAAGTTTGTTGGCGCAGTTGGACGTCACCGCACTTTCGAGCAACCCTGCCCCGCTTCGAGCACGACGCACCAGCTGTTCGGATATTCGGCTGCGATCAGGCTTGATGAGGATCGAAAGGAGTCGGGTGCCGCAGTTCTGGCAGTCGAATGCCCATAACTTCCGCCACTGTTTGAGCGCTATGCCACGCCGAGAGCAATCGGGACACGACTGGAACGCGACCTGCGCCGTCATCAAGGCTTCGGTTTGGGTCATTGTCCCAAAGGTAGCCTTCACGATGGCGATGGTCTGTTGCGACAAGGGGCGCGTGCCTTTGGCGGAAGGTCGGACTGGGTTTCGCGGTCCGGCAGCCGCGCTTTCAAGGTAACTGGCGGCTGCCGGGGCGCGTTGGCCCGTGAGGGCCAATCCCGGGCTGGCGTTCAGCTGATCGCGGCGTCCAGGCGGGCGCGGCTCTGTCCGAGCCGGTAGCTGTCGCCGTTCATCTCGAGGATGCTGACGTGGTGGGTCAGGCGGTCGAGGTCTTCAGTATCGTGCGCCAGCCGCTGCTTGTGTCAGTCTGACAGGGTCAGGCGGCGCGGGTGGTGGAACAACTTGAGCTGCGCGTAGCAACTGTCGGAGAATAGTATCGTCACTGACCCGGATACCCAGTCGCCGCAAGAGCCGTTCAGCTGGGGTGCCGCCAGCGGCGTGCGCCATATGGCCTAAGAGTTGTGCCTGTCGCGACGTCCGGCGCGCATAAGGGGTCGCCACCGCCCCCTCGCGATCGGAGAACGTGCGGCGGCGGCAATCCGAGTTCAAACATCGCCATCGACAAACCCTGAGCTCGATCCAAACCGCTTGGCCCTGAGCAGGAAAATCCTCGATCCGCCGGCGCCGCCAACCATGTCGTTGTCTTGAGGACGTCCCGCACTCAGGGCAGGTGCCATTCGGAGCCAGTCTGCCAGATACGACCCATGCACCCGTCTCAGACTGGCGGACCTCACCAACCTCGACGCTGGCGGTTGGAGCCCAATGCTTCTTCGATACCACGGCCTGATCCCTTCAATCTGTGAAACTCGGTCAGACCGTGACACACAAATTGAGGATGACGCTCTTTACGGCTTGCCGCGCGTGGTTTCGACCGCCGCCGATATCCGCGCGATTTTCGCGTCTCCCGATTGCCAGGCCAATGGGTTGACCTTTTGCACCGGGTCGTTCGGGGTGCGGGCGGATAATGATCTGGTGGCCATGGTCCGTGAATTCGCCCCGCGTATCCACTTTGTGCATCTGCGCAACGTCACCCGTGAACCGGATGGGTCGTTCCACGAGGCGGATCATCTGGGCGGATCGACGGACATGCCCGCCGTTGTCATCGCGCTGATGCAAGAGCAAGAGCGCCGCAAGGCCGAAGGTCGCGCCGACTGGCATCTGCCGATGCGGCCCGATCATGGGCATCTGCTGGCCGATGATATTGGCAAGGCGCGGATCAATCCCGGCTATTCCCTGATTGGCCGTCTGAAAGGCATGGCAGAACTGCGCGGTGTCATGCACGGGGCCGCCGCGATGCACAAATTGCTTTCCCCATGACGCATGGCGTGACCTGTCCTGGCATGGCGGCGGGTTGCCCACGCGCTTGGGGATAGCCGCGGCGGCTTGAAGGTCGTCAATCGGGCGTCATCCGGGCGGCTTGGGCCGGATCAGCGCAGGCAGGGTGCATTTCGGGATTGCCTGCACCCCGCTTGCATGCCATCCACCGTGCATTCCCACGCAGCCGCGCCGGTCGGCCGAACGGATTGTCCATGGTTACGATCAAACAAATTGCAGACGCCGTAGGGGTGTCTTCGGCCACTGTGTCGCGCGTGCTGAATTTTGACAGCACGTTGTCGGTCAGTGCCCAGACCCGCAAGTCCATCGTCGAGACGGCCGAGGCGCTGAACTATGCCACGCCCCGCAACCGCAATCGCAAGTCCGACCAGACAAGGCTTGGACAAAAGATCGCGCTGGTGCATTTTCTGCGCCCGGAGCAAGAGTTGGTGGACCCCTATTATGTCGGCATCCGGCTGGGCATCGAAAGCCGCTGCAATGAGCTGAAACTTGAGGCGATGCAGGTCTATCACACCGATTCCGTGCCAGACCCCGCGCTGTTGAAAGCCGCAGCCGGGGTGATTGTCATCGGCCTGCACAGCGGTGCGGAAATCGACTGGGTCATGTCGCATAACCCCAATGTCGTGTTTGCGGATTTCTCTCCGGTTGGTGATGAACATGACAGTGTTCGCTGCGATCTGGATCTGGCGATGCGCAAATTGTTGCAGGCCCTGGATGATCAGGGCTATCGGCGGATGGCGTTCATCGGCTGGGATATTACCAGTTCCCGCAGCACCACCAGCATCTCTGATCGTCGTCTGCCCGCCTATCAGGATTGGATGCGCGCCAAGGGTCGGTACGAGCCTGACCTGTGCCGCATTGGCGATAACACCGAACAAAGCGGTTACGAGTTGACGCTGAACCTGCTGCAAAGCGGCGCGCGGCCTGATGCCCTGATTGCAGGCAACGACAATATGGCGGTGGGGGCCTATCGCGCCATTCACGAATCCGGCCTGAAAATTCCGGGTGATATTGCCGTGGCCAGCTTTAACGACATTCCTGTGGCGCAGTTTCTTAATCCGCCGTTGACCACCGTGCGGTTGCCTGCCGAAGAGATTGGGCAGAATGCGGTGGATCTGCTGTTTGAGCAGTTGTCGGGGCGCAGCACGCCCAAATGCATCCTGCTGTCGTCGCGTGTGATCCTGCGGGCAAGCACGCGCGGCAAGGGGAAGTCGGGCGTGAAGTAAAATTTTACTAAATTTACTTGCGCGACGTATCGGAACGCGCTAGCCTTCCAGTTGCGAGACCAGAAAATAAGTCTCGGTCATGGGAGGAAAACATGAATCAAATGCTTATCCGCGCGCGAAAGTCGGTCTTCTTGGCCACCGGCATCAGCCTGCTGGCGATGACGTCGGCCTTGGCAGGAGAAGTCACAGTCTGGAGCTGGGACCCGAATTTCAACGGCGCGACGATGAAAGAGGCGGCGGCCCGTTATTCAGCTTCGCACCCCGATATGACGATCAATCTGGTTGATTTCGCCAAGGTAGACCTTGAACAGAAGCTGCAGGCGCAATTGGCATCCGGCACCACCGAGGGCCTGCCGGACATCGTGCTGATCGAAGATTATGGCGCCCAGAAATACCTGCTGTCCTTCCCCGGCGCGTTTGAGCCGCTGAATGGCAAGATCGACTACAGCGGCTTTGCCCCCTACAAGGTTGAGCTGGCCACCGTAGACGGCAACACCTATTCGATGCCCTTCGATTCCGGCGTGACCGGCCTGTTCTATCGCACCGACATTCTGGCCGAAGCGGGTTATTCCGCCGCCGATCTGCAAGACATTGACTGGGACCAGTTTATTGAAATCGCCAAAGTGGTGAAGGAAAAGACCGGCCATCCGATGTTGGGCGTGGATCTGAACGACGCCGGGGCGCTTCGGATTTTGCTGCAATCCATGGGCGGCTGGTATTTCACCGCCGATGGCCAGCCGGCGATTGCGGGTGATGCCAAGTTCAAGGCGGCGCTGTCCACCTATGCCAAGCTGTTGCAGACCAAGGAAATCTACAAGCCGGTGTCTGGCTGGACGGAATACACCGGCGGTTTTGTCAGTGGCGAAGTGGCCTCTGTCTTTACCGGCGTCTGGATGACGGCCACGATCAAGGCCGCCAACATGTCGGGCCAGTGGGGCGTGGCCCCGTTGCCGAAAATGCCGGGTGTCGAAGGTGCGACCCATGCTTCGAACCTTGGTGGTTCCAGCTGGTACGTGCTGTCGTCGTCGGCGGAAAAGGATGAGGCTGTGGATTTCCTGGCCGAAGTCTGGGGCAAGGACGTTGATTTCTATCAGAAAATCCTGGTCGATCAGGGTGCGCTTGGCTCGCTTCTGGCCGCGCGTGAGGGCGAAGCCTACAAGGCCAACGATGCCTATTTTGGCGGGCAGGCCGTGTGGCAAAGCTTCTCGGACTGGTTGGCGGCGGTTCCTGCTGTGAACTACGGCATCTTCACCAATGAAGTGGACGCAGCCGTTGCGGCGCAATTGCCCGCACTGGCCGAAGGCGGCTCGATTGATGACGCCATCGCTGCGATTGACGCGCAAGTGCGCGCGCAGATCCAGGAACCCAAGCCTGACCGGGGCAACCGCGCCCCGGTCAGGTGTATGCAAGACCACAGCGCCACCGGGACACGGGGGGCGGTGCTGTGGTCCTTGACCGAACTTTGGGGGGAGCTATGGCAAAATCGCGCATCGGTCGCGCCGAGCAACGCAGCGGCTGGCTGTTCATCGCGCCCACTTTGGTGCTGTTGGGCCTGTTCATGGTATATCCGATCATCTGGTCACTGTGGATGAGCTTTCAGACCGGACGTGGGATGAGCCACAGCTTTGGCGGCCTGACCAATATCATCCGGCTGACGCAAGATCCGGTGTTTCTGCGGGCGCTGACCAATACCGGAATCTTTCTGGTGGTGCAGGTGCCCATCATGATCGTGTTGGCCCTGCTGTTCGCGGCGGCGCTGAACAACCCCAAGCTGCGGTTCCGTGGCTTTTTCCGCACGGCGATCTTCCTGCCCTGTGTCACCTCGCTGGTGGCCTATTCCATCCTGTTCAAGTCGATGTTCGCCAGCGATGGCGTCATCAATGATCTGGCCATCGCATTGCATCTGATGGATGCGCCGATTTCATGGCTGGGCGATCCGTTCTGGGCCCGCACCGTGATCATTCTGGCCATCACCTGGCGTTGGACCGGGTACAACATGATCTTTTATCTGGCCGCGATGCAGAACGTCGACAAGTCGATCTACGAGGCGGCGCGGATTGATGGCGTTCCGGCCTGGGCGCGGTTTGTCTACATCACCTTGCCGATGTTGAAACCGGTGATCCTGTTCACGACGGTGATTTCCACCATCGGCACGCTGCAACTGTTTGATGAGGTGAACAACATCACCATGGGGGGGCCGTCGGATTCGACGCTGACGCTGTCGCTGTACATCTACAACCTGACCTTCAAGTTCATGCCCAGTCTCGGTTATGCCGCGACGGTGTCTTATGTGATCGTCATTCTGGTTGCGGTGCTGTCTTTCCTGCAGTTTCTGGTCGCAAGGGATCGCAAGGCATGACCCGGATTTTTGCACAGCTGCGCTTGGGGCTGGTTTATGGCGCGCTTTCACTGGCGGCGTTCGTGTCGATCTTTCCGTTCTTCTGGATGCTGGTCGGCACCACCAACACCGCCAACGACATCATCAAGGGCAAGGTGACTTTTGGCAGTGCGCTGTTTGACAACATCGCCAATCTGTTCGCGCAGGTGGATATGCTGCAGGTGTTCTGGAATTCGGCCTTTCTGGCGATTGTGGGCACCATCCTGACCTTGGCCATATCATCGCTGGCGGGCTATGCGTTCGAGATGTTTCCGTCCAAAACCCGCGAGCGCGTGTTCGCGGTGCTGCTGCTGACGCTGTCGATCCCGTTTGCAGCGATCATGGTGCCGCTGTTCGTGATGATGGCCAAGCTGACGCTGATCAACACCTTCACCGCCATCCTGCTGCCCAGCATCGCGTCGGTCTTCATCATCTTCTACTTCCGTCAGGCCACCAAAGCCTTTCCGCATGAATTGCGCGATGCGGCCAAGATTGACGGGCTGAAGGAATGGCAGATCTTTCTTTACATCTACCTGCCGGTGATGCGGTCCACTTATGCCGCTGCCATCATCATCGTGTTCATGGCGAACTGGAACAACTACCTGTGGCCACTGATCGTCTTGCAGACCAACGACAACAAGACGCTGACGCTGGTCGTCTCATCGCTCGCCTCGTCCTACTACCCGGATTACGGCGTTGTCATGGTGGCCACTGTTCTGGCGACCCTGCCCACCATCATCGTTTTCTTCCTGCTTCAGCGTCGCTTTGTCGAAGGGCTGACAGGTTCTGTCAAATAAGGTTGATCCAACATGCGTCTTCGCACTGACTTCAATGACAACTGGCTGTTTGAAGGCCGCGACACCGTGCGGCTGCCGCACAACGCCGTGGACCTGCCGTTTTCGTATTTTGACGAAAAGTCCTATCAGCGCCGCTTCAGCTATCAAAAGACCTTTGCCGCCGATCCGGGTTGGGCGGGCAAGGAAGTGTCGTTGCGTTTTGACGGGGCGATGGCCAATGCCATGGTGTCGCTGAACGGGGTCGAACTGATCACCCATGCCGATGGCTACACCCCGTTCGAGGCGCGTCTGACCGGGCGGTTGCAGCCCGGTGACAACACGGTGACGGTGGAAATCGACGGCAGCGAGAACTCCGATATTCCGCCCTTTGGCGGGGTGATTGATTACCTGACCTATGCCGGCCTCTACCGCGAGGCATGGCTGACCGTGAAGGCCCCGGTGTCCATCGGGCTGCACAAGATCGAAACCCCGGATGTGCTGGCGGCGCAGAAGTCGGTGACGGTGGATGTGGCGTTGGACAATCCGCAGGGGCTGGCGCTGTCGGGCACACTGACCGCCACCCTGCGCGATGCTGCGGGTGCAGCCTTGGCCAGCACAAGTGCTACGGTGACGGGCGACAGCCTGCGGTTGGCGATGGACGGGCTTTCGGACATCGCGCTGTGGGATCTGAAAACCCCGGCGCTTTATCATCTGGAACTGTCGCTGCAGACGCCGCAGGGTGATGATGCCACCTCAACCCGGTTTGGCTTCCGCCATGTGGCCTTCACCGCCGAAGGCTTTGCGCTGAACGGCAAGCCGTTGAAATTGCGCGGGCTGAATCGGCATCAATCCTTTCCCTATGTCGGATATGCTTTGGGCAAGGCGGCGCAGGAACGCGATGCGGAGATTCTGAAACACGAACTGCGGCTGAACACGGTGCGCACCTCGCATTATCCGCAGTCCAGCTATTTTCTGGATCGCTGCGATGAAATTGGCCTGTTGGTTTTTGAGGAAATTCCCGGCTGGCAGCACATCGGCGGTGAAAAGTGGAAGGCGGAATCGGTGGAAAACGTGCGCCGGATGATCCGGCGCGACTGGAACCATCCGTCGATTTTCATCTGGGGTGTGCGGATCAACGAGTCGCAGGATGATCACGATTTCTATGCTGAAACCAACCGGGTTGCGCGGGCGCTGGATGCGACGCGGCCGACGGGCGGCGTGCGCTACATCAGCGAAAGCGAGCTGCTGGAAGACGTCTATACGATGAATGATTTCATCCTTGGCAACGAAGAGCTGGGCGGAAACCGCCCGCGCACGCCCTTGCGACCGCAGCAGGAAGTCACCGGGCTTGACCGCGTGGTGCCCTATATGATCACCGAATTCGGCGGCCATATGTACCCGACCAAAAGCCACGATCAGGAACAGCGGCAGGCCGAGCATGTCTTGCGCCACCTTGAGGTGCTGAATGCGATGTACGGCGACCCGCAGATTGCCGGGGCCATCGGCTGGTGCGCCTTTGACTACAACACCCACAAGGACTTTGGCTCGGGGGACCGGCTGTGCCACCATGGTGTGATGGACATGTTCCGCGAGCCAAAGTTTGCGGCATCGGTCTATGCCAGCCAAGGCGATCCGGCCGAGGGCGTGGTGCTGACCCCTGTAACCTTCTGGGCGCGCGGTGAGCGCAACATCGGCGGGGTGCTGCCGCTGATCGTGCTGACCAACTGTGACGAGGTGGAGCTGCGCTATGGTCAGTTTGCCCCCAAACGCATCCCTGCCGCCCGCGACCGGTTCCCGCATCTGCCCTATGCGCCGGTGATCGTTGATTCGAGCAACTTCACCAAAGAAGAGCTGGGTCACTGGGGCATGACATGGGAACCGGTAACGATCACCGGCTATATCAATGGCAAGCCGGTGGCCGAGACGCAGTTCGTCTGCGATGCGGTGCCGACGACGCTGCAAGTGGTGGCCGATGCGACGCGGATCGGTCGCAACGATGCGGTGCGGGTGATGGTCCGGATGCTGGATCAGGCCGGGCACAAGCTGCCCTTCTATCCTGAACCGGTGACGATCGAGGTATCAGGCCCGGCCAGCCGTCTGGGTCCGGCTTGTGTGCCATTGCGGGCGGGGTCCACCGGGTTCTGGGTGCAGGCCACGGGCGCGGGGCCGATCGAGGTGAAGGTACATTGTGACCGTCTGGGTGTGACGTCCATCCACCTGACAGCCGAATAGGGGGCATCGGATGACCGGGTTGAAACTGCGTGGGGTGCGGAAGTCTTACGACGCTGTCGAGGTGATCAAGGGCGTTGACCTGGACATAGCACCCGGAGAATTCGTGGTCTTTGTCGGGCCTTCGGGTTGCGGCAAATCAACGTTGCTGCGGATGATTGCCGGGCTGGAAGAAATCAGCGGTGGCGATCTGTTCATCGGTGACAAACGGATGAATGACGTGGACCCCGCGCAGCGTGGCATTGCCATGGTGTTCCAAAGCTATGCGCTTTACCCGCATATGACGGTGCGCGAAAACATGGGGTTTGCGCTGCGCTTTGCCAAAAAGCCAAAGGATGAAATCGCGCAGGCGGTGAACGAGGCGGCGCGGATTCTGGAATTGGGGCCGCTGCTGGACCGCCGCCCCAAGGATCTGTCTGGCGGACAACGCCAGCGTGTGGCCATTGGCCGCGCGATTGTGCGTCATCCCGATGTGTTCCTGTTCGATGAACCCCTGTCCAATCTGGACGCCGAATTGCGCGTCCATATGCGGATCGAAGTGGCGCGGCTGCACAAGGAGCTGGCCACGACCATCATCTATGTGACCCATGATCAGGTCGAGGCGATGACACTGGCCGACAAGATCGTGGTGATGCGGGCGGGTGTGGTTGAACAGGTCGGCTCGCCTTTGGCGCTGTATGATGATCCCGACAACCTGTTTGTGGCGGGCTTTATCGGCAGCCCGAAGATGAACTTTCTGGCTGGTGTGGTCGAGCAGGACACGGTGCGTCTGCCCGAGTTTGGCAACCAGTCGATCCCTTTGGGTCACCTGACCCACCCACCGGCGCAGGGCAGCGAGGTGACAGTGGGCATCCGACCTGAAAGCTTCAAACGAGGCGGCGATGCCGGGTTGGAACTGACCATCGAGATTGTCGAACATCTGGGCAATGAAAGCTTTGCCTATGCGCGCCAATCCGGTGGCCAGATGCTGACGCTTGCGACCGAGAACGGCCGCAGCCTGCAGCCCGGTCAACGGATCGCCGCGCGGTTCAACGCCGCGCAGATCATGGTTTTTGACAAGTCGGGTCAGCGTATCCGCTAGGTGTGAGTTCTCAGGAGGTTGTTCACCCGAAGCGGGGTTAGGCTGCAATCGCCAAACTCCAGCCGAGGACTCCGCAGGATGAACAACCCACACAAAGGTGCCCGTCTTACCGTCTACAGTCGAGAGCAGATCGTCGCCCGTATTCAGGCTGGCACGAAGAGCGCCGAGGTGGCCGCCGCCTTCGGTGTTTCCCTCCGCACGGTGCGCAAGTGGCTGGCGCGGTTCCGTGCGGGCGGGCAAGCGGCGCTCTCCAACCGCGCAAGCGCGCCCGCCCGCGTGGCGCGACGCCTGCCGGATCGCCTGGTCGCGCTGGCCCTGCACCTGCGGCGGAGCCTGCGGCTGACAGGGGCGGAGATCGCGCGCAAGCTGGGCCTTGCCCGCTCGACCGTGGCGCGCTGGCTGGCGCGGGCGGGGATGGGGCGGCTGGCCCGGCTCGACCCGCCCGAACCCGTGAGGCGCTACCAGCGCGCCCGGCCGGGCGAACTCATCCATCTGGACATCAAGAAACTGGGCCGCTTCGACCGGCCCGGCCACCGCGTCACCGGAACGCGGAGGGGCTGCCGCAACCGTGGCGCGGGCTGGGATTTCGTCCATGTCGCGGTCGATGACACGACGCGGCTGGCCTATGTCGAGGTGCTGGGCGACGAGCGCCGCGACACCACCACCGCTTTCCTGCTGCGCGCCCTGCGCTGGTTCCGTGCGCGTGGCATCCGCGCCGAGCGCGTGATGACCGACAACGGGTCGAGACCGTTCAATTACCTGGGGTGCATTGATTGCCGAGGCAGGCTCTGCTCTCTGCCAGTTTTGGCAGAGGAGAGGCGGGATGCGCTGGAAGATCAGTATTGAGGGTTCGGACGAAATCACGTGCGGCCACCGGTTCGAGTTTGAGATCGAGAGGAGCCTTGATGATCTGAGCGCCGGTAGCGT
>NKIT01000004.1:7413-7836 GCA_002256185.1 Rhodobacteraceae bacterium PARR1 | reverse complement strand
CTGTCGATTGACGACGGCAAGACCATCTTGGCATCACTTCAACGATTCCTCGTCGAGCAGCAGTGCGCCCTCTATGTTCTGTTCCGACGTCATTGCCAGGGATGTGGCGGAACGCGGCCAATCAAGGACTATTCGACCAGAACGGTCCAGACAGTTTACGGAGCTGTCACCATGGAAAGCCCGAGGCTATACCCCTGTCGCCGCTGCACGCCCGGCCTTGATTTCACAATCACCCCGGTCTCCGAGCTCTGTCCCGACCGTGCGACCGCTGAACTAATGACGCTGACAGCCAAGCTCGGTGCAGTTATGCCCTACCGGTCAGCGGCGGAAATTCTGGCCGATTTCCTGCCTGGGCAGACACCAACTCGGCACACGACCCTGCGACATCGCACGCTCGCAGTCGGCAAGCGACTGGAAGAAAAA
>NKIT01000004.1:0-7403 GCA_002256185.1 Rhodobacteraceae bacterium PARR1 | reverse complement strand
CCGCTGCCTGGAGACCCAGAACGGGAATTTGTCCTTAGCATCGATACTGCTCACATCCCTCAGATACGCGGCCGTGAAACGCGAAGTTTCGAAGCAGTCATCTGCCACGCAAGCCGTGGCGGGGTCGGATCCGACCGAGGAGTTCTGTTCGCCTTTTCTGGCACATCGCGACGGAGAATAAGGGCGGAAGGGCTGCTTGCTCTCAAGCGCCTCGGCTACGAGGGCAAGGGCGATATCACCGTGATTTCTGACGGTGAGGACTGTTTGAAGCGCTTGAAATTCGCACTTCCGCAGCCGGCCAAGCACATCCTCGACTGGTTTCACATTGCCATGAAACTGCGCCCCGTCGAGCAGACTGCCGCTTGGTGGGCGCGACGACTGCCACCGGATGAGCAGGAGGAGTTTCAGGAGGACATAGCAGCGGTCAGATGGCGTCTTTGGAACGGTCAAACAGACAGGGCAATTGACCTGATCGGTCGACTGTTTCACGACCTGAAGGGAGATGAACAGGGCAGTGCCGCGATCGTCTCGCTACGCGGCGGCCTGTTGAGCTTGCGTACCTACATTGCGCAGAACCGAGGTTCGATCGCCAACTACGGCGCAAGATATCGCGAAGGGAAGCGCATCGCCTCTACGGCCGCTGAAGCGAGTGTCAACAATCTCGTGGCAAGGCGGATGGTCAAGAAACAGCAGATGCGTTGGTCAGAACGCGGGGCAAACCTGCTCCTGCAGGTTCGTGTTGCCCTTGCCAATGGCGATCTTGCGGAACGTCTCGCCTACCGGCCGCCTATTCAATCGAGGCAGACCACCATCTCCCCATTCGTGCCTTTACCGCTTTTTCAGCGTGCCGCATGACCCCAGGAAGTTGAACGGTCCCACGGTGTCCCATTGATTTTATTGAATTCGTCGTCTCATAATTAAGGGCTACGCGACAACGACCAGTTTTAGAATGGTGATCGACACTATGCCTAGATCATCGGCACGGCGATACGGCTCGTCACAAGCTGAAGGCAGCGATCATCACGCAGCTTCGATTGCTGGAGCGATTGCCTGCGACACCCAGGCCGCCAGCGCTTCGCAGTCTGGTGGCAGACGGGTGGCCAGCCCGCTGGTAAACTCTTCGAAGCCGGCCAGGTTCAAGCCATTCACGCCGACGATCACAGGCATGCCCAGTGCCAATGCCTCGGCGATCACCGCGCGAAAACCGCGTCCTTCGGCTTCATGTTTGCCGAATTTGTTCACGATAAGCACGTCCGCACCATCGGTGATGCTGGCTGCGACCAGCCCGACAGCCGTCTCCAGTGCAGCGGGGTCAAGCCTGCAACCGCGTGCAGAAGGGCCAAGATCCTGACTGATCCGCAGCGCCGGTCCATCGGGCAGCACTTTCACGTCCATGTCGCAGGGGCCCGAGTCTGCCCGCTCGGAATTGATCTGGACGGTTCCTCGACATCTGAGGCCACGTTCTGCGAGATCGCTGGCAAGCTTGTGGAGAATGAGGTCGGTATCACCCCGGCCGGGCGCCATCGTATAGGCAAGTTTCATCCTGGTAGTCCTCAGTTCGGGCAGAAGGGCTGGAATTCGACCAATGCCCCAGCGGGAAGAATTTCAGCATCAGCGGGTAGGTAGATAAGGCCAGACGCCATGGAGAGGCCCGCCACGCGAGAGGAATGCGTCTCAGGCTCAATGCCTACGACTTCACGTCCGTGCGGATCAAAACCGGTGAAATAGGCCGGGCGAAACTCGCAACGCCCTGGCTTGCGGAGGATGTCCTGTGAGATCACTACATGCCTGCGTGCAACGCCGTGGCCAATCTCGCCTGTCATTCGCTTGATCAGGGCCTCACCGAAGAGGTGCCAGGTGATGAAGGCAGAGAGCGGGTTGCCGGGAAGGCCAAGCCACTTGGCCCCCCGGCCCTGCCCGAACGAGATCGGCTTGCCCGGCTTGATTGCGACACCGCTGAAGATGATCTCAGCCCCCATAGCTGTAAGGGCTGGTTTCACGTGGTCTTCTTCCCCAACCGAAATCCCGCCAGTGGTGATCAACAAGTCAGCGATCTCGGTCAGTTCGGCGATCTGCAAGAACAACCCGTCCCGGCTGTCGAGACCCGTTTCGACGGCAATCAGCTCAATGTCCGGTCGCGTCAGGGCAGCGCGCAGCATCGGAGTGTTCACATCCCATATCTGCGCCGCTGACCGGTCTGCGCCCGCCTGCCGGATTTCATCACCGGTCACCAGAAGTGCCACGCGCAGGCGTCTGCGCACGCGCAGTTGCCCCGCTCCGGCTGCGGCACAGATCGCGATTTGGCGTGCGCCGATGCGCGCCCCCTTTTGCAGGACCACGGCACCTGTAGCCAACTCAGTGCCGGCGCGGCGGATGTTCAGGCCGGGCTTCGGCCGGTGGTCGATCCGGATCGTTGACCCGGTCCGGTTGACATCTTCCTGCATCACCACGGCATCCGCGCCAGCCGGGATCGGGGCACCGGTAAAAATGCGGCTGGCCTGCGAACCTGACAGTGGTGTTGCCGCCTGCCCTGCCGGAACACGCCCGGTGACCGGCAGATGCCACGGTCCTGGCCCCGACAGCGACGATGTCGCGACCGCATAGCCATCCATCGCGGCATTGTCGAATGGGGGGGTCATCTGAAGGGCAGCAACAGGGTCGGCAAGGATGCGGCCTAGTGCAAGCCCAGTCGCGAGCATCTCGGAACCGGTGATAGCCGTGGTCCCTGCATGGATAAGGGCCAGTGCATCATCGACGCTGAGCAGCGTTTTCAGCGTATCGCGTCGGTCGCAACCGCAGCCTTCTGGTGTAATGGGTTGCAGGATCGTCATTCCGCCGCCTCCTCTTTAAAATGGCCCGGTCCGATGGTGCAATCGAGATCGCGCAGGCGCCCGTCCTTCAGCCCGTAGATCAATCCGTGGACACGCACCTTTGCCCCGCGTGCCCAGGCCCGTTGCAGGATAGGCGTTTCGCAAACGCGGCGCACACTTTCGATCACGTTGAACTCCGCCAACCGGTCACGCCGACCCTCGATGTCGGCTTCTCGGCCCAGATCGACGGCGTAGGCACGTGCCAGCCGGCGAATGGGTTCCAGCCAGTGATCAACAAGGCCATGTGGCAGGTCCTCGGTGGCGGCCTTGACCCCGCCGCAGCCGTAATGCCCGCAGACGATGATTTCGCGAACCTTCAACGCGTCGACCGCGAATTCCAGCGCCGACAGCAGGTTCATGTCGGACGAATGGATGATGTTCGCGACGTTGCGATGGACGAAGACCTCACCCGGATCGAGGCCTGCCACCACATTTGCGGGCACATGGCTGTCCGAACAGCCGATCCAGAAATACTCGGGCGCCTGCAGGGCTGCCAGACGGGTGAAGTAATCGGGTTCCTGTGCCTGCCTGCTTGCCGACCAGTCCCGGTTGCGCGCCAGAAGATCAGCCAGCATCGGACGCCTCCGCAAGAGGTGCCAGGCCACGACGCGAGCGCATGCGCGACGACAGCTTCTGTAGATCTCGTCGCGTCAGGCGGGCGCGGGCAATTGGCAGCAGGATTGCGTTCTCGGCCGCAAGGTGACGCCGCACATGGCCTGCAAACAGTGTCAACACCCGGCGATCCTCAGTCGACAGATCGGACCCGGTGTCGAGGCAGCGGGCCAAGGCCGCCCGTACTCCTGGCAAAAGCCGGGATGCTTTTTCGAGGTCTGTACAGATGCGGGCAATCGCACGTCCAATTCCATCTTCGGCCGTGCAGCGGCGCGACAGTAGCGGGAACAGGTCTTCGGCGTCGTCCTGCATGTGGAAGTTCAATTCTTCATTCACGAACCGCAGCACGTTCCGGGCAGCAGGCGGATCAAAGGACATAAAGGAAGCTAGGTTGTCGAGGAGGCTGCAAACCTGACGTTCGCGCAGGTGATCCTGACTGAGAAAGTCGAGAGGCGTTGCAAGCAGCGTGGCATCTGTCGGTGTTAAGCCGTCGCCGCGCCGCATCAGATGGGACTGCAGGCCCTTCATGACCACTCCTTTCGCGTCGCTCAGATCGGAGCCAGGCTTGCGCCGGTGATCTGCGCGCCTTTGGCCAGGCCTTCGATGAAATCGCGTGAGGCACGAGTCCAGGCGGCTTTTTCCAAGGCCTGTGCGATCTTCGGGCGAACGGTCTCATAGGGCAGAACCTGCCCCGGAGCGATCGCGTTCAGCCGGATGATGTGCCAGCCGTGGCGCGACAGGATGGGCGCGGGTGTCGTTTGTCCCTCGGGCAACATGCGCAGCGCCGCTTCGAACTCGGGCACGGTGTCGCCGGGGCCAAGCTGACCCAGATGGCCGCCTTGCGCCTTGGAGCCGCAATCGCTTTCCCGCGCCGCCAGGGCAAAGCCCTTTGCATCTCCGTCCAGCCGCGCCATTACGGCTTTGGCGCGGGCTTCAGCCATTGCGGTTTCCTCTGCGTCCCGCGGATCGCAGGCACACAGAATGTGCGACACATCCCAAAGGGGGGCGGATCGGAACCGGTCAGGGTCCTTCGTCCATTCGGCCTGCACCTCGGCATCCGTAACGGGTGCAATCGTGAGCGCCTCGTCCAGGAGGGCGCGGATCAGCGCCTCATCCTCGGTTTCGAGCCGGCCCGGCGACAATTCTTCGGGGTCGCCCGTCAGCCCGCGTGCTCGGGCCTCCTGCAACAACAGAGCACGGATCGCGAGGGCCTGCGCTGCCTTGCGCCAGGCGATGCCCGGCTTGTCCTTGGGGGCCGCGTGGTTCTGGGCCTCGGCGGCAATCGCCGCCGAGGGGATGGTTTCGCCGTTCACGACGACATCGGGAAAAAGGGCCATGTTCATCGCGATCACTCCGCCGGTGTGGTGACTTTGGGGCCAGTCTTACCCTGCCGTGCGTCATAGGCGCGGCGACGTTCCTCCAGCGGGCGGCGGCGGCGCGAGCGCACGATCTGATAGCCGGGTCGGGTCAGGAGATAGCGGAACGGGGCGGCAAAGCCGGACCAGATGTGCACAAGCCGGGTGAACGGAAACAGCATGGTGATGATCAGGCCAAGGAAGATGTGCAGCTTGAACAGCCAGTGCACGTCCACCACCGTAACCCAGGCGTTCACGTTCCAGGTGACCACGCTTTGCGACCACTCCATGAACCGGATCATCTCGGCCCCATCCATGTGCTGAAGCGACTGGGTGATGGTCAGAAGGCCGATTGCCAGCTGAAGCCAGATCAGGATCATGATCAGGACATCAAGCGTGGTGGATGTTGCGCGGATACGCGGATCGGTCAGCCGCCGGTGGATCAGCATGGTGCCGCCGATCAGCGCGGCGAGGCCCGCCGGACCACCGATCAGCACCGCCATCCACTGTTTCAGCGCGTAGGGCACGCCCAGTGCATCCAGCACCCAGATCGGGGTGAAAAGGCCGACCAGGTGGCCAAAGAAGACCGTCAGGATGCCGACGTGGAACAGGATCGAACCCCAGATCAGCTGCTTGCGGCGCAAGAGCTGGCTGGACGAGGATTTCCAGGTGAAGGGATCGCGCTCATAGCGCGCGATGGAGCCCACCAGGAACACCGTCAGCGCAACATAGGGCATGACCCCGAAGATGATGAAGTTGATGTCGAAGTTTGCAAACATTTCAGGCGCTCCTGTTCAGAGGGGCCGGGTTGGGTTTGGAGCCGGGCTTGTCCATCAGCGCCAGCATGTCGCGCACCTGCGGGCAGCCGGCGTTGGGATCGGGGCCGAAGGTGACTTCGGTTTCCTCCCAGACAGCATCGAGCGCGGTCAGATCGGTCGGGTCATCGTCAGGCTGTGCAAGCATGCCCGCCACGGCTTCAGTGTCGGATTGCGCGCCTGCCAGCTGGGAAAGAGCGGCGAACGCGGCGTCATATCCGCTTTCGCGCCGGACCAGCCGGGTCGCAAGAGCATCAAGGATATGGGCCGCGTCCGCCAAAGTTTCCTGCACTTCTGCGAAGGGACGCGTCGACAGGAATTCCAAAAGCACCGGCAGGTGGTCGGGCAGTTCCGTGGTGGCGGGCTCGAACCCCGCCGCGCGGTAGGTCTCGATCAGGCTGACCATGGCACCGCCCCGGTCCCGGCTTTCGCCATGGACATGTTCGAAGAGGTTCAGCGACAGGGTGCGCGAGCGGTCGAAGAGCATGACGTAGCTTTCCTGCACGTCGAACAGGTCGCCTTGCCCGAGGTCATGGGTCAGCCGTTGCAGTGCCGCGCGGGTTGCGGCGGTCAGGCGGGGATCGGCGGCCAGAACGGCCCCGATTTCGGGCATGGCCGCTTGCAGTTCTGATGTCGGATAGCTGAGCGTCAGCGACAGTGCCTTGAGTGTGCGGTCCATCATCAGAATGACTCCAACGGAAGGGCGAAGGATTTCTTCTTGCCGCCGAACATGGTGGTCTTGCCGGAGTCGCCAGAGGAACAGCCGTTGCCATCGGTGAAGCCGCAGCCGCCACGGATGTCGGCCCCCTCTTCGTTCTGTTCGCGGTGGGCGGTGGGGATGGCGAAGCGGTCTTCGTAGTCGGCGATGGCCATGATCTTGTACATGTCCTCGATCATCCGGCCCGACATGCCGACGCGGGCAGCGATGCCTTCATCGCGCACGCCGTCCACGGTCAGGGCACGCATGTAAAGGCGCATGGCCGACATCCGTTCCAGCGCATGGACGATGGGTTCTTCATCCCCGGCCGTCAGCATATTGGCGAGGTATTGCACCGGGATGCGGAGCGAGCGCACGTCGGGCATCTGGTCGCTCATCGCGATCTGGCCGGCCTGGGCTGCGTTCTGGATCGGTGACAGCGGCGGGATGTACCAGACCATCGGCAGGGTGCGGTATTCCGGATGCAGCGGGAAGGCGACCTTCCACTCCATCGCCATTTTCCAGATCGGGCTGATCTTGGCGCTTTCGATCCAGTCTTCCGGCACGCCGTCGCGGCGAGCGGCGGCGATCACTTCGGGGTCGTTCGGGTCCAGGAACACGTCCAGTTGCGCGCCGTAAAGGTCGGTTTCGCGTTCGCTGCTTGCTGCCGCCTCGATCTTGTCGGCGTCGTAAAGGATGACGCCAAGATAGCGGATGCGCCCGACGCAGGTTTCCGAACAGACCGTCGGCTGGCCCGACTCAATGCGCGGATAGCAGAAGGTGCATTTCTCGGACTTGCCGGTATCCCAGTTGTAATAGACCTTCTTGTAGGGGCAGCCCGAAATGCACATCCGCCAGCCGCGGCATTTTTCCTGATCAATCAGGACGATGCCGTCTTCCTCGCGCTTGTAGATCGCGCCCGAGGGGCAAGAGGCGGAACAGGTCGGGTTCAGGCAATGCTCGCACAGGCGCGGCAGATACATCATGAAGGTGTTTTCGTATTCACCGTAGATCTGCTTTTGGATGTTCTCGAAGTTGTAGTCGGCCGACCGCT
>NKIT01000169.1 GCA_002256185.1 Rhodobacteraceae bacterium PARR1 | reverse complement strand
CGCCCACGATCAGCGACAGATAGGTCAGGAGAAGCACCACACTGCCCACGCCCAGCGTCCGGGCCGTATCAGGGTCCATCCCCCACGCCGCCAACTCCCCCGCCAGACGCGCGCCCAAGGTGGCCCCCGAAAACGCACCCGACAGCACACCCACCGCCGTGATCCCGATCTGGACCGATGACAGGAACCGCCCCGGCGATTCCGCCAGACGCAGCGCCGCCGCCGCCCCGCGTGACTTCGCCTCAAGCGATTTCAACCGTGCAGGACGGGCGGAAACGATGGCCATTTCAGACATGGCCAAAACCCCGTTCACAAGGATCAGGGCGACGACAATCAGAATTTCGGTAAACATGGGGGCCAAACTGGGACAGGGAGCCAAAGGTTAGGCACTCTGCCCGCCCGCGACAAGGCCCCGTTATGAAAACTGCTCAGACCCGGACGCCTTCACGTGCGGCAAGGTCGCAGAAGAATTGCCACGCCACCCGCCCGGACCGCCCGCCGCGGGTGGCCTGCCATTCGATCGCCTCGGCCCGCAGGCGTGCAGGCTCAACCGTCACGCCATAAGCCGCGCAATAGCCGTTGATCATGTCCAGATAGTCATCCTGCGTGCAGGGATGAAAGCCCAACCACAGCCCGAAGCGATCCGAGAGCGACACCTTTTCCTCGACCGCCTCCGTCGAGTGGATGGCGGCTTGGCTCTCATTCTCGATCATGTCGCGCGGCATCAGGTGGCGGCGGTTCGAGGTGGCGTAAAGGATGACATTGTCAGGACGGCCTTCGATGCCGCCATCCAGCACGGCCTTAAGGCTTTTGTAATGCTGGTCATCATGGCTGAACGACAGGTCATCGCAGAACAGGATAAACTGGCAGGGTGCTGCGCGCAGGTGGTTCATCAACTGCCCGACCGAGGGCAGGTCCTCGCGGCTTAACTCAACGATCTTCAGATCGAACCCTTCGGCCCGCACTTGGGCATGCACGGCCTTGACCAGCGACGATTTCCCCATCCCCCGCGCGCCCCACAAGAGCGCGTTGTTCGCAGGCAATCCGGCGGCAAAGTGGCGCGTATTGGCCAGCAGCGTATCGCGTGACCGGTTCACCCCCACCAGCAGCGTCAAATCCACCCGCGCCACATGGGCCACGGGGTCCAGACGGTCAGGCTGGGTGTGCCAGACGAACGCCTCAGCCGCCCCGAAGTCAGGGGCGGCGAGGGGGGCCGGGGCCATGCGTTCAAGGGCTGCGGCGATGCGGGACAAGAATGCGTCGGTCATGCCGCGTCGTCTTCGTCCTCATCGACCCAGGTGCCATCAGCACGGGCCTGGGCTTCACGCTTCCGCTCAATCCGGCGGATCAGGAAGATCGAGACTTCGTACAGCGGATAGATGGCGACAAACAGGATGATCTGGCTCATCACATCCGGCGGCGTCGCGATGGCGGCCAGCGCAAGGATCGCCACCACGGCATATTTGCGCATGCCGGCCAGACCGCGCGACGACACCAGCCCCGCCTTGCCCAGCAACACCAAAAGCACCGGCAGTTGGAAGCACAGCCCAAAGGCCAGCACGAATTTCATCGTCAGGCCCAGATATTCCTGAGCCGAGCCTTGGAACACGATCCCCGGAATGGGCGCATCGCCCGGAGCGCCACCCGCGACGGGTGCTGCATCCCCCGCAGCGCCTGCAACCGCATCTGCCGCCGCGCCCACGACCGTTGCTGCCTCATTCCCGAACTGCTGAAAGCCCAGAAAGAAGGTGAATGCCATCGGCAGCACGATCAGATAGGCGAATGCCGCCCCGAAAAAGAACATGATCGGCGAGGCAAAGAGGAACGGCACAAAGGCGTTCTTTTCCGACCGATAAAGCCCCGGCGCCACAAAGCGCCACAGGTGATAGGCGATCACCGGAAAGGCCAGGATCAGCCCGCCAAAGAGCGAGATGTTGATGGCGACAAAGAAACCTTCCTGCGGCGAGATCAGCACCAACTGACAGTTCTGCCCCATCGAGGCGAGCACATCGCAGATCGGATGCGACAGGAAATTGAACACCTGCATCGCAAAGGGATAGACCACGAAGATCGCCACCACGAAGGCGCTGGCCGCCCAGATCAGGCGGTTTCGCAGTTCGGCCAGATGCTCGACCAGCGGGGCAGAGCTGTCGTCAATACTGTCGGTCATGCGTCACTCTTCTTGCGCCGCACCGGCGGCTTGCGTGCGGGCTTTGCATCTGCGTCTGGGGCCGGTTCCGCGGCGCTTGTCTCTGCCACTGCCACGGCGGGCGAAACGGGGGCAGCCGGTTGCGCAGCGGCGGCGGCGGCGTCTGCCTTGGCCTTTTCCGCAGCTTTCTCGGCGAATTTCTTTGCGGCTGTTTCGGTGCGCTTGGCCTGCAATTCCAGCGCCTTTTGCCGCGCCGCCGCTTGTTCGGCTGCTTTCTGTTCGGCCAAAGCCGCCGTTGCCGGTCCGGGCGCTGGTCCGGGCGCTGTCGGGCTTGGCTCAGCCTCAGTCGCCACAGCGGCCGCAGGCGTCACGGGCGGCATGTTGGGCACCACCACAGGGGCGGCGGTTGTCACCACAGGGGCAGCGGCCAGTGTCGGATTGGCCGTCGCCGCCGCAGCTTTGACGCCCTTCGTCGGGTCCCATTTTTCAAACTTGCTGGCGGCATTCTCCAGCGCATCAATCCCCATTGCCGAGGCTGACGTGCTGTTGCGAATGGCGTTCAGGTCCTTGCGCACCTCATCCAGCCCTGTCGATTTGGCGGCATCATCCATGGCACGCTGGAATTCACGTGCCATGCCCCGCGCCTTGGACGTCATCCGCCCCAACGCATGAAACATGCGCGGCAGGTCTTTCGGACCCACCACGATCAGCGCCACGATCCCGATCAGGATCAGTTCGCTCCATCCAATATCCAGCATTCACTGCGTCTCCCGACCGTTCAACCGCGATCAGGCCCGTATCAGACCTTGTCTTTTTCAGACTCAGGCGTGACATCTTTCACCGCTTCGACGGCGGCATTGGCTGCTTCTGCCGCTTCGGCAGAGCCGTCCTTGACGCCGCGCTTGAAGGCGGTGATGCCCTTGCCGACTTCGCCCATCAGGTTCGAGATCTTGCCGCGCCCGAACAGGATCAGCACAACGGCGGCGATGATGATGATTTCCAACGGTCCCAAGCGTCCCATCCTCTTTAGTCTCCTGATGCGTCGGGCGCTGTCTGGCTTGCCCGACTCCGATTGCGTTGCAGCCATTTAGGCCCAAGCCCCAGATGACTAAAAGCCCGCATCCGGGGCGAAACCGCCTCTACTGACAGTAAATTGTCAGTTGGCTTCCCTTGCGCTATGAAACCGTCATGAAACGCGATGACCGACTTTTTGAACTGGTGCAGGCGATGCGCGACGGGCGCTTGCACACCGCGGATGAACTGGGCCGCCGTCTGGGCGTGTCCACCCGCACCATCTGGCGCGACATGGCAATGCTGTCGGCCAGCGGCCTACCGGTCGAAGGAGAGCGGGGTCTTGGCTACATCCTGCGCGCACCCTTGGTGCTGCCGCCGACGCTGATGACGGCGGATGAATTGCAAGCGCTGGTCGCCGGTCTGCGCCATGTGGCCGAGGATGAGACCGCCCCCCTCGCCCGCCCCGCGCGCACCCTTCTGGCGAAAGTGGCAACCCTGCTGCCACAGGCGGGGATCGAGGCAGAGTAGCCGCCGCCGCTACCGCCCCGCCGGAAACACAAAACACCGGTCCCGGCGGATCATCAACCACAGCGCCGTGCCAACCTTGGGCAGGAACACGCCGGGAACCGAGGCTGTCAGCACAGACCCGTCAAAATCCATGCGAAAATCCACAAGGCTTTCGCGCCCCATGTAGCGCGCCCGCTGCACCATGCCGCGCGCCGCCGTGCCATCCTGCGCGGTGGGATTGGGACCGCGCCCACCCCGGTCGAAGTCGATCTTCAGATGCTGCGGGCGGATCACGATCTCAACCTCCGCCCCATCGCCATGACCGGGGGTCAAAAAGGCGCCAAAAGGCGTCTCGGTCAGCGCGCCGCGCGATTTGCCTCGGATCACGTTGATGTCGGAAAAGAACGCCGCCGCCGCCTTGTCCACCGGCGCATTATAGACGTTATAGGGCGCGCCCCGCTGCACGATCCGCCCGCCCCGCATCAGCGCGATCTCATCGGCCATGCGCATCGCCTCATCGGGTTCATGCGTGACCAAAAGCACCGCCGCCCCTTCGCCTTTCAACACCTCCAGCGTCACATCGCGGATGCCGTCGCGCAGACGGTTGTCGAGACCCGAAAACGGCTCATCCATCAGCATGACCTTGGGGCGCGGGGCAAGCGCACGGGCCAGCGCCACGCGCTGCTGTTCACCACCCGACAGTTGATGCGGATGTTTCGCGCCATAGCCCGACAGGTTCACCCGCTCCAACAACTCGCCCACGCGGGCGGCTTTGGCGGTCTTATCCCCCTTCAAACCAAAGGCCACATTCTGCGCCACGGTCAGATGCGGGAACAGGGCAAAATCCTGAAACATCAGCCCCACCGACCGTGCCTCGGGCGGGACCAGCACGCCCGAACCAAAGACCGGCGCGCCATCAATGCGGATCTCACCGCCATCGGGCCGCTCCCCCCCGGCAATCATCCGCAGCGTGGTCGACTTGCCGCAACCTGCAGGCCCCAGCAGGCACATCACCTGCCCCGGTGCCACCGACAGCGTCACATCATCCACCACCGGCGCACCGCCAAAGGCACGGGTCAGTTGGCGAACCTCAAGGCGGGGGTTACGGTCGGGCATGGTTTCCCTAGGGATTTGCTCAGAAAACCCAGTAACAAGCCCCGCCCCCCCCTGCAAGACCCTGCCCCACCTCTTCCCCGTTGCTGAAATATCCTCAGGGGGTGAATGGCCGCCCCGGCGGCCAGAGGGGGCGCGAGCGCCCCCTTGACGACCCATCCTCGCGCGCCTGACGCGCGGGGATGGGTGCATCGCGTGCAGGCCGGCACGGCCTGCGCCTTTTGGTTTACGGGGCGGAAAGCACCGCGGTCACGGGCGCAAGCGAAACCGAAGCAGCGCGACCCTCAACCGTCCATTCCAGAATTGCGGCAACGGTTTCGGGCCGGGTGGAGCCGATGACCACCACCTTGCCTTCTTGCGCCGCCTTGAACGCCGCGCGGTCCAGATAGCGGCGGATGGTCGGCTGGCTTTCGCTATCACCGTCCAGAACCCGAAACAGCGCCACAGTCGGCAAAGCCGCGCGGCGGGCGGCCTGATCGGCGGCGTTCAGGCCAATGTCATAGGTGATCAACCCCCGCCCCTGATCCTGAAGGATCGGCACAACGGCGGCGGCGGTGTCACGATCTTCCAGCCTGCCACCCGGTCCTGCATCAATCACGGCCACTGTTTCCGGCAAGATCGCTGCATTCGCCTCAAAACTGCGTTCGATGTCGGCGGCTTTTGCTCCTTCTGGCAAGCCGGTTGCGGTCATCACCACCTCTTGCAACCCGGCGCGATAGATCGCGGCGGCCTCGGCTGAATTGGCTGCCTGAGGGTCAACCACGAATGTCACCGGAAAAGGCAAGGCCGCCAGCGCGGCGCGGTCCAGATCGGGGCGGCCATCATCGACCAGAAGAATGGCGAAAAGGGGCTTGCCCTCGGCATTATCAAAGGGCCGCGCAAAAGCGGCGATCGGCGGCAGGTCGTCGATCACGGCAGCCTCTGGCACAGGTGCGTCTGCCGCCGCCGCCGGGGCCTCACCAATCTGCGGCAGGCTGCTGCTGCCGGGCTGCGTGTCAGGCAGGGCCAGCGCCAACTCACCCGGCGGGCCGGGATCGGTTTCTGGCGTCAAGAGCCGAGGCAGATCTTGCACAACCGCGGTCGGCGGCGGCGCGGGCGCGATCAGACTGGGCGCGTCGCCCGCCTTGGGCGCGGGCGAGAGCAAGGGTTCATCCGCCGCAGGTGTGGGCTTTGTGACGGGCTGAAGGTCTTGCGATGCGCTGTCCGACGATGCGTCAGGGGTCACAAGATCATTTGGCGCGGTGCTGTCTGCGGCAATCTGCGCCGGGGCCGTCACAGGAGCTGTCACAGGGGCCATCACAGGGGCCGTCACATCGGCAGGCGCGACGACCGGAGCGGGGGCGTCTGTCGTCGTCGCAACGACCTTTGGCACATCTGATGCGCTGTCTGCCGCCGCCGAGGCCGGGGCAGCCGGCGTTTCAACCCGTGGTTCCGCTGCGGTGACGTCGGGTCCGATTTCGTCCGGCACGATTTCGGTTTTGGGCGCAAGCGCATCTTCGGTCACGCGCGTCGTTTCG
>NKIT01000168.1 GCA_002256185.1 Rhodobacteraceae bacterium PARR1 | reverse complement strand
ACTTCATCAGCGTCCAGGAACCCGCGGCCTGATAGCCGACCTTCATGCCGTCCTGCCAGTAGGCGCCGTGCGGCGAGGGGGCCATGCGCCACTTCGGCGTGCCATCCTCGTTCATCACGGGCAGACCTTCCTTGACCATGTCGGCGGTAAAGGCGGTGTACCAGAACATCTGCTGGGCGATGGACCCTTGCGCCGGGACGGGGCCCGCTTCGCCGAAGGTCATGCCCTGCGCTTCTGGCGGGGTGTATTTTTGCAGCCAGTCGATGGCTTTGGTGACGGCATAGACCGCCGCCGCATCGTTGGTTGCCCCACCGCGCGTGACGCACGACCCGACAGGACGCGAGTTTTCGTCAACGCGGATGCCCCATTCGTCAACCGGCAGGCCGTTGGGTTCGCCAACGTCGCTCATGCCAGCCATCGACATCCACGCGTCGGTGTAGCGCCAGCCAAGCGACGGGTCTTTTTTGCCGTAGTCCATGTTGCCATAGACGCCGGTGGCCGGGCCACCAGCATAGGACATGTCGCGTCCGGTAAAGAACTCGGCGATGTCCTCATAGGCCGACCAGTTGACCGGAACGCCAAGGTCATAGCCATACTTGGCTTTGAAATCATCCTTGGTTTTCTGATCGTTGAACCAGTCGTAGCGGAACCAGTAGAGGTTCGCGAACTGCTGGTCGGGAAGCTGATACAGCTTGCCATCCGGCGCGGTGGTGAACTTCGTGCCGATGAAGTCAGCGACGTCGAGGTTCGGGTTGGTGACCGAAGCACCTTCGCCTGCCATCCAGTCGGTCAGGATGCGGGCCTGCTGATAGCGCCAGTGCGTGCCGATCAGGTCCGAGTCATTGATATAGGCGTCATAGATGTTCTCGCCCGACTGCATTTGCGTTTGCAGCTTTTCGACAACGTCCCCTTCGCCGATCAGATCGTGGGTGATCTTGATGCCGGTGATCGCGGTAAAGGCCGGGGCCAGAACCTTGGATTCATATTCATGCGTGGTGATGGTTTCCGACACCACCTTGATTTCCATGCCGGCAAAGGGCTTTGCCGCATCGACGAACCACTGCATTTCGGCTTCTTGATCCGCACGCGACAGCGTGGACAGATCGCCAATTTCGGTATCGAGGAAGGCTTTCGCCGCCTCCATATCCGCCCAGGCCGGCGCGCCAAGGGCCATCAAGGCCAAGGCGACGGCGGTAGAGGTGGAACGCAATTTCATTCTGTCTCCTCCCATGTTGTTAGTCTTGTCGTTCTGGTCCGGGGCGACCCTCCTCGGCCGCCCCAAACCCGTTATCCGTCCATGTCTAGACCCAGCGGAACACCGCTGCGGCATAGACAAGACAGCAGATCAGCGCGCCCCAAAGCGGCGCACCGAAGAAGAAGAGCCAGCCAACGCACAGGAAGGCCGAACCCAAGAGCGAAATGAACAGCCGATCCCCGCGCGTGGTTTCAATCCGCAACACGCCTTTGCGCGGGGTTTCGGGAAAGCGGATCGCCAGCAGGGTCATCAGGATCAGCAGGCAGGCGATGACATAGAAGAACAGCGCCACCGGAAAGGTCCAGGCCATCCAGCCGCCTTGGGACAGCGGACCGAACCAGTCGATCCCATCCTCGTTCCGTGGCGTTATGGCGATCAGCCCGGCCAGCACAGCGGCAAGGATGCCCCCGGTGACCAGATAGATGGTGTTCCAGCGGGTTGCGGTCATCACACCCTCCCCAGGGCGAAGCCCTTGGCGATGTAGTTGCGTACGAAGTAGATCACCAAGGCACCGGGGATGATGGTGAGCACCCCCGCCGCCGCCAACACGCCCCAATCCATGCCCGACGCGCTGACCGTGCGGGTCATGGTGGCGGCGATCGGCTTGGCGTTCACACTTGTCAGCGTGCGTGACAAGAGCAGTTCCACCCATGAGAACATGAAGCAGAAGAACGCCGCGACACCGATGCCCGATGCAATCAGCGGCATGAAAATCTTCACGAAGAACCGGCCAAAGCTGTAGCCGTCCAGATAGGCGGTTTCGTCGATTTCCTTCGGCACGCCGCGCATGAACCCTTCCAGAATCCACACAGCCAAGGGCACGTTGAACAGGCAATGCGCCAGCGCCACAGCGATATGCGTGTCAAACAGCCCGACGGACGAATAAAGCTGAAAGAAGGGCAGGGCGAAGACCGCAGGCGGGGCCATCCGGTTCGTCAGCAGCCAGAAGAACAGATGTTTGTCCCCCATGAAACTGTAGCGGCTGAAGGCATAGGCCGCCGGCAGCGCCACGGTCAGCGAAATCACCACGTTCATCGTGACGTAGATGATCGAGTTGACATAGCCCATGTACCAGCTTGGGTCGGTCAGGATGGTGACATAGTTCTGGAACGTCAGATCGCTGGGAAACAGCGTGAAGGTCGAGGTGATTTCCTGATTGGTCTTCAGGCTCATGTTCAAGAGCCAGTAGATCGGGATCAGCAGGAAAAGGATATACAGCGTCATCACAAGGGCAGAACCGCGCAGCCGCATCTCAGCGTCCCTCCTCTTTGTCCAGATGGGTCATGACGGTGTAGAACACCCAAGACACCAGCAGGATCACCAAGAAATACATGATCGAGAACGCCGCCGCCGGGCCAAGGTCGAACTGCCCGATGGCCATCTTCACAAGGTCAATCGACAGGAAGGTGGTCGAATTGCCCGGACCGCCGCCGGTCACCACGAAAGGCTCGGTGTAGATCATGAAACTGTCCATGAAGCGCAGCAGAACCGCGATCAGCAGCACGCCCTGCATCTTGGGCAATTCGATGTAACGGAACACGGCCCAGCGGCTGGCCTGATCCACCCGCGCCGCCTGATAATAGGCGTTGGGGATGGATTGCAGACCCGCATAGCACAGCAGCGCAATCAGCGATGTCCAGTGCCAGACATCCATGACGACAACCGTGATCCACGCATCAATGGGGTCGTTGGTATAGTTATAATCGATCCCCATCTCGGCCAGATAATGACCCAAGAGGCCGATATCCACCCGCCCGAAAATCTGCCAGATCGTGCCCACCACGTTGAACGGGATCAGCAGCGGCAGCGCCATCAGCACAAGGCACAGCGACGCCCAAGCCCCCGATTTCGGCATGTTCAGTGCGATATAGATGCCAAGCGGCACCTCGATTGCCAGAATGATGGCCGAGAACAGGATTTGCCGCCCCAACGCCTCATGCAGGCGGTCAGAGGTGACCATTTCCTCGAACCATTCCAGCCCGACCCAGAAGAAATCATTGTTCCCGAAGGTGTCGTTGACCGAATAGTTCACCACCGTCATCAGAGGCAGGATGGCCGAAAACGCCACCACCACCAACACCGGCAGCACCAGAAACCACGCCTTGTTGTTCTGGGTCTTGTCCATCACACCGGCCCTCCCGTCACGCGCCAGTCGTCGGCATAGACACCAATTCTTTCGGGCATGAAGCTGACATGGGTGAGGTCCACCCCGACCGGCATGCCTTCGGGCGCGATGACGTTGACGGTTTGCCCTGCCACCTCACCCCGGATGATGCGATGGCGACCGACGTCTTCCACCCGGCGCAACGTAAAGGGCAGACCTGCGCCATTGGTCAGGGTGGCATATTCCGGGCGGACGCCGATCTGCACGCGGCCCTTGGGCGGCGCATAATGCGCCCCCAGCAGAATCTCTGTCCCCGCCACAACGGCGCGATTGCCCTGCACGCTGGCGGGCAGCAGGTTCATCCCCGGCGAGCCGATGAAATAGCCCACAAAGGTATGCGCCGGGGTTTCAAACAACTCCTCCGGTGTGCCCATCTGCACCACGCGCCCGTCATACATCACCACCACTTTGTCGGCGAAGGTGAGTGCTTCTGTCTGGTCATGGGTGACGTAGATCATGGTATGGCCGAATTCGCGGTGCAGTTGCTTTAGCTGCGTGCGAAGTTCCCACTTCATGTGCGGATCAATCACCGTCAGCGGTTCGTCAAACAGGATGGCGTTCACATCCTCGCGCACCATGCCGCGACCGAGCGAGATTTTCTGCTTGGCATCCGCCGTCAGACCGCGCGCCTTGCGGTCCAGCGTCGCCTCCATCCCGATCATCGCGGCGATCTGGCCGACGCGCGCCTTGATATAGGCCGCATCCATTCCCCGGTTGCGCAGGGGGAAGGCCAGGTTTTCGCGCACGGTCATCGTGTCGTAGACCACCGGGAACTGGAACACCTGCGCGATGTTTCGCGCGGTCGTCTCAGCCTCGGTCACATCCTGATCGCCAAACAGCACCCGCCCCTGCGACGGGCGCAACAGGCCAGAGATGATGTTCAAAAGCGTGGTCTTGCCGCAGCCCGACGATCCCAGCAGCGCATAGGCCCCGCCGTTCTGCCAGACATGGTCCATTTCCTTCAGCGCATAATCCGCCTCGGCCTTGGGTTGGGCGAGGTAGCTGTGAGCAAGGTTTTTCAGCGTGATCTGGGCCATCAGGCGGCCTCGGCATAGGGCGCGGGGGCGACAAGCTGCCCGGCGGGATCAAAGAGATAGACATGCGCGGGATCAAGCCAGACGCTGATGTTTGCGCCCGGTGTCAGGTCATGCACGCCATGCACCAGCCCGACCCAGCGTTGCCCGTCATGCGTCAGGTGCAAGAACGTCTCAGACCCGGTGATTTCGGTCACGCCAAGGGTGCAGGTGAGTTCCAGCGCGGTTCCCGAATGCGCGTTCAGGTGCAGGTGATTGGCCCGAAACCCGGCGCGATATGCGCCATCGGGCAGGCCAGCCAAGGCACCCTCTGCCGGGGCCGTCAAGGCATCGCCAAAGCTGATCCGCCCCCCCACCTTGCGGCAGTCGATGAAATTCATCGGCGGATCGCTGAACACCCGCGCCGTGGTGGCATCGGCGGGCTTGCGGTAAACTTGCGTCGTGGGGCCGAATTGCGTCACTCGACCCTCCCACAGCGTGGCGGTATTGCCGCCCAGCAGCAGCGCCTCTTCGGGTTCCGTCGTGGCATAGACAAAGATCGCGCCCGAGGCTTCAAAGATGCGCGGGATTTCGGCGCGCAATTCCTCGCGCAGTTTGTAATCAAGGTTCGCCAGCGGTTCATCCAGCAGCACCAACCCCGCCTCTTTCACCAAGGCGCGGGCAAGGGCGCAGCGCTGTTGCTGGCCGCCCGAAAGTTCCAGCGGTTTGCGGCCCAGCATCGGTGTCAGTTTCAGCATCTCGGCGGTGGATTTGACGGCGCGGTCAATCTCGGCGGCGCTTTTGCCCATCAGGCGCAAGGGCGAGGCGATGTTGTCATAGACCGACATCGCCGGATAATTGATGAATTGCTGGTAGACCATCGCGACCTTGCGGTCCTGCACGCGCTGTCCGGTCACGTCCTGGCCGTGCCACATGACCTTGCCCGAAGTCGGCACATCCAGACCCGCCATGACCCGCATCAGTGAGGTTTTCCCCGAAAGCGTCGGGCCAAGCAGGACGTTCATCGTGCCCTTTTCCAGCGTCAGGGTCGTGGGCTGGATATGCACCTGCCCTTTGACCACCCGACTGACTGACTGAAGCTCCAGCGCCATAGTTCCCCCTCACTCTGCCGCCGGGCTGAGCGCCCTGTTGTCTGCATCGGTCATGTAGCCATCCAACGCGGCGATTTGATCCGCCGTCAGACGCAAGCCCAGTTTTGTGCGCCGCCAAACCACATCGTCGGCCCGCCGCGCGAATTCGTGGCGCATCAGCCAGCGCACCTCAGCCTCGGTCAGGGTTGCGCCAAAGTCGCGGCCCAGATCAGCGGCGGTCTTGGTGCCAGCCAGCAGGGCAGGGGCCTCGGACCCATAGGCCCGCACCAGACGCGCGGCCCAAGCGGGGGTCAGGAACGGATGATCCGCCTGCAAACGCGATACCAGCGCCGCCACCCCGTCATGCGCGAAGTTGCCACCGGGCAGGGGCGCGCGGGCGGTCCATTGGCCCTTGGCCTGCGGAAAGAACGGCGACAGCTTTTCCAGCGCCGATTCCGCCAGACGGCGATAGGTGGTGATCTTGCCGCCGAACACGTTCAACAGCGGTGCGCCCCCCGTAGTGTCCAAGGACAGCACATAATCCCGCGTCGCCGCCGTGGCCGATGTCGCACCGTCATTATACAGCGGGCGCACCCCGGCATAGGTCCAGACCACATCATCCTTGGTCACAGGATGCGCGAAATACTGGCTGGCAAAGGTCAACAGGTAATCGCGTTCCTCATCCGTGCAGCGCACATCGCCGGGCGCGGCCTGATGGTCCTTGTCGGTGGTGCCGATCAGGGTGAAATCCTGCTCATAGGGGATGGCAAAGATGATCCGCCCATCGGTG
>NKIT01000167.1 GCA_002256185.1 Rhodobacteraceae bacterium PARR1 | reverse complement strand
CCATGCTGAAAAACATCTTCAAGCGCTTCAAGAACGACGAATCCGGCGCTGTGACCGTTGACTGGGTCGTGCTGACCGCCGCCATCGTGGGCCTGGGCCTGGTTGCCTACCCGCTGGTGTCGCAAGGCGTCTCGACCAAGGCGACCGCGATCAAGACCAGCCTCGGCACCACCACCACGACCACGCCCTGATCCTTGACGGCTTAGCCAGGGGCGGGCGCGAGGTCACTGTTGGCGTCTATGCCAGCCTCCGCCCACCCCTCGGCGCCTCATCATTCACCATTCAAATCCATCGCCGTGCTGCTGCATCCGGCATCCGAAGGACCAAGACCATGCTGAAAAACATCTTCAAGCGCTTCAAGAACGACGAATCCGGCGCTGTGACCGTTGACTGGGTCGTGCTGACCGCCGCCATCGTTGGCCTGGGCCTGGTTGCCTACCCGCTGGTGTCGCAAGGCGTCTCGACAAAGGCGACTGCGATCAAGACCAGCCTCGGCACCACCACCACGACCACGCCGTAATCGCAAACGGGCGCGCATCGGGATCAGGCGACCATCGTTGATCCCCAAGCGCCCGACCGCGATGCCAAGACCCGGTTCCGGCACCGCCGATCCGATCCATTCTTCGCCGGGGGCCTGACCATCAGGCACCTGACAGGTCGAAAATGGCCCGCGGCAAGGGAGCGACCTTGCCGTGGGCCTTTCCAGTGAGGGGCCATGTCGGCCGATCAAAACAGCGAACAGCCAAGGGGCGCGTATCTTCATGGTTAAATGGTTGCGACAGCGAATTCCGCACCGGCTGTCCCAAGAGGATGGCGCAGTCACCGTCGATTGGGTCGTGCTGACGGGCCTGATCATCGCACTGTGCCTTGCGTTGGCCGCCTTGATGAATGACGCCTTCCTGACAGGCGGCACAGCCATCAAGGACGCGATCATCGCCTCTCCGTAAAAGCGGGACGCACCGGGCCGACAGGTCCGGTTCTTCCTTTTGAACCCATGGCCAGATGGCCCCAATGCAGGTGGTGTAAAAATGCGTATGATCTTCGGACTGGTGCTGATCGCAGGCATGGCCCTTGCCGGCTTTGCCGTCTACATGGCCCAAGGCTACATAAATCAGACGGAAAACGCGCTGTCCGAAGAACGCGCCTTCCGCGAGATGGTGGGCGATATGGTACAGGTCTATGTCGCAGCCAAACCGTTAGTCTATGGTCAGGCCCTGACCAAGGAAGACGTGAAACTGATCTACTGGCAGGCCAGTGCCCTGCCCGATAAGCCGTTTATCGCCGAAGACGACCTGTTCCCCGTCAACGCCGACAAGCCGCGCTATGTGCTGCGCGCCATCGACCTGCACGAACCGATCCTCGCCGCCAAGGTGACGGAACCGGGACAACCGGCGGGTCTGACCGGCCTTTTGGCCCCCGGCATGCGCGCCTTTGCAATTTCCGTCGATGCCTCGACAGGTGTGTCGGGCTTTGTGCATCCGGGCGATTTCATCGACATCTATTGGACCACCAGTTCCGGCACCGGCGGCGATGTCACCCGTCTGATCGAAACCCGCGTGAACGTTGTCGCGGTGGACCAACAGGCGGCAGGTGATGACATTGGCGGCGCAGTGGTGGCCCAGACGGTGACAATCCAAGGCATGTCGGAAACCGTGGCCCGTCTGGCGCAGGCACAGGCGACGGGACGATTGTCGCTGGCGCTGGTGGGTCAGGGCGAACAGCCCGCGATGAACGCCTCTGACATTTCGGCCGACACTGGATCCTTGATGGGCGAGGTGGCGGCGGTCGAAGAGAAAAGCTGCTCGATCAAGACACGCAAAGGGTCAGAGGTCGTCGAAATTCCGATCCCCTGCACCAACTGACGCGCAACAGCGATCCATTCAACCTGCAAGGGCGCGGCCACAAAATCAGGTGGCCGCGCCTTTTGCATGCGCCAGCCATAGCTTGCCCCCCACCCTTTGCATCAAGAATACCGCCCAAGGTTTTGATTCTTGCAAAAAAAGGCGGTTTCAGGCATCTTTCGCGCAAGAACGGGCGACAGACCCGGGAAGAGGCACGGTGCGTGGTGCAGGTAATGTGTGATCGAAAGGGCAGGTCATGAGGATATTGAACCTGGTCGCTTTGGCGGCTTTGGGGCTTTCCGTGGTGATGTGGCCAATGCGCCCCGCCAGCGCCGAGGTTTTGCGCGTGATGGAAGGGTCCAGTTCCGAACCCCTGAACGTGCCGATGAACCGCGCTGTGGTGCTGGAAAGCGAGGTTCCGTTTTCGGAACTTTCCATCGCCAATCCCGGTATCGCCGACATCTCAACCCTGTCGGACAAGTCGATTTACGTGCTGGGCAAAACCCCCGGCCGCACCACGATGACCTTGCTGTCCGCCGAAGGGAAACTGATTGCCAATGTCGACGTGCATGTCACGCCCGACATCGCGGAATTCAAGGAACGCCTGCAACAGATTCTGCCCGGCGAAAAGATCGAGGTGCGGACCGCGAATGACGGCATCGTCATGTCGGGCATGGTGTCCTCGGCCACGAAACTGGACCGGGCGATGGACCTTGCCAACCGTTACGCACCCGACCGGGTGTCGAACCTGATGACGGTGGGCGGCACGCAGCAGGTCATGCTGAAGGTCCGCTTTGCCGAAATGCAGCGCTCCGTGGCAAAGAACCTGTCCTCGTCCATCGCGCTGGGGGCGGGCAATGCCGATCTGAACGCATCGGGCGAAACCGGGACGTGGCTGTCTTCGGACAACGGTCTGGCCGCGGACACCATCGTTCCCCGCACGGACGCGAATTCCGCCGTGGCCATCGGCGTTTCTGCCGGATCGCTGCAATTTGCCGTGCTGCTTGAGGCGCTTGAATCCAAAGGCGTCGTGCGCACCTTGGCAGAACCGAACCTGACCGCCCTGTCGGGGCAAGAGGCCAAGTTTCTGGCGGGTGGCGAATACCCGATCCCGATTGCCACCGACCAAGGCATCGGCGTCGAATACAAACCCTTTGGCGTGCAGTTGAACTTCATCCCCACTGTTCTGGATGCCGGGATGATCAACCTGCAACTCAAGGCCACAGTGTCATCCATCGACAGCACGGTCACGCTGTCCTCGGGCGGGGTGAACATCAACGGTCTGCGGGTGCGCGAAACGTCGACCACCGTCGAAATGCGCGACGGCGAAAGTTTTGCCATCGCCGGGCTGTTGCAGGATGACTTCCGCAACCTGAAAGGTCAGGTGCCATGGCTGGGCGATGTGCCGATCCTTGGCGCGCTGTTCCGCTCGTCCGAATATCAACGCGCGCAGAGCGAGCTTGTCATCATCGTGACCGCCCATCTGGTCAGCCCCACGCATGGCGAAGCCCTGGCCCTGCCCACCGACCGTATTCGTTTGCCGTCGGAAAGCGAATTCTTCCTGTTCGGCAAGACCGAAGGGCGCGGCCCGGCGGGTGAGGTTGCCCGACAGGATTACAACGGTTCTTATGGTTATGTGATGGAGTGACGTCATGGCGATGAAACATCCTGCCGTGATGGCCTCTCCGATGCTTCTTGTTGCAGCGCTTGCCTTGTCCGGATGTGGCGCGGCGGGACTGCGCATCATCAGCACCGATGTCGATCCCGGTGATTTCGGCGCGGCGACGATGAACAATTCGCTGGTCATGACCGGCCAGCGCGACGCCACCGAAGCCCTGCAATCACGCTTTGCGGGTGAGGTGGAGTCGACGATCACATTCGCCTTCAACTCTGCCCTCCTGACGCCCGAGGCCCGCAAGGTTCTGGACCGTCAGGCCAATTGGATCCGCCAGTTCCCGGAACTGCGCTTCCGCGTCTATGGTCACACCGATCTGGTCGGGTCCGACGGCTATAACAAATCGCTGGGCAAACGCCGGGCCGAAGCTGTCGTTGCCTATTTCAGCAGTCTGGGCATCAGCCGCAACCGCCTTGAGGCGCTGGTATCTTACGGCGAAACCCGCCCCGTCGTGCAGACCACCGCCGCCGAAGAGCGCAACCGCCGCACCGTCACAGAAGTGTCGGGCTTTTACGATCGCGTGGCCGGTGACATGGACGGCAAATATGCCGAGGTTGTCTACCGCAGCTATATTGAATCCGCGGCACCCGTCTCAAACCTGACCGGGATTGGCGAGGATAGCGGCAGTGGCGGCGGGGGCGGTGCAGAAGCCGCAGCCGCACCGGCCGCCGCAGGCGGCTGAGACCGCGAAACTGTGGCAAAGGTCAGCGCGCAACCGTCCAAAGGATGGGGCGTGCTGTTTCGAAATCGGTGCCGCTTGTTTCCGTTCACATCAAAAACCTCAGAAAAACGAAATTTTAGTCCCAAAGTCGCCACCTTTGGAGGCCAGTTGTAACCCCTAAGGGAAACAAAGACGGGGCATCGCACCGTCGGGCGTTCCTGGCCCGGGCGAATCACCTCCCACCGCCCCGGGCCTGTTTTAAAGGGACCTGGACGATGAGTAGCGTGGCAAATCTTCAGCCGGAAGCGGCGACCATCCTGGCCTGCACCGTTTCGCGCGATGTGCAGAACTTCGATCTTCTGATCGATGACATGGAAATTGAACTGGGCGACGCCTGGGGTGATCTTGGCTTTTCTGAGGCAGCCCAGTTTCTTGACCAGCCCGAGGCGACGGCGCTGGAATTCATCTGCGTTGCCGTGGATGCCGTGGACGAAGCCAATCTGGGCCCTGTGGCCGACATCATCCGCAGCGCCAAGGCGCGCGGAATCGGTGTAATCCTGATTGCCGACAAGGTCAGCCCGGTCGGTCTGCACCAGCTCTTGCGGCTGGGGGCGGATGATTTTGTGCCCTACCCCCTGCCCGAAGGGGCGCTGCGCGACGCGATTGACCACGTGCGGCAGGCCCGCGCGGCCGCCTCGGCTCCGGCGGCCAACCCGGTCGAAGACGAAGCCCAACCCGACCCAGACCACATCGCCCCCAGCTTCAAGGCGCGCGGCGACCGTGATGGCGTGATCCTGCCGGTGCATGGCATGGCCGGCGGCACGGGGGCATCGACCTTTGCCGCTAATCTGGCTTGGGAACTGGCCACCATCGTCAAGACCGACGCCCCGCGTGTTTGCATCCTCGATTTCGATTTCCAATACGGCTCGATCGCCACCTGCCTTGATCTGCCGCGCAACGAGATGGTGTTCGAAATCCTGTCCGAAGCCGCCACGGTGGACAGCGACTCGTTCCTGCAGGCGATGATGACCTACAAGGACAAGGTGCACGTCCTGACGGCACCCGCCGACATGCTGCCCTTGGACATCGTGACCGCCGATGACATTGCCCGGCTTCTGGAAATCGCCCAGACGAATTTTGATTTTGTCATCATCGACATGCCCAAGACCATTGTGGCATGGACCGAAACTGTCCTGACGCGTGCGCATCTCTACTTTGCGACGATGGAGTTGGACATCCGTTCTGCCCGTAACGTCATGCGGCTGAACCGCGCCCTGAAAGCCGAAGCGCTGCCCTATGAAAAGCTGCGCTACGTGCTGAACCGCGCGCCGAAATTCACCGATCTTGCTGCCAAGGGTCGGGTGAAGAAAATGGCCGAAAGCCTTGAGATCAAGCTGGAACTGCAACTGCCCGATGGCGGCACGCAAGTGACCATGGCGAACGACCACGGCCAGACTCTGGCGGAAACCGCACCGAAGAACCCGATGCGCAAGGAAATCCAGAAGCTGGCCAAGACGCTTTATGACCTGAACCGTGCCGCGGAGGCCGGGAAGAAGTGACCTGACAGGCCTGGGGGGCCCCGTAAATGTTTTCGCGTTTCAAGAAACCTGACGCTGCCACGTCTGCACCAAACAGCGCATCCACCGCGCCCCGCGCTGCCGTGGCCGCCGTCGGCCCGACCGCTGCGGCGGCGGCACGTCCAGGGGTGAAATCAAACCTTGGCGCGCGGCCTGTGCCGCCCTCGGCCGAAGTCGTGGCGGCGGATAAAGAGAAAAAGCGCAAAGAGCGCCTGATGGAGTTGAAGGTGGAGCTGCACAAGCGGCTTTTGGAAAACCTCAACCTGTCCGCGCTGGAACATGCGACCGAAGCCAACCTCAAATCCGAAATCGCCGACATCACCGCCGAGGCGCTGACAGAACTGTCGGTGGTGCTGAACAAGGACGACCGCGGCCAGCTTAATCAGGAACTCTACGACGAGGTGATGGGCCTTGGCCCGCTGGAACCGTTGCTGAAGGACGAATCCATCTCGGACATTCTGGTGAACGGGCCCAAGCGCATCTTCATCGAACGCAGCGGCAAGCTGCAACTCAGCGCCATCACCTTCAAGGATGAAACGCACCTGCTGCGGATCATCGACAAGCTCG
>NKIT01000166.1 GCA_002256185.1 Rhodobacteraceae bacterium PARR1 | reverse complement strand
CTGACACCGTCCTTATCCGCACGGCGGGTCAGGAATTCAAAGGCCCCGCCCACAGTCCGCGACCCATAAAGCGCCGATTGCGCGCCGCGCACCAATTCGACCGCCGACAAGTCCATTGTGGTCAGGTTGCCGAAGTCATAGGCGACCTGCGTGCCCGACGGGTCCGACACGTCGATGCCATCCACCCGTGCGCCGATGTTGGTTTGCGGCACACCGCGCACCGTAACCCCGGCCTGTGTGCCGATGGGACCGTTGGTGCGGAAGGATACGCCTGGCACCTTGGACAAAAGCTGCACCGCGCCCTGCCCCGGTTGGGCGTCAATACGCGCTTGGCCAAGCCGCGTCACCACAGCGCCTGCGCGATATTGCGCGGTTTCCGACAGGTTCGCCGTCACCACGATATCATCCAGATCAGTAACGGTCGTTTGCGCCATCGCCTGCGCGGGCAGGATGGCAAGAAGTGCGATCAAAGACGTCTGAAGCCGATTCATGGCCTACAACCCTTTCGAAACGCAGGATAAAAGCCTGCGCCAATACAAAATGTCTTGGGAAAGGGTATGCCTTTCCGCCGACGGTGAATTGTCACCTCTGGCGGAAAGCCGCCTCCTGGGCGCGCCCCGCGCCCCGGAAAGGGTGATCACCTTGGCAGGTCTCCTGGCTTGCGGGTCGTCGTTCGGGCGGGCCTTCCCGGGTTTCCCCAGTGGCGTAATCCACCGTCACTCGCCGCTTACAGTTGCGGGGGCAGCCGCGGATTTGCACCGCGTTCCCTTTTCATCCGGGCGCAAACCCGGAACCGAAGGCATCCCCTGCATAGTCCTGTGGCCCGGGGTGTCAAGACGGACCAGCGGCGGGGCATGTCGGGAAATCCGGTCAGGGCGTCGCCTGTGGGTATCTTTCGCCAAAGCCGCCAAGGGCGTTGCCAAAGCGACACACGAAAACGACGCAGAAAGCGGCGCGGATGGGCAGGCCGGGGGGGCCTTGGGGCGGGAACATCGGCGCGGGACACTAAGGGGGGAATCGGATGATCGGCGATCTGGGGGCATGGGACGCAACGGCCTTGGCCGATCTGGTGGCACGGCGCGAGGTCAGCGCGACCGAGCTTCTGGACGCCGCCCTTGCCGCCGTTGCGGCGCGCAATCCCGCGATCAATGCCGTGGTCTTGGTGCAAGAAGAGGCCGCCCGCCGCGCCATTGCTGACGGGTTGCCGGAGGGGCCGTTCAAGGGCGTGCCGCTTTTGCTCAAGGATTTGGGCTGTGAAGCGGTGGATTTCCCGTCGCACAACGGATCACGCCTGTTTGCCAACACCCGCTACCCCGGCAACAGCGCCATCTTTGACCGCATCCGCGCCACGGGCGTCGTCACCTTTGGCCGCACCACCAGCCCTGAGGGCGGGATTGGCGCGGCAACGGAGTCCGTGGTTTACGGCGGCCCCACCCGCAACCCGTGGAACCTTGACCACACCCCCGGCGGATCGTCGGGGGGTGCGGGGGCGGCGGTGGCGGCGGGGATCGTGGCCTTTGCCCATGGCTCAGACGGTGGCGGGTCGGTGCGGATCCCGGCCAGCAACTGCGGGCTGTTCGGCTTTAAACCCACCCGCGCGCGGCTGCCCGATGGGCCTTATTCCGGTGAAGGCTGGGCGGGGATGGCGATTGACGGGTTCCTGACGCGATCGGTGCGTGACACGGCGGTGATGCTGGATGCCTGCATGGGCGCGGACCTTGGCGCGCCCTATGTCGCCCCATCCCTCGCACGGTCGCATGCCGATTCCATCAGCCGCCCGCCGCGCCGCTTGCGGGTGGCGCTCTGTGACACCGATTTCACCGGGAGGGCGATTGACCCGCAAGTCGCGGCGTCGGTGCATAAAGCGGGGGCGATGCTGGCGGACCTTGGCCATCACGTCGAACCCGCCTGCCCTGATGCCGATGTGCCGATGATGATGCGGGCCTGGACCGATATCGTCGCGATTGGCACGGCGTTATCGATAACAACCGCCGCCAAAGGCCGCCCGCTGGAGGGTTTGGTCGAAGGCGTCGGGCGCGGCACCATCGCCCATGCCGCCACCCTGCCGCCGTGGCGCTATCTTGAGGCGGTGGGAGAGATCCACACCTTTGGCCGCCAGATGGCGCGCTGGTTTGACGGGCGTTTCGATATACTGCTGTCAGCCACTCTGTCCGAACCACCCGCCAAAGTGGGCCGTTTTTCCCACGCGGCCGAGGACTATGTGAACTACCGCATCGGCCCCGGCATGGTGTTCGACTATTCCCCCTTTTGCGCGGTGTTCAATGCCAGCGGGCAACCTGCGGCGTCGCTCCCCCTCGGCTGGTCTGAGGATGGCTTGCCCATCGGCATCCACCTTGCAGCGCCCTTTGGGCAGGATGAAGCATTGATCGCGCTTTGTGCGGAAATGGAACGCGCGCAACCCTTTGCCGGGCGTCGCGCCGCGATGGCGGGGTGATGCGTCGCGGAAATGCTTGCAAAGCAACAAATCACCCCGCCTAATATGATCAAAACAAAGAACAGGGGGGCGTGCCCATGGCGGATGTAACCATCGAGGCCCGCAATACGATCAAGGCATTTGGTCAGGGCGCGCAGGCAGTCCGGGCGCTGGATGACGTATCGATCCAGATCAACCGAGGCGAATTCTTCACCCTGCTGGGGCCGTCGGGCTGCGGCAAGACCACGCTCTTGCGCTTGATCGCGGGGTTTGAAATGCCGACCTCTGGGCAGATTTTGCTGGACGGGGCCGACATCACCGACCTGCCGCCGAACCGCCGCCCGGTGAATACGGTGTTCCAGTCCTATGCCCTCTTCCCGCATCTGACGGTGGCGGAAAACGTGGGCTTTGGCCTGACCATGCAGGGCCGCCCCAAGGCCGAAGTCGCAGCCACCGTGGCGCATATGCTGGCCTTGGTGAAGCTTGAGGCGATGGCGAACCGCAAGACCAGCCAGCTTTCCGGCGGCCAGCAACAGCGCGTCGCCTTGGCGCGGGCTTTGGCACCCAAGCCCAAGGTCTTGTTGCTGGATGAACCCCTGTCCGCGCTGGACCTGAAACTGCGCAAGGAAATGCAGGTCGAATTAAAGCGCCTGCAAACCGAAACCGGCATCACCTTTGTCTTTGTCACCCATGACCAGGAAGAGGCCCTGACGATGTCTGACCGCATCGGGGTGATGAGTGCGGGCAAGTTGCAACAGGTGGGCAGTCCCAAGGACATATACACCCGCCCCGTCAACCGCTTTGTCGCAGGCTTCATCGGCGAGACGAACTTCCTGCCCGCCACCGGCGGTGCGGGCGGCGCGAAACTGGGCTGCGGCGCGGTGATTGACGGCGTGGCGGCTAATGGTGCCGTCACCCTGACCATCCGGCCCGAACAGGTCCGCTTGACGGCTGCCGCTGAGCCGGGAGCAATCCCCGCCACGGTCACGCTGTTGGTCTATTTCGGCACCGACACCCATCTGCATCTGGCCCTGCCCGATGGCGCAAGCATCGTGGCCCGCGTGCAAAGCCCGGCGACGGGTGAGGCGGGATTGGCGCAAGGCCAACAGGTCGGCCTCCGCTTCGCCCCCGGCGCGGTTCAGGTGTTGGAGGATTGACGCCATGAGCCCCGCCGAGGACCGCCAAGCCCGCCTATCCGCCCGCAACGGCTGGCTTTTGTCGGCCCCGGCGCTGGTGATCCTGACGATTGCCGCCATCGGGCCTTTGCTGATCGTGCTGGTCTATTCCTTTCTGACCCCCGGCGATTACGGCAACGTGGTGTGGGAGTTTTCGTGGAACGGCTGGAAAAGCGTCTTTGTCGAGGAAGACATCTTTGAAGGCACGCTCAGCCTTGCCGATGCGCACCTCACGATCTTCTGGCGGTCGCTGTCGCTGTCGATCCTGACCACGGTGCTGACCTTTCTTGTGGGCTTTCCCACCGCATGGTGGATCGCCACCAAACCGCCGAAAGCCCGCGCCTTTTGGCTGTTCCTGATCACGCTGCCCTTCTGGACCAACATCCTTGTGCGCACCTTTGCCATCAACCAGATCATCCGGAATGAGGGGGTGCTGAACTCGCTGCTGATCTGGGCCGGAGTGATCGACAGCCCGATCCAACTGACCTACACCCCCACCGCCCTGCTGATCGGGATGGTTTATGTGTATCTGCCCTTGATGGTGCTGCCCCTGTTCGCCGCCATTGACCGCTTTGACATGCGGCTTTTGGAGGCCGGATATGACCTTTACGCCAGCCGCTGGCAGGTCTTGCGGCGGATCATCCTGCCCATCGTCAAGCCGGGGATCATCGCGGGGTCGATCCTTGTGCTGGTGCCTTGCCTTGGCGCCTATGTCACGCCGCGCATCCTTGGCGGCGGCAAGATGATGATGCTGGGCAATTTCATCGAATTGCAATTCGGCCAAGGCCGCAATTGGCCCTTGGGCGCGGCGCTGTCGATCGTGCTTTTGGTGATCGTGACGGCGGCGCTCCTGATCTATGTCCGCGCGCTGAGCGGGGAGAAGCGTCATGGCTGAGAAATTCGCCGTCACCCGCCTGCCCGGTTTTACTGCCATCGCCGTGGTCGCCTTTATCGCGCTTTACGCGCCGATCCTGACGCTGGTGGCCTATTCCTTCAACATCAGCGAAAGTGCGGGGACATGGGCCGGGTTCACGCTGGATTGGTATCGGCTGGCCTTCCAGAACGATGAGGTGAAGAACGCCGCGCTGAACTCGTTGATCGTGGCAGCCTTCGCGGCGCTGATTTCCACCACTGTGGCGACGCTTGCGGCTTTGGGGACCACGCGGCGGGCGGCGTTTCGAGGGCAGACCACGATCTATGCCGTGATCAACCAACCCTTGATGGTGCCCGAGATCGTGACCGCAGTGGCGCTGCTGATCTTCTTTTCATCGGTCAAGCTGGCAACTGGCTACACCGGCCTTGGCTATCTGATCCTTGCCCATGCCGCCTTTTGCATCCCCTTTGCCTATCTGCCCATCCGCGCGCGGTTGGAAGGCATGGATCTGACGCTGGAAACCGCCGCATCAGACCTTTACGCCAGCCCGTGGCAGACCTTCCGCCATGTCACCCTGCCCCTCTTGATGCCGGGGGTGCTGGCGGGGGCGATGCTGGCCTTTGTCACCTCACTCGATGATGTGGTGATCACCGAATTCATCAAATCGCCGGGGCAGGACACGCTGCCCACCTATATGCTGGGCCAGTTGCGGCGTCAGATGAAACCGGATGTCAACGCCCTGTCGGCGTTGCTGCTGGCTGTGACGCTGCTGCTGCTGGCGGGCGTTTACCTTTTAACCAGAAAGCGGGCGGACTGACCCGCGCGACCATTGGCCCAACAGAGGAGAGCCACAAATGAAACGGACACTAACGGCACTGGCACTGGTGCTGGCCAGCACGGGTGGCGCTTTGGCAGAGGGGGAATTGTTCCTCTATAACTGGGGCAACTACACCAGCCCCGAGTTGATCAAGAAGTTCGAAGATACCTACGGCGTCAAAGTGACGATCACCGACTTTGACTCGAATGACACCGCGCTGGCCAAGATCGAGGCAGGTGCTTCGGGTTTTGACCTTGTGGTGCCTTCGGCCGGGTTTGTCGGCATCTATGCCGAAAAGGGCCTGATCCAGAAACTGGACGCCGCCCGTCTGCCCAACCGCAAGAACATCGCGCCGGAATGGGTGGATGTGGCATGGGATCCGGGCCGCGAATATTCGATCCCCTATCAGTGGGGCTCGACCGGCATGTCGGTGAACACCACCGTCTATTCGGGTGACATCAACACCTCAAACATCTTCATGGACCCGCCGGCCGAGTTGGTGGGCAAGCTGAACGTGATCCCGGAAATGGGCGACGTGATGGCGCTGGCCACGATGTGGGCGGGCGGGGATGTCTGCTCGGATGATCCGGCGGTGATGAAAAAGGTGCGCGACGCCCTGCTGGCGGCCAAGCCCAAGTGGATGTCGATGGACTATTCGACCGTCGAAAAGATGATCAACAACGACTACGCCGCGACGGTGGATTGGAACGGATCGGGCCTGCGCTCGCGTCTTGGCAATGCCGATGTGAAGTTCGGCTTCCCGAAAGAGGGCTATGGCCTCTGGATGGACAACGTCGTGCTGCTGTCGGACGCCAAGAACGTCGACAACGCCTATCTGTTCATGGACTTCATCATGGACCCCGAAAATGCGGCGATGCTGTCGGCCTTTGCGCGCTATGCCAACGGGATCGCCGGGTCTGAGGCCTTTATGCCCGAGGACATGAAAGGCGCGCCGGAACTGGTGCCGCCGGCAGAGTTTGCTGACCTTGGTCAGTTCGTGACGGTCTGCACCGGCAAGGCGCTGGAGTATCAGAACGCGATCTGGACCGAATTGCAGAAGTAAGCGCCGGTTGATCCGA
>NKIT01000165.1 GCA_002256185.1 Rhodobacteraceae bacterium PARR1 | reverse complement strand
CCGCGCCCCCGATCGACAGGCCATCGACCAAAGCAGCCTCTTCCAACTCGGTCGGGATGGATGAGAATTGGTCGCGCATGATCCAGACCACGATGGGCAGGACCGACAGGGTATAGAGCAGGATCAACCCGATCCGCGTGTCCAAGAGCGCCAGTTCCTTGTACAGCACCAGCATCGGCAGGGCGAGGACCACGGGCGGCAGGATCAGTTGCGACAGGAAGAAGAACGAGATGTCGCCGTTCCGCATCCACAGGAATTTATAGTTGAACCGGCTCAGCACCACCGCCAGCACCGACGACACCACCGACACGATGGCAGAGTTGGTGAAGCGCTTCAGAAACTCGGCCCGCACGGTGTTGTCATCGCCCAAGGTATCCGGCGACAGGCCCAGCGATTTCCAGCCCAACCATTTCGGGGTGAAATCGACCCATGGGATCATGTTCCCCTTCATCACGTCGGGGGCCATCTTGAAGCTGGTGGTCAGCGTCCAATAAATCGGGAACAGGCAGATCACCGCCCATAGCGCCAACAGCGTGTAGACCGCCAGCCGCCCGGAAAACCGCTTGGCCCGGAATGCCCGATCCACAGGGCTGTCATGGAAAATCTGGGTGTCGGTCATGTTCTGGGCCTTGCAATGCGGTCTGCCAGTTTCATCAGCAGGGTCATGGCGATGATGATGATCACCAGATAGACCATTGCCAGCAGCGTGCCGTAGCCGACGTTCGACCGGTCCCGGTATTCGCGGAAGATGAACGACGTCACGGTATCCGTCGCCCCCCCCGGCCCGCCCGAGGTGACGGCGATCACGATGTCGGCCAGCTTCAGTTTAAAGATGATGCGGATCAGGATGGCGGTGATCGACACCGGCAGCATCATGGGGAAGGTCACCTCCCAGAACGCGCGCCAGCCATTGGCACCGTCGACCTTTGCGGCCTCGTTCAATTCCTTGGGGATGGCCTGCAACCCGGCAAGGATCATGATCATCATGAAGGGGATAAAGGTCCAGGCGTCCATCAGCATGATGGTGATCTTGGCCACCATCGGACTGCCAAAGAACGAAGGATCCTCCCACCCCAGAAAGCGGGCCAAGCGCGCGATGGGGCCAAAACGCGCCTCAAGCATCGACTTGCCGATCATCCAGCTGACGGCCACAGGCGACAGCATCAAGGGCAGCAGGAAGGCCACACGAAAGAACTTCCGCGCCTTGATCTCGGCGTTCAGCGCAAGGGCAAGGCCAAAGGCGATGGCATATTCGATCAGGATCGCCAGCGTGTACCAGACCATGTTCAGCATGGCGTTCCAGTAGAACGGATCGGCCCACATCTGCCGGACGTTATCCAAGCCGTTGAACTGCCGCCCCGACGTGCTGGACAGGTTCCAGTCGGAAAAGGCGATCACCAGCCCGAACAGAAGCGGGAACACGGTCAGGGATATCACAAACATCGCCGCAGGCAGCACGAACAGCGTGCGCTTGCCATGTTCGCCATGCATCAACACCTGCCCCCAACACAGGCAGATCGTCCACAGCACATAGGCGTAAAGCGTGGGTCGCCAATTCTCGAACCCGAAAGACGCGCTGCCCGTCATCTGCAGCAGTTGCGCCGCCGCAACCACCAGCATCAGCAAGCCTGACCCCCAGATGATCGCGCGGCCAAAGCCCTTTCTCTGGGCCGAGATGCTGTCATTGGTGACAACATGTAAAAGATCGCCTGCGCCACTCACCGGTATGCCCCATCTGGGAAAAGAAAGGTGCGCAGACACTGCGCACCTTGGGTGTTGTTGGGACGTGGCGGGGGATATCCCCGCCACGTCAAAGCGGGATCACAGCCCCAAGGACGCCTTGTACAGCGCAATCTGGCTGTCGCGGCCGATCTGGTCGGTGATCTTTTCCCAAGCAGCGGCAATCGCATCGGCGGTTTCTTGTGCCGATTTGTAGGTGCCTGCATAGCCCTTGGCCAATTCATCCTCGGCGACCGAGTAGTATTGGAAGATGCCGGGGATACGGGGTTCGATGGCAGCGTTCGGGTGGTTGTAGCTGTCGAGGTTGGAGCCGAGGTAATCTTCGACAAACTCTTTGTCGTAGCCTGCCGCGGTCCATTCTTCGTATTGGAAGTGGCTGTTGCGATAGGGCTGGAAGCCCGACGGATAGGCCGACATCCACAGCGACAGGTCCTTGCCGCCCAGATGGGCTGCAGCGGACCATGCGGCCTTGCGCTTCTTCTCGTCGCCCGACACGCGGTTGGTGACATAGACACCCCAGCCCAAGTACGCCATGTTCGGCGACTCGTTGTAGGTTTCTTCCCACGCAGCGGTCTTGCTGTTGTAGACCTTGTCCGAACCGGGGTTGATCCCGAAGCCCACCACATCGCCCACGACAGAGGTGTCAGAGGTGCGTGCGTTGGACCCGATATCGCCCCACCACATCAGCATGGACCCGGTGCCCGCAAGGAACTGCGAGAAGCCGGTGGTGCCGGGGTCGGCGTTGATCTGGTCGGCCGGATAGGCATTCGCGGCGATCAGGTCCATCACGTCCTGGATGGCCTGCACCCAAGCCGGGTTGTTGACGCGCGGCTTCATGGTGTCGGGATCGAACAGCCATGCCGGGTCGGACGGGTGCTTGGCATAGGCGGCGGCGCGGTTTTCGAGGAAGTAGAAGCCGAAGCCACCCCAGCCCTTCAGCGGGTCCAGATAGCCAAAGGCTGGCAGGCTGGTCAGCGGGTCGGTCTGGCCGACGACCGCCTTGGAGACGGCGTTGACCTGCTGCCAGGTCTTGGGCACTTCCGCCCCGCCAATCGCGCCTTCGCCGAAGTAATCCTTGCGATACGCGAAGGTGTGGCAGTCGCCGTCGATCGAGATGCGATAGGTCTTGCCACCCCAGGTGCCCACGGGCGCCTTCAGGTAGTTCACGTAATCGTCCATTTCGATCTGGGTGGCCACCCATTCGGGCATTTCGTCCAAGAGACCCTGACCGGCGGTGTCACCTTCCAGCGGCGCGCCCATGGCCAGAATGTCAAAGTCCACGGTGCCCGTGGCGATGTTCTGTTGCAGGCGCGGGTTATAGTCGGCCTGCGCAAGGTCGATCCAGTTGATCTTCGCGCCAGTATAGGTTTCCCAGCCCTTCAAGAGGCCGCGGAACAGGATGTTGTGCAGCCCGTTGTTGTTGATGCCGAAAAAGGTCAGCTCAACCCCGGCAAATTCGCCTTCGGCCACATTGGCCTTCGTCGGCCCGAGGCAGAGTTCGCCCACTTTCTGCCAATCGGCATCCGTCGGCGACCCAGCGCCCACGCCCGGAATGGCAAGGATCTGTGCGCGGACGGAATCCTGTGCCGCAGCGGCACCAAAACCCATGACCTTGGGCATCATCGCCATGGCACCCAGCGCCGCCGTGCCGCGCAACATGTTGCGGCGGCTCATCTTGGCGCGCGTGATGGCTTCGTAGAGTTCGACCTTCAAGATAGCTCCTCCCTTTTTGGAACATGCCCGGACCGGCTTTGCCGACTCGGGTCTGGTATTGTTGTCTTGGTCATCAAAGCTGCCGACCTGTGACTGCGCTAACCCTCAGCCCGCAGGTGGTCAGAGTCTTCAGGGGTCTCCCACACCCCGGCTCTGCCGCTTCCCCTCAAAAGCGGCGTTCCGAAGGGTAGCTTCGCAAGGTGGCAGGCCCCTGTCAAGATTCTAACATGTTAGTATGGTCAGCGGGTGGACAGACCGGTTAGGACTGGGTTAGAAAATTCGCCGGGGGACAGTCCTCGGGCTAAAGGGGGGCATGCGTTTGGCCGAAGTCACGATCCGCGCGCTGCGCAAAACCTATGGCGGCCTGCAAGTCATTCATGGCCTTGATCTGGATATACCGGACGGGGCCTTCGTCGTGCTGGTCGGCCCATCGGGCTGCGGCAAATCCACCCTGCTGCGCATGATTGCGGGTCTGGAAGAGGTGACGGGCGGCGATGTGAACATCGGTGCCACGCGGGTGAACAACCTGCCCCCGTCCGAGCGTGACATCGCCATGGTGTTCCAGAACTACGCGCTTTACCCGCACAAGACAGTGGCCGCGAATATGGGATTCGCGCTGAAAATGCGCGGCATGGATGCGGGTGCGATCCGCGCCAAGGTGGAACATGCGGCGGGGATTCTGGGCCTGACGCCCTATCTGGACCGCTATCCGCGCGCCCTGTCCGGCGGTCAACGCCTGAAAACCACCACGGTCTACGTCACCCACGACCAGATCGAGGCGATGACGATGGCCGACAAGATCGTGGTCATGCAAGGCGGGCGGATCGAACAGGTCGGCGCACCGCTGGAACTTTACGACCGCCCCGCCAACGCCTTTGTCGCGGCTTTCATCGGCAGCCCGTCGATGAACCTGCTCGAAGGGCGCATTTCGGGCGGCATGGTTGATGTTGCAGGTACGCGCCTGCCCCTGCCCCCCGGTGTTGCGGCGGATGAGGGGCGAGACGTGATCTACGGCATCCGCCCCGAACATCTGCATCAGGCGGATTCGGGTCTGACCGGCACCGTCGCCGTCATCGAACCCACGGGGTCGGAAACCCATGTCGTGCTGCGTCTTGGCGGGCGCGAAATCACCGCCGTGTTCCGCAACCGCGTGTCCTTTGGCCCCGGTGCCACAATCACGCTTGCACCCGAGGCCGCAGTATCGCACCTCTTTGACAAGGCGACGGGCCAGCGCATTTAAGGCCTGCGTATCAAGGGGGGATTGCGATGCTAAAAGGGATCGACAACCGGCTGAATGCCGATGTCTTGGGCTGTTTGCGGGCAATGGGGCATGGCGATGTGCTCCTCATTTCCGACACCAACTTTCCGGCCGATTCCGTGGCGCGCGCCACGGTGACGGGAAAGCTTTTGCGCATGGAAAACCTGACCGCGGCAGAGGCCGTGCAGGCCGTGCTGTCGGTGCTGCCCTTGGACACCTTCGTGGATGACTTTGCAGGCCGGATGGAAATCGTCGGCGATGCAGCCACCATCCCGCCCGTGCAGGCCGAAGTTCAGGCCGAGATTGACGCCGCCGAAGGCCGCCACCGCCCGATGATCTCGATCGAGCGGTTCGCGTTCTATGACATGGCCCGCAACGCCTATGCCGTGATCCAGACCGGTGAGCGGCGGTTCTACGGCTGCTTCATGCTCCGCAAGGGCGTGATCCCGCCAGAGGCATGACCATGAAACCCATTGTCATCCTTGGCATCTTCGTTGCCGACACCGCCTACCGCGCCGACCGTCAGCCCAAGATGGGCGAAACCATCCTTGGCACGTCCTTCGTGCTGGGGCCGGGCGGCAAAGGGTCGAACCAATCCGTCGCCGCCGCCATGGCGGGGGGCCGCGTGCATTTCATCACCCGTCTCGGGGCCGATGCCTTTGCCGATATCGCACAGGCGACATGGGCCAAGGCTGGCGTGGTCCCCGAGGTCAAGGTGGATCACGACAGCTACACCGGCGCGGCCTATATCTTCATCGAAAACGCCACCGGCAATAACGCGATCATCGTGGCTCCGGGGGCCGCAGGCCGCGTGTCGGTGCAGGATGTCGAGGAAAAAGCCGACCTGATCCGCTCTGCCGCGATCTTCGTGACGCAGTTGGAACAGCCCATCCCCGCCGCGCAAGCCGCGCTGGAGATTGCCCGCGCCGCAGGCGTGACCACGATCCTGAACCCCGCCCCCGCTGCCACCCTGCCCGACAGGATGCTGGCGCTGTGCGACTACGTCACGCCCAATGAGTCAGAGGCCGAGGCGCTGACCGGCCTGCCCGTGACAAGCGTAGAGGAAGCCCGGACTGCCGCCGCCGCCCTGCTGGCCAAAGGCGTGGGTGCAGTGGTGATCACGCTGGGCGACAAGGGTGCCTTGTATCATGACGCCAAACATTCGGTGCATGTCCCGGTCATCTCTGCCGGGCCCGTGGTGGAAACCACCGGCGCAGGCGATGCCTTCAACGGCGGCTTCGCCGTGGCGCTGGCCGAAGGCCGCGATGTGATCGACGCCGTCCGCTTTGGCTGCGCCACCGCAGGCATTTCCGTCACCCGCCCCGGCACCGCTCCCGCCATGCCCACACGGGCCGAGATCGACGCATTGCTCGCCCGCTGACACGGACACATCGCAAGGCCCGGGCGGAAAGCCATCCGCCCGCCCCCCCCTCCCGCACTCAGGCCCGAGGCCCGGAAAACCAATACCGCGACGATCTGCGCGAAAGACCCAACCAACACCCCACGACAAACAAGGTTTTCAGGCGATGTGATGGGATGGTTTGGCGGAGGAAAGGCGCATCCCGCGAAACGTGCAAGAATGGACCTGCACCGGTTTCGTTCCGGTCAGGTGCTCATGTTGGGCGGCCGTCTGTTCGAAGCCCACGGGGGATTTCCAGCCGAGGGCTGAGTGTTTGCGTCGTGGGTTGCAGAAGCCGTTGATGTATTTGAAGAGGGCGATCCCGACCTCGCGACGGGTTTGCCAGTTGCGGCGCCAGACGAGTTCAGCTTTCAGGGATTTCAAGAAGC
>NKIT01000003.1 GCA_002256185.1 Rhodobacteraceae bacterium PARR1 | reverse complement strand
GGCAACTGCAGCACAGACCCCCCGCTGCAAGCAAGCCGCCCCCCCGTCGCAGCGCCCCCCGGATTGCTGAGGGCGGCGTGCCCCGCAGGATCGCTGCCGGGACCCTTCGGCAACCTCCATGCGCTGCGCCGCAGCAACCAGCGCCGCATGCGGCTGTCAGGCTGGCAGGAAGCCCCCTTGTTCGACGAGACAGACGGGCTGGTCGCTGCCAAGTTGCTGGTCAACGACCACATTATCCGCCGTGAGGAGGTCGGGCCGACCGCCGATGGTCAGAACGGGGGCACCGTCATCCACCACTTGTCCAAGCGCCGCCCCAACGGATGGCGCTGTGCCCTCAACAGCACGGCTGGCGGTCGGTCCATATGAATTGGGTCCTCCGAGGCTATCGCGGGTCCTCGGCCTGCCTGGCCCACCCTCAACGTCCGGACCCGGAATGAAACAGTGTCCAAATCGTGCCCCCGCAACCAAAATATATAAACATATCAGATAGATAGAGCCCGACCTAAACAGTCGGATTTCTGCTTGTCCAAAACACCTCAACGCCACCTCAACGTTTGACGAGTCCCCCCTGAAAAGCGGGCATCATGCCGTCGGTTTGCAAGCTGGTTCTAGCCATGTCCAAATGTCCGCTGTGACTTCAGCAAGAGATTTGCCTTCCAGCGCGGTCCCGCCGGAATAGGCGCGCCACTGGGTCATCTTGCCCGGATCGGACGAGAACTCAGCCGACAGGCCGACAGGGCATGTCGCCGGAACCGCAGTATTTCTGCGCTCAAAGGTTCCCAAAATCGCAGCGGCAAGATCCTTCATGTCGATCCCGACTGCCTTTGGCAGCGTCCACAGGTCGTAAAAATCCTTCATTCGGCTGTTGGCGATGCCCACTGCAACGACAGCCTGAAACTTCTCGGCGATGACCGTCGCTGGCGAATAGGCCCGGATCGACGCAGTTGGAAAGTCCAACAGTGAGCCGTACTCGATCTCGAACTTCGGATCCGCAAGGGCATCACCGAAGCCGAGGTCGACGGTGATCGGAATCTGGGTTGTTCCCAAGAAGGCAGTCGTGCGGAGGCGCATACCGCCGTAAACCTGATCTTCGCGGATCGCGACGGCCGTCAGATTGGCCGTGTCGTAGATCAGTCCATCACGGCCCTCGATGGCAAGGATGGCTGAAAAGGCTTCTTTCAACTGGATTTCTTCGTCGGACCCGAATGCCAGGAAATCGATATCCCGTGTGAACCTCCCTGTATCAGCAGTCCACAGCGTCACCAGCATGCCGCCCTTGAGGACGAAGCGGTCACGATATTCGGAAACCGACAGTCGGTATACCAGCCGTTCGAGGCCGAAGGCGACGAGGACGACATCAAACGCCTGTCCCTCTTCACGGGCCAGGTTCAGCAGGCGCTGGCGGACAGACGCTGCGATCCCGTTTTCTTGCGCGGCCGCTGCCAGTTGCCCCGGGGTTGCCTTCCGGTTGTTTAGCGCCGACTTCATGGCCTCAATTGCAACGGACCGGTCAACCAGCTTCGGGTTCCTGAATGCATCGGCAATCGTCTTGGCGACCGAATAGACCCGCATCTCGACGTCCCGGATTCTATGAACCTCTTGCCCGTTCGCCAGGTAAGGTTCACGGAACCGGACGATGCGGATCTGTGGGTACTCGATCTTGGGTGCCCAATCCGTTGCGCCAATCGCGATCCAGACCTTCCGGGGAAGTTGGTCCGTCAGTTGATGGAAGGACATCGCCGAGGTCAGGCAGATGATGGCTTTGGGCGCACGCTTGGCGATTTCGATCAGTGCCGAATGCAGGTCCGGTTCGCTGTCAGGCAGTTGGTAAAGGCCCCGCCCGATGCGAACTATCGCGCCGTCGGAAACGGCGCGTGAGATGGCTGTGGCGGCCACGCCGATGGCTGCCAGCTCCCTCGAACGGGCCGGAGCATGGGTCTCCATGTAGTCGATCATGCGGGCGCGTTGGCCGGGATCGATCATCATTGAGTTAGAAATCCTCGGACAGATTGGGTTCTTGTCTGAGGTTTTGTAACACGAGAAGACGCTCGGGACAACCGGCACATCTGTGCCGCTCGTCGGACAGCCGCTCGGCCATGGTCAGGATCGTCAGCAGCACCGCGTCGGAATGTTGCGCCAGCAGGATGAGATGTTCTCCAATTGGCCCCCGTTCTCCTGAAAGCCAGTACTTTACGGTGCGTTCGCTCGCCCCTGTCCAGCGCATCGCCGTCTTGATGGCCTGGTGCGTCGGACCCAGTTCAGCCCGCAACGCGGCGGCCACGGCCCCGCGATAACGGGCCTGATCCGCCGCCAGGTGCACAGTTGTGCCCATTTTCGGCACAACTGTGCCCATCTTGCTCCGCATCGCGGCGTCCTCCTCCGGTAAACCTGTGGAGAAGACATCACAGCGGCAGATTCCATTTTGCGCCCCAGACATCATCCCGGGTCCAACCAGACGGAGACGCCTGCATGAATTGACCGGGAGACGGAAATGGCCGGAATCGATCCGCCCGCATTGAAAGGACCGGCCAAGACCCCGCCACTGCGAAGGGCGGTCGAATATGTCCGCATGTCGACCGACCACCAGAAATACTCGACCGAAAATCAATCAGACGCGATCCGCAAATATGCCGCCGAACGTGGTTTCGAACTGGTGCGATCCTATGCCGATGCCGGGAAAAGCGGCCTCAGGATCGAGGGCCGCGAAGCCCTGCAGCAACTGATCCAGGATGTGCAGGATGGGACGGCCGATTTTGAGGTGATCCTCGTCTATGACGTCAGCCGGTGGGGCCGGTTTCAGGATGCCGATGAATCTGCCTATTACGAATACATCTGCCGTCGCGCGAACAAGCAGGTCGAATATTGCGCCGAGCAATTCGAAAATGACGGCGGCCCGGTTGCCACCATCGTCAAGAGCGTCAAGCGCGCCATGGCAGGCGAATACAGTCGTGAGCTGTCCCACAAGGTCTTCACGGGGCAGTGCCGCCTGATCGAACTCGGCTTTCGACAGGGCGGCCCGGCGGGCTTTGGCCTTCGCCGTGTCCTGCTTGACGAACGCGGCGAGGTGAAGGCCGAGCTGAAGCGCGGCGAACACAAAAGCCTGCAGACTGATCGGGTGATCCTTGTGCCCGGGCCCGAGGCCGAGGTGAAAACCGTCCGCTGGATCTACAGCCGTTTCCTGAAACAGGGCCGGTCGGAAACCGAAATTGCGGCTGAACTGAACGAACGCGGTATCCTGACCGACCTCGGCAGGGTCTGGACGCGCTCGACCGTGCATCAGCTCCTGACAAATGAGAAATACATCGGCAACAATGTCTACAACCGCCGCTCCTTCAAGCTGAAGCGCAAGCGGGTCGCCAATGGCCCGGCGGGCATGGGAGGTCACAACACAACCAGATGTTGCGTTTAGCTTGGCAGACACATACATTCCCTTCGTCAAGTTGAGGGTGCCGAATGAAGCTGACAAGCGTTACGATCAAAAACTTCAAGGCAATCAATGACACTACAATAGAGCTTGGTCCCTTTACGGTCATCGTTGGTGCCAACGGTTCTGGTAAGAGTTCGATACTCCAGTCGCTGCACTGGATGTTCCAGTCTGGCCGCAACCTTTCAGTCGATACAAACAAATCACCAAAGGATGGTTCGACGCTGTCTGAAAAGAACGCGACATATATGCCCTCGCCGGAGTATCGAAATGCAGGGCACGGGGCCGAATATGGTAACTTCCAAGGAACCCCACAGCTTGATGTGGAAGTAAAAGCTACTGCAAACGATGGCACAAATGTGACAGCGGCAATGTGGATCAAATCTGCGAGGAACGAGGGGCTAAGTGTTCATGTGCCGTCGAACAACTCCTTTGTCACTGCATTGCGTGATAGGAACAAAGAATTCAGTTCTTATATTCCCGGACTTGCAGGAATTCCGTTATCTGAAGAGAAGCGCACCAAGCTCATCGTCCAGAGGCAGGCCGCTGCGGGAGATGCAAATACGGTTCTGCGCAATGTTCTGCTTCTTCTGGAAGGGGTCACACATGGCGGCAAAAGCGGTCTGAAACTGGTCGAAGAGTTTGTATCACAAGTAATGGGTGATTTGACTCTGCAGGTCGCTTTCCACGAGGAAAAAAACCAGACTATCAGTGCGACATTCCAGACATCGGAGATGAAGGCGGCCGACCCAAGGCGGACTAAGCCGTTGGAACTTGCGGGCATCGGTTTCCTGCAGGTTATTCAGATATTCTCATACTTGGTCTATTTCAGGCCAGTTATCCTGCTGGTTGATGAACCTGACTCGCATCTGCACCCGACCGCTCAAGAGAAGCTTGTGCGCGTCTTGGCTAGCGCTGCTAAGCTGTTTGACACTCAGGTTCTTCTGACAACACACAGCCCATCTGTTGTCAGAGCTCTTCCGCAGGATGCACGTGTCGTGTGGATGAAGGATGGTCAGGTTCAGCCGGACGGCAACGTCTCTGGCCGTCAGATGATGGGATGGGGCTTGCTCGACAAACGTATCCTCTTGTTAACAGAAGATACCAAGATAGGGATGCTTCGATCATTGCTCTCGCAATGGCCTGATATTGAGCGCTCCGTTGCTCTTTGGCCCTTGCATGGCTCAGGGAAGTTGCTTGATGCCGCCGGGTGCGCCTCACTTCAACTGTTGTTCGGAGGTGCCATGAAGATGGTTTTGCATCGGGACCGTGACTTTATGATGCCTGCGGAAGCTGAGGCTTTCTCGAACCCTTACATCGACAAGGGGATTTCCGTTTGGCTTACCCAGCACAGTGATGTTGAGTCCTACTGGGGCGAGAAGCATCTGATCAAAGCGCATTTTGGAATTGATGAAGCCGATGCAGAGGTACTACTGGCCGAAGCAGCGACAGAGGCTCAGATTAACGGCGCGGACGTCAATTGCCGAAATGCCAAAAGACACACAATTCGAAATCAACCCCCCCCTCAAGACGTTAGTGGAAAAGGGTGAACTTGGAGCGGTATCGGATGCTGATGTCGCGGCAGCCTATAGTGCAAATGGAGCCCAGCATCTGATTTTGGGCAAAACACTGTGCCAAAAGATAAGGGATAAAGCACAAGGGCGACCGCTGCAGGGCTATCAAGGTTTTGGAAAATCGGTGCCAACGAAAATGGATTCAGTTGTCGCTGGGGACCTGAAGGCAATTTTGGAGCAGCTTCTCGCCTGATCGAACCGCCGGTGGTCGCCCACACCGCGGGGCAGGACGGATCCTTCAAACTTCTCGACGGCCATGTTCGTCTCCATGTGTTGAAGGAGATGGGCGAGACGTCTGTCATCTGCCTGGTGGCCACCGATGACGAGTCCTTCACCTACAACAAGCGCATCAGCCGTCTGGCCACGATCCAGGAGCACAAGATGATCCTGCGTGCCGTCGAACGCGGCGTATCGGAAGCCCGCATCGCTGCCGCGTTGAATGTGAACATCGCGCTGATCCGGCAAAAGCGCACATTGCTGAACGGCATTTGTCCGGAGGCGGCCGAACTGCTGAAGGCCCGACATTGTCCGATCAACAGTTTCCGCTTCTTGCGCAAGATGAAACCTTTGCGGCAGATTCAGGCAGCAGACCTGATGATCGCCGCAAACAATTACACGGTGCCCTATGTGGAGGCCATTCTGGCGGCGACCGACTCCGCTGACCTGGTTGACCCGACAGCAAAGAAGGCAACCGCGGGTGTGACACGCGAACAGGCTGAGCTGATGCGCTCGGAGATGGCCAATCTCCAGAAGAACATCAAGCTGATTGAGGGCGCGCTTGGACCGGATCACCTCCGCCTCGTTGTGGCAGGCCGGTTTGTCGAGCGGCTTCTTCAGAATGACCGTCTCGCACGTTACCTCGACAGGAGTCATGGCGAAATCCTGAGTGAGTTTCGGCAGATCGTGGCCCAGCTGTCACAGCATGTGCCCTTGGCGGAGGTAGAAAACGGCGAGAGCGCATAGCTCGCCCATTGCTTCGCAAGTGGACGAAGGGGACCCGGACCCGAAAGCGCGGGGACCGCGGGAGACGCCGGACGGTGGGTCGGATCAAGCGCGGGGTGGGGATGGCGGCGAACCCGCACGAAGCCCACCACGGTCGGCCGACATATGGCCGACCACGCAGGTGTCCCACGAGGTTGGATGCCTGCGATGCCAGATGGGCGCGCTGTCTTTCTGGGCTGATCACCCGTCGAGGGATGGCGCGCCCGCGTGTGACGACTCATCGCAGCAGTTCTGTGCATCCTCGCTTGTCCGCGACAGACCAGACCACCGACCCGAGGGTCAGAAGCGCGCCGATGACCGGTCGGATGTCCGAGGCTTGTGCGTTGCCCTTGGCGACCAGCGCGGTGCCAGCGACGGTCAGAATTTGGCGGACCAGTACCAACATTGCAGGTTTCAGCATGGTTTTCTCAAGTTCAGATTTCATTGGTGGCCGAGCTTATCCAACCCGCTCTTGATCAAGCGGATGGCATCGGTGGAGTCTGTGGTCAGTGGATGGCTCTTTCAGCACAACCTTGGGCAAAGAAAACCGGCGTGAGGGCGGGGGTCTGGGATGGTGGTGTTGTGCCGTTCAGGGCCGCTTGCCCAGTCCCCGCGGCGGCGTGTTGCCTTAGCGTGCCTGCAGTTTCAAATTCTTGATAGAGAGGCACAACGCTTCAAAGCGGACGTCCTACACTCCTAGCCGCCTTCAGGCGCGACAAAGCGCAGGCTCGCATGCATCAGGCTGCGGGGATGGGACTGAATAGCTGCGGCAATTGCCGCTCCGGTAAGCTTGATGCGCGTCTGGGCCATAAGAACGGCCAGCGTCGCGCGGCGTTCGTCGGCTTCGACCTGACCGCGCAGGGCATTGACCATGCTTTGGTTGTCCACCCTGCCGCGCGCCGCAGCGCGGTTGCGGAACACTTGGGCTAGCGTCCCACTTTCCGCTTCGATCACTTTCTTGCGGGCGGTCCATGCTGTTATCGTGCAGCGCAGATCCTCGGTTCGCAAATCCCTCAGCTCGGCGTCGATCGCGCTGACGTGTTGGCTGCAGACCGCCGCCGCCGGAGTGAGCAGTCTTTGCATCCGGCCTTGAATGCGGCTTTTGTCGTCCGGATCCGGCCTTGCGCGCAGCAGGATTGCGGTCTGTCGTTGATCAAGTCGGTGCCAGCCTTCCTTGGTCAGGACCGAGGCCATGGCCGAAAAGCGGGTGGGCATCAGGGATTGGATCCAGCGGTGGTCGGCGGCAAGGCCTTCGTCCAGCCGCGCCAGATAGCTTTGTCGGGCCGTGGCTCCGAACCAGTCCAGGGCCGCGGCAAATTCCTTTGCAACCCTGGAATGCGGCGATTGGAGAGGGTGGCTGGCCGCAAGAGTGACCACAATCGGCTGACCGTTCCAAGCCAGCGCCGGATGGGTTTCGCCGACCCTGATAACCAACTCGCCCTGCGGCTGTACGGAGAAGTTTGGGCCGCCCAAGCCCAGCCAGCCTTGGCACAGCCCGTCGTGAATGCTGTCGCCATGGTCAAAAAAACGCAGGTCGCGCGTTTGAGTGCCGGCGGCATTGAACTGCACAAAGCGGTGGGGCGGCACCGCCATATGTTTGCGCCGCACCAGCAGCGCCACCTTGTCATCCCATTCGTGACCCTGTGCCATATCGGTCAGCAGGAAGGGCGGTTCGGTTTTTCCAGACGCATACCAAAAGCCCGAATACCGGCGCGGCGGATCGGATTTGTCGGGGCGGCCGGGTTCATAGAGAAAACCGCCCGCTTTTGCACAGGCACGCAGCCAGTCGTCATTCGCCGCTTCGACCCGCTCAGCCGCGCTGGTTTCGTGCTCATCGGCAAAGTGCAGGCGATCTGCGATGTCGCCGACGCGGTCCGCCAATGCCTGCACCTGCGCCTTGGACAAGGGCGCGAAATGGTCAAGGTGCGAGACAAGGCCGCGCCCGGCCCAAGTTGCTTTCAGGTCGGACAGGCGCGCCAAGGCTGCGCCTTTGCCGGTCTCGGGATGGGTCAGAAGTTGGGCAATCAGTTGGTTGACCTCGGTCCAGATCTCTTCCGACACCGGAGGCAGCGGGCTGTCAAACACCCCCAGCGCGCCAAGGGCGTTTGACAGCCCCTCTTCTGGCGAGCCACGCATGACCAGCCGCCAAAGTCGGATGCGTGCGGGCATGTGATGGCCATGGCGTGCGGCACGGATCGAAACCTGGCTAAGCCGGTCGATCCGGCCGATCAGCTGATCTATGGCCTGCGGGTCCCAAGGCATGCTGTAAAAGATCATGTTGCGGGCGCTGTGTTGAAGGTTCAGCCCGGCTTGGATCCAGTCGCCGATCAACAGGATGCGCGCAGGGCCCTGAACAAAGGGTTCGATCGCTTGTTGCATGGCGCGGATGTCTTCAAAGCTGCTCTCGCTGGCCGCCATCGACCGGCGCAGGGCAGCGATACCGTCTGGGGCCAAGTCGGGAAAGTAGCGCGGCAGGACGGCTTGCAGCATGTCGATGGTGCCCGCATCCCCAGCCACGACGACAATCTTTTCCGGCGCGCGGGCGGGTTTCCCAATGCGTTCTCGGTCCTTTTCGGCACCAAAGATGTCTGCAAGAATATCCGTCAGGGCCTCAAGGCGGGAGTCGCCGAAATCTTCCAACGCGTCCTTGCGCACCTGCACCATGCCCGGAGCCGTGCGTTCAAGTCGGTCGATGGCGTCGCGCACCGAACGGCGCGAGCGTAGCAACCCGCGCACTGTGGTCCAGGGTGGGGCATCAAGGCTGGGGACGGTTCCCCCATCACCTCGGGTGCGCCCTGCAATAAGCGTCTGAATCAACCTCAGACGGCCGATTTCCGAGGCGTTCGGGTCAAACAGGCAAAGCTGGTTGTCGCGGGCAGGGAAATATGCCCCCCAATCCGCCCTCGTCTGCCGGGTGATGCGGCGCGTCGGCGCCTCGCAGCGGTAAGCGATGGCCCCTTCGTTGGAAATGGCGTCCGAGGGCAGGCCAACCAGCGCTTGCGCGGCTTGCAGTTCCCGTTGTTCGATAATGGCCGTGGCGGACAGGCCCAAATCTTGGGCCAGACGGGCCTTTTCCGGTTCTAGGAGCCTAAAGATAATGTCGCGCCAAACTGGATCGCCCAGCCGCGGCGTGGCCGACAGCACCAGCAGCTGGCGATAGGCCGCTTCGTCGTTGCGGCTTTCGTCGGCCTTTTGGCTAAGGCGGTCGAGCACCTCGCGCGGCAGGGATTGCGGCTCGTCGATCACCAGCATGTGCTGGCGCACCGGATCCAGCCAGTCGGGATGATCGGCAATGTCACGGGGCCGCAGCAAAAGTGCGCTGGCCGTGCGATGGCGCGCGGCGGGATGGTCATCGTCGGCGCGCTCAAGCCCGGCTGCCCCGGCCTCAAGCCAGGCCTGCATCCGGGTGCGGTCAGTGTCATCGACGACATGGCCTAGGATATGCCCCCGGGTCCAAAGCTCTTCGTGCCACTGAGCCAACAGGCGTTCGGGGGCGACGATGGCGGTTTGATGGGCGGGGTCGGCGCTGCGCAGCGCGTTCAGCACCATGATCGCTTGAATGGTTTTGCCAAGCCCCACCTCGTCGGCGATCAGATGTCGAATGCGCTGATCCGACAGGATATGGGTGACGGTGGCCAGTTGGAACGGCAAGGGTTCGGCGGCGACGCCAAAGGTCGCCCCCATGGCCAGCGCCCCGCGCTCGGCCCTGCGGCGCAGGGCATGGGCGGTGGCAATGAAGACGTGGTAGGGATCAAAGCTGTGCAGATCAGACATGGGGTATCATCCTGTCCGCCGCAGCACGTTCGGCCCGGCCCAGTCGCAGCGCGACATAGCGAATTGCCCGCGCAGTGTGGCGATCGGACAAGAGCCGCGCCAGATGGTCTCGCCAGGCTTCGGTTTCCAGCAGTTGGTTGGGGGCAAGCCACAGCAGCAGTCCGCTCCTCAGCACCTGTGGTCCGACCCAGTCGATTCCGGCGGTCCGGCTGATATCCATGTGGCACCGGGTCAACATGCTGACCAGATCATCATCGGACAGCCGAGCATAGGTGGTGGCTTGCAAGGATTCCCACCGGCTTTCGGGCAAGATCAGGTGCCGGAATGGCGACTGCGCCTGCTGGGTCCAGCTGCGGTCGGACAGTCTTTGCCAGCGATCGGCGGGGGAATAGGCATCGCTTTCCTCCAGCACGGGTTCGCCGCGTAGTTCAAGGCTCGCCCACAGGTCGGCATAGGCCGCATCCACCGCTGCATCTAACAGCGCCGCCTCGTCTTCGGTCAGCGCCGGTCCGGGGGCGCGATCTGATAGGTTGACAGATGCCAAGGCATTAGCAAAGCGCTGTGTCAGGGCATCGATCAAGTGTGGCTGGTCTTCAGGCGTGATCTGGGGAAACTCGGGGCCCAAGGCCAGCCCTTCGGACACAGCACCTTCGGCCATCTGGCGGGCAAGGCTGACGGGGCGGCGGCGGTCTTGGGCCTCGGCGGTCAGCCAGTCTTGGCCACAAAGGGCCACAAGAAGGCTGTTTTCAAGAAAGCGGACAATCTCCGTGCGCCGTGCATCAACCAGAAAGCTTGACGCCTCGGCCGACTTCCAGGCTACCAGCGCCTCGCAAAGTGTTGCCAGCCCGTGTTTGTCGCCAATCGGAGCAACCGAACGAGCCAGAGCCAAGGGCGCGGGCTGGGCTGACTGACCGAAAAGCAGGGCCTTGCCCTCGATCAACCCAGCCCGCAGAGCCGCAAGGCCGGGCACATCGGGCAAATAAAGCCGAATGTCGTCCACAGCTTCGGGATGGTTGGCACCATCTTGGCTCAATAGCGGGGCCAGCGCCCGCGCGCCTAGACCCGGCCCGATAATCGCCCTAACCCCGGCCGTATCTTCGCCCCCATCTTCTGCGTTATCAGCGCGCCAGGCGATTTGCCCCGGCACGCGGTCTAGCTCTTGTGGTCGCCGGGGTAACGGGAATGTAAACTCTCCCAGCCCGGGCACTGTGACGGTCAGGGTCCACCATGCCTCTTCATAGGCGGCGGCCTGATAGGCCGCGGCGCGCAGCTCCTCCAATTCAGGGGCGGTAAAGGTTAGGCGGGCCGGTAGGCCAGGCAGGGCGAAGTCTTGCCGGGCAAGTGCTGCACCGTTGCGGGACAAACCGATTTGCAGGATGACCGGGCCAAGCGCCACCGGGCTTGCGAACGACAAGACCAAGGCCCCTGACCGCAGGTCAGCAAGGCTGGGCTGCGCGGGACGCGCATCGCAGGCAAAGGCACGCGGGGCAGCGGATGGGTCGGAGTAGGGGGCGATTTCCCACGTTTCCGCCAAGCCGCTGACTTGTCCGCCTGCCTGCAAATGCAGCGCGATGGCGCCGTCAGAGGCGGGCAGCATTGCAACATCGCCCAGCGCCATGACCGTCCCCACGCTGGCAGCGGTCGCGCCGGGTTTGCCAAGGCTGACCTGCAGTCCCTCACACATCGCCCGCAGGAAAAGCGGCGTGTCGGCGGGGGGCATTAGGCGGGTGCCGTCACGGACAATGCGACCCGCACAGGCAAACTCGGCCAGATGCGAGTTGGCCAAACGCACCCCCGCTTCGGTCAGGGCTATGCGGCAGGTGCTGGCCTCCGCCACCCAAGCCAAAATGCCGTTTGGGCAGTCCAAAACCTGCGCCCCGGCGGGTCTTGCCGGGCCGTCCGGGCGGTCTTGCAGGATTTGCAGCACCAGCTCGCCGGGGTGCACCACATCGTTTCGGCCAAGCGCTGCCAAAAGCCCGCCTGTTTCGGCCCAGCGAAAAACCGAGGGCAGTGCGGGGGTCAGAGCTGCCAGAAGATCTTCAGCGCTGTCTGAGCGGCCTGACAGATGAATAAGGGCGGGCTCAAACGCGCGCCCGATGTCGGGCAGGGCCACGATGGCTCCTTGTAGAAAGTCGCGCAAAAAAACTCGGCTTTGGGCCTGCCCCGCGATAGTCAACAGCGCGCTTTGGTTGGCTGCGACCGCTTCGTCTGACTTGGGCCCCTGCAGCCAAAGTCCGTCCAACACGGGTATGCCCCTACCATCAACGCCGGTCCGGGAAGAGGCCGAGACGGAGGCCAGCCAAGTCGCTCTTGGGGGTATTGCTGCGGATTTGCGGGACGGGTTGCGCAGCACGCGGCGCGCCTGACGCAAGACCTGGCGGCATTCGGCATCCATCCGGATATCCCGCCCGATCCGCGCCAACGCCCCGGATTCCAGCCGGGCCGCACTTTCCTCGCCGGTCAGCAAGCTGCGCCCGAGGGCAATGGCCAGCGTTCGGTCTTCCAGCCAGTCTGACAGCCGCCCGGACCACAGCCCCCCGGCAATGCCGACCAGCCGTCGGTAGAACTCGTCGTCATCAAGACCCGGTCCGCCCATCTGTGCCACTTTGCCAAGCGCGGCGGCTAGTGGGCGGTGTATCTCCAGCGGCGCCAGAGCGTTGCGGATCGGCCAAGCGATGTTGCTGTAGTTGCGGGCCCAATCGCTACGGTGTGGCTGAGGCGTGCCGAGCCGCTGGCTTAGCCGCTCAAACAGCGCGCGCACGGCCAGACGGTCGGCACCTGATATCACCACCCCCAAATCGCGCGACAGACGGGGCCAGAATTCGGTGCCCGTGCCGCGATAGCCATAGCCGGTTTCGGTGATCGCCACGGCGAGGGGCAGGGTTGCATTGGGCCAGCGCGCCGGTGCAAGCCCTTCCATCCGGGCATAGGTGCCGACCAGGTGAAGCATTTCGGCCAAAGCCTCTGGGTCGAGCCCATGTTCGATAAGGAAGACCGGATCGGTGCCGCGCTGGCCGCGCAAGGCCTGAAATTGCGCAACAAGGGCGTGGTCAAACTGTCTGAGCAACTCTAATGCGGAACCAAACATAATCACCCAAATCTGTTTGCGGCAGTTTGGGTGGCGCGCGGAAACTTGTCAATAAGCCACGAAAAAGGCTTGATTTTCGTCCATGGGCTGTATCCAGTGCATTATGTTCCCGCTCTCGCCGGTCAGCCCGGCCGGGGCCGGGACGGGTATGATATTGTTTGGCGGTCGATGCATTTTCATAAACTCCTTGGTCCTGTCCGCCCGCAGCCCGAATTTGAGGCCGAGACCACAGCACTTGAACGCATGATGGCATCTTTGGCCCAGTCGCGTGCCCCTGCGACGCCCGATATGGCCGACGCGGTTTGTGCCTATACCACTTCTGCGCCCTACATGCCTGTAAAGGAAGCCACCGCATGGTTGGCAGGGCTGCTTGGCTGGCACGAGGCTTGGCACAGTCGCGCCGCGATGATTGCGGATGAGATTGTGGCGGCGCTTTTGGCGGTGGGGGTGTTTGGCACGGGCGTGGGGTTTGGCCATTTGCTTTTGGTGCCACTTGCGCCGCGCTGCGTGCTGGTGCCGGGTGTTGGGTCGGTTCATCTGTCCGCTCGTCCCGTTGCGACAAATGCTGGACAAAATGCCGACCAGCAGCAGGGCGCGGTTCCTGGCGGGCTTTTCAAGGCGGCGGATGTGGGCGAAGAGGTGATCTCTTTTGCCGAGGCGATCGGCCTGCCGCCTTTGGACGAGGAGATGCTTGACGCCTTGTGCGGGACAATTGTGCAGGCCCGTGCTGGGGTGGCGTTGCGTGATCTTGGTGCGGATTGGCAAAAGCGCCTGGTAATCTTGTGCTGCGGTTTTGATACGGCGCAGGGCTTGTGGCGGATGCACGCCACGCGGGCGGCGGCGGTTCTGGCTTGGGCGGGTCTTGTGCCCGATATAGAGCCAGGCAAAGCCGAGGATCCTGATCAGGCCTTGGTCATTTCCCTGCCTGTCGATCGGCGCGTCATCGTGACCGCGGGTCCGGGCAGCGGCAAGACCCACGTGGTCTGCCAGCGCCTTGCACAGCTTTTGGATGCTGGAACCGCGGCACCTCGGATGTGGCTTTTGTCCTTTACCCGGGTCGCGGTGGAGGAACTGCGCGACCGGATTGCCGCTGCAATCAACCGCCCCGACGAAGCCCGCGCGCTGAATGTTGCGACCTTTGACTCCTTTGCCAACCGTTTGCTGAATGCAACCCTGCCTGCTGGGGCCCAACGCCCCTCAGGTCACGATGCCGCAGTGCGCGCGGCTTTGCAGATGCTGCGTGATCCGCCTGCCGCTGTGACCGGCTTTGTTGCAGGCCTTGCCCATGTTGTGATTGACGAGGCGCAGGATCTGCAGGGCGACAGGCTTGAGCTGATGCGGGCCTTTCTCGAGCTTTTGCCTGCCGGTTGTGGGGTGACGATCCTGGGAGATGCGGCGCAGTCGATCTATGGGTTTTCGACGAGCCCGGTGGGGGATTCTGCTTTGCACAGTTTGCTCGACCCAATGCCCAGCTATGCGACAATGACGCTTGGCACCGATCACCGGACCCGCAATCCTAGGCTGGCGGACTTCTTTGTCGCAACCCGTGCCACTTTGAATGCCAAAGGGCAAAGCGGGCATGAGATCTATGCCCTCACCCGCCAAAGCATCGAGCGCTTTGCAACGCCCGCGCCACGCGGGGTGCTTGACCCGGTTTTGCCTCCCGGGCAGGGCAGCATGGTGCTGTTCCGCGGGCGGCGCGCAATCTTGTCGGAAAGTCATCGGTTGATGCGGGCCGATGTCGCCTTCCGGTTGCGCCCCTCGGGGCATGGCGATTTGATTCAGCCTTGGATTGGCGCAGCTCTGGCTGGGTTGCCGGGCCGCGCAATGGTGGCTTCGGCCGAGATCGCGGCGCGTATTGAAGGGGTGCAGGCCGTTATTCAGGGACGCGATCTGGATCAGCTTTGGACCGACCTAAACCACCTTTCGGACAGCCCCGGCGCGCAGTTGGACATGTCACGTTTGCAACGACGGCTGGGCCAGTCGCTGCCACCGCGCCTGCTGCGGCGGTTTCTTGGCCATGCGGGTCCGCTTTTGGGCACGATCCACGGGGCCAAGGGGCTAGAGGCCGACTCTGTTCTGTTGATGCTGCCCTATGCGCCGCCAGATACGCCCTTTGCAGGCACACAAGACCGTACCAAGGCCGATCCTTTGGAAGAGGCGCGGGTTCTGTATGTCGGGGCAACGCGGGCCAAGTCCAAGCTTTACATTGGCAGCCAAAGGCCAAGCCATATGCAAAAGCTGGCAGGCGGGCGGTTGTGGCGCGGTTACACCGGAGATTTCAGCGTCGAGATCGGGCTTGCGGGCGATGTGCTGCCGATCCTTCCCGCCGCTGATCCCCAAACCCGCGCGGCTGCCTTAATGACTGCCGCCGAAGCGCTGGCTGCACCTGGCCTTTCGCCCAAGGCGGTGCCTAGTGTTGCTTTGCGTGATGAGAAAAACAGGGCTTGGGCGATTTATCGGGCCAATGCGCAGGGCCTTTCCATTGGTCCGCCGTTGGGGCAGCTGTCACGCGAGGCGGTGGCCGACATCGCGCGGATTGCAGGATGCGACGTGGCTGCTCTGCCGGGCCGGATTGGCGGTTTCTTCCTGTCCGGGGCTGCGACCTGCACTTGGACCGATGGTGATGACAGCGGCATCGCCTTGGTTCCCGTGGTGTGCGGCCTTGCCTCAATTTCAATGGAGGGTAATCCGTGAGAGATGACACCGCGCGCCAGTTAATCGTCAACCGTCTGCATGAAGATCTGATTGGCCCGCTGGACGGCGCGCACGAGACTTTTACTGACCGGCCGACCGACAGGTATATGACCGGAATGCTGTTCCCACCCCGCACCGCAATCGCCCAGATCGAGAATGACGACGCTGAGGCGGCAGGCGTTGATAGCGATACGTCGGTCCAGGACGCCGCAAGTCCGTTTTCATCGGCGCTGCGGCCATCTTCTGCCGGGATGTCCTTTGCTGTCATGGCCTTGGGGGACCGTCCCGCGGCCGTCGATGTCTTTATTTCAGCTGGGGTCTACGTTGCCGCTGAAGCCGCTTTAGGGAAGGGCAAAGCGGCGACTAAGGGGGCGAGCAAAGCGGAAGGCGAGGCCCGGGTTTGGCATCGCGCCGGGGTCACGTTCGAGGATACTTTGCCCATCGGCGAAATTGCCGCTCAAGGCGGGGTGCGGCGCTTGGACGGTGCAGCACTTGGCATCAACGGAATGCAGCTTTACATCCGCGCCGCCCAGATTGCCGGGGGGCCGGTCCTGGTGACCTTGGCTGTGTCAAATCTGCACCCGATTTCCAGCGGCACTGATCCTGACGAACAGGTGTTTTTTCAGGTCCAACTGATCGCCCGCCCGGCACCGGGGACGCGGTTCTGCGAAAAACCTGCTTCCTTGCGGCAAGTCGATGTCGAGGACGACGACCTTGCCGCCGCCGCGTTGATCTATCGCGATGTACGCGACTATGTGGTGGGCCATACTTGTGCCGCGCGGTTCGTCGAAGAGGGGGGCGAGGTCACGGAGCTGGGCACCGACTGGCTGCCCACGGCCATTGTGCGCAAACCGCGCGAAACTGGCGATCCGATCTTTGACGCGCTGACCAAAGCCGGGCAGGGAGAGGGACAGGATGGGCCGCTGGATGCCAAATGGCTGTCAGAGGCCACGGCCGATCAGATGCTGGCCGGGCTTGCCCAGCTTGTGGCACTGTATGAAACTTGGATCGATGCCGAGGGGGTCAAAGGCCAGGCCCTGAGAGACCCTGCGTTGCGCGCCCGGTTCCTGGTGCACGCGGCCACTTGTCATGCCACTGCGGGACGTATCCGGGCGGGTATTGTCCTGTTGGGCCATGATCCCCATGCCTTGGCAGCGTTCAGGCTGGCCAATCGGGCGATGTGGCTACAAGACCGCTGGAAAAAGGACCGCCAAGACCGCAAGGACCGGCTGATTTGGCGGCCCTTTCAGCTGGCTTTTGTGCTGTTGACGCTTTGTTCGGCCAGCTCGGGCACCGATCCTGACCGCGAAGTGATGGACCTGCTGTGGTTCCCAACAGGGGGCGGCAAGACTGAGGCTTATCTGCTATTGACCGCCTATGTGATCTTCCTGCGACGGTTGCGCGCAGCGGGTGGGCCTGAGGGGGCCGGGGTCACGGTTTTCATGCGCTACACCCTCAGGCTTTTGACGATCCAGCAGTTCCAGCGTGCCGCGGCGGTGATCCTTGCCTGTGATCTGTTGCGCAGAAGTCCCGACCTTACGGGCGCTACACAACTGCCCGGCCATTTTGCCACCGATGAGCCGATTGCGATTGGGTTGTGGGTGGGCGCTGACTCCGTGCCCAACAGACTGGCCGAAGCGATTGAGGCCCTGACCCGCGAAAGTCTCGGCGATCAGCCTGCCTCTAACCCACGCCGCCTGACACGCTGCCCCCAATGCAATGGGTTGCTAAATTGGGCGGCGAATGACGCCAAGACCGACCTGCAGGTGACCTGCCGCAGCGCGGGCTGCAGCCTAGCAGGCGCGCCCTTGGGCGCCGCGTTGCTTGGCCGGATCGGTCGAGGCATCCCACATCGCATCGGCCTTGGTGGCATCGATCGTGCCGTCGGCTTCCGTCGTAATCCGCCCCGTGGCGATGGCCTTGCGCACGGCGCTTTCGTGCACCCCGCGCAAGGCGGCAAAGGCGCGCTGCGACAGCCCCATCTTGCGACATTATCCAATTAAGTCAGTGATTTGGACTTGCTCTTCGGACGGTCTCGGCAATGTCTGCGACACCTTGAAACGGAGGTTTCCGATGCCCGCCAAGACCCACGCAATCACCAGCCACGAGGCCAATTGCCTCACCGTCGCCGACCATTTCATCGCCTGCCGCGGGTCCAAACCCGCGACCCGCATCAGCGCCCGCTTCGACCGGATCGATCAGGCCGAAGCCTTCGCCGCCACCTTCGGCGACAGCCGCACGATGATCTACGCGGTCACCACTGAGGGCCGCTCGGCCCACATCAAGAACGCCTGAAGGAGGTCCCGATGTTCACCAACCTCTCCGCCGTCCAGATCAACCGCCTCGCCCAGCGCCTGAGCGAGGCCCCCTTGGGGCGCAGCGCCAGCGTGGCCGCCGCCGCCGAACGGTTCGAACGCCTGCTGGCCGCCAAGATCGGCGCCGATCGCGCGCCCAAAGCGATCCTGACCACCCCGGGCTTGGAGACCGCCGCAGGGCATCTGGCGGCTGAGATCGACGCCTGCGAAGTGGCGGGGGCGCCACAACCGGCGGCGCCCCCGAAGGCGCCGGAACCGACCATCGAACTGGCGGCTATCGTCGAAACGGCCCCAGTTGTCGAACAGGCTGCTGAGCCCGAAGCGGCGCCCAGCGCCCCGCGCCGCCGCCGGGATGGGGACATCGAGGAAAAGGCACGACAGGGCGAACTGCCCCCGCCGCCTGACTTCTCCGCCCCTACCCATGCCCGTTTCCGGGCCAAGCTGGCCGCGCTGGTGGAATTGGTCGGGAAGGCTGACGTTACCGGTCTGCGCGCCGTGCTGATCAACCCTGTTTCGTCTAGCCCAAAGGCGCTGGCCCGCTACCGCGACCTCGCGGTGTTGGCGATCGAAGCCCGGGAGGGGCACTCCTAAAGTCACCAGTACTGCTGGACGAAAATCCACTGAGCTAGATCTGGGTGTGAAGCGACCCGACGCTAATTCCGCATTGCAGCTAATGCGACAGTCGGAGAGCTGACAAACGGGCCCTTTGCGTCGAAAACTGTTTAGATGCGGTCCGACATGGCTGCTACCGATTTATGGACGTTGGCACTAGACGCGGCCGGTCCATAACCTGGGCAACCTGAGTGGCGAGACGTCATGAACCCTGCCTGCAGACCGGTTCCATCCAGAACACGCTTCCGGCTCAACCATGCCACTGTCCGCTTGCTGGCCCAAGGCTGGACATGGGCCAGGACCGCGGCCATGCAAAGCACCAGCAAGATGCCGCGCAGAGGTAGCGGGATCAAGCTGGTCTTTCGGGCGATCACAGTGCTCAAAACTGTGACTGAGGCGGAAAAGATAACTAGCGCAAGTGATCTGCTTGACCTTCAGCGATGGATGAGTCGCCGCAGAAGGGGGGGTGCCCTTGGGGTTGGGCCCGGCTACTCGTCAGCTTGACGAAGGAGCACTGTCTCCAACTTTCCAAGCAGAAAATCAGCCTCGGCCCTCGTACTTGTCAATTGAGGGCGGATTTTCAGTACGTTGGCCGATTTTGCACAGGCTGAAATCAAGACACGTTCTTCCCGCATCCCATTCACGATACGCGAGGTTTTTTCGGCATCAGCAGTCTTGGCTGCGCGGTTCGAAACGATCTCGACCCCAAGGAACATGCCTGCGCCACGAACATCGCCGACGGCGGCATGGCGCGTGGCCAGCGCACGAAAGCCATCCTTAAGATAGGCACCGACGGACTGCGCGTTTTCCACCAACCCCTCGGACTGTATCACATTCAAAACCGCCATCGCGGCTTGGGCGGCCACTGCATTGCCACCGAAAGTATTGAAATAGCGGGCCGTCCGCCCGAATTCAGCGAAAACTTCCGGCCGCCCGGCAACCCCGGCCACCGGATGGCCGTTGCCCATCGGCTTTCCCATCGTAACCAGGTCGGGCAATACGCCATGGCGCTGAAAGCCCCACATGGCCTCGCCTGTCCGGCCAAAGCCGGACTGGACCTCGTCGGCGATATACAGCCCTCCTGCGTCGTGGATTGCCTTGACAGCGCCCTTCAGGAATCCGGCGGGTCCGTCGAACACGCCATCGCTTGCAAAGATGCCGTCGCAGATGAACAGCGCCGGCTTGATCCCGTGGCGCCGAAGGTCATCGATCGCAGCCTGCACGTGGGTGGTGAATTCGGCAGCGATATCCCCTGTGGCGCTGCGATAGCTGTCGGGTGCCGGAACGGTGCGGACATGCACGCCAAGCGCCACATTCTGCCCCAGTGAAGGCGAAAACCGCGCCACCGCCTGCGTGACCCCGTGATAGGCGGTTTCGGTCACGATGATGCCGGTGCCGCCGGTAAAGGACTCGGCTATCCGCACAGCCAGATCATTGGCTTCGGACCCGGTGCAGGTGAACATCAGATGTCCGATTTCAGGCGGCATGGTTGACAGGAGCCGGTCCGCATAGAGAAGCACATGGTCGTGCAGATAGCGGGTGTTGGTGGTAAGTGTTTCCATCTGGCGGCTGACCGCCTCGACGACCTTCGGGTGGCCGTGGCCGATCGACGTCACGTTATTGTAGGCGTCAAGATAGGCGTTGCCTTCGGCGTCATAAAGCCAGGCACCCTCTCCGCGCACAAAATGAACCGGGCGTTCATAGAAGAGCCGATAAGCCGGGCCGAGAAGTTTCTTGCGTCGTGTAATCAATTCAGCAGTGGACGGGTCCAGCGTTGCAGCCCCTTCGACAAACGCGTTGATCATGGCAGTATCAGTCTTCATTCGTCACTCCATCTGAAAGGCGCGCAGCAGCGTTGCGGTGACATCCTTGCGCGGCAGCTTTGCAAACCGCTCCAGCCCGGCGCGCGCCGGGCCATTGTTGCGCAGAATGTAGGGGGCATTCTGCGGATAGCGGTCTGCGCGCCATTCGGTAATGGCGACAGTCGTCACCAGACGCGCCACGATCAAATCGCGCAAAAGCGAAATCTCGTCGCGTTGCAGTGGCAAAACCGTGTGATAGGCCGCGACAAGCTCCGTGACGCTGGGCAAGGCACCTTCGTCGTGATGTGTCATGTAGGCGGCGCCCGCGGCAAGGTCGATCACCAAGGGTGTTCTGACCATGTCGCCGAAGTCCAGCACCCCGGACACGAGGTCGGGGTACTGCGGTTTCGTCAGGACATTGTGCAGGTTCAGATCGTTGTGCACCACCTGCTGGCGCAAAGCCGCAAGCGCGGGCTGCACTGCGTCATCGAAATGATCCAACTCCCTGAACATCTGGCCGCGTATCCAGTCATCTGGCAGAGAAGCGATCAGCGGGCGAAGGCGCGAGGCGTTCTTGATGTCCCACTGAATATCCTGGGCCGCGCGTGGGTGATCGAAGTCGCGCAGCGCCAGCCCAAGCCGAGCCAGAGTGCGCCCCATGTCCCGCCGCAGCGCGGACGAAACGCGAACCTTGGCCACAGGCACCCCGTCCAGCCAGGACAGCATTCGCATTATACTGGTCCGTCCGTCCGCCATCTGCACCGGGATCTCGACCTTCCCGTCCGTTGCGGGCACCAGCTTGGGAACCATCAGGCTTGGGTCCGCCCGCTGCAGCCAAAGCATTGCCTCGGTCTGGAAATTGGTGTCCAGCGGCGCCTCGGCCGGGTTTGAGAGTTTCAGCGTAAACCTGCGCCCGTCGGACGCCTCCATGAGAAACGTCGCATCCCGCTCGCAGGCGATGGCCTTTGCGGTCGCCTCGATGCTGTAGTTTCCCCTGACCAGCTCAGCCGCCGTCGTTTCATCGATCCGCGGGGGCGGGCTTTCAAGGGTTTCGCCAAGCCTCAGAGGTGGGCCCGAGAAACCGTCAGGCATCATGTGCGTCGAGCCAGTCTGCATCGCTGTTATCCTGTCTTGCCCCCAAGGGCGGCAATGTTTCCCAAGCGATGCACAACCAGAATGATGAATACCGTAAGGCCTAGCATTATGGTTGAAATGGCGTTCACCGTGGGGCTGACGCCACCGCGCATCTGCCCCCAGATCGCCATCGGCAGGGTTGATCCGCCGCCCATGTTGAAAAACGAGACGGTAAACTCGTCAATCGACCAGCCCAGCACCAAAAGCCCCGCGCAAGCCAATGCGCTGCCGATCAGGGGCAACGTGATCCGCCGGAAAGTCTGCGCCGGGGTGGCCCCCAGGTTTGCGGCGGCTTCGGCCAATTGCGGGTCAATCGACGTGATGCGCGCGCTGAGGGTGAAGACCAGAAAGGGCAGGGTCACCAGAACATGCCCCACCGTCGCCGTCCACATCGACAAGCCAACGCCCAGACTGGAAAACATCGCCATCAGGGTCACCCCGACCAGCAAGGTTGGCAGCATGAGCGGCATCGAGATGACCAGCGCAAAGGCACGGACACCACGTCCATTCAGCCGCGCGATTGCAAAGGCGGCGGGCGTTCCGATCAGAATGCACAATATCACTGTTATGACAGCAATCTTCGCACTGTTTGCCGCCGCCTGCTGCAGGACAGGGTCTGCCAGCACCGCACGGAACCATCTTAACGTCGGCCCTTCAAAGGGTGGGGTTGCGATACCCTTGGCATCGAATGCGAAGACGACCACGACAGCAATCGGTGCGAAAAGGAAAAGGAAAAGCGCAGCCAGATAGGTCGCGTAGAGAATGCGCGCCAGCAGTCCATGATTCATGGCCTGTCCCTCATTCCTGCGGCGCGCATCAGGAGGCGTAGCGCCACCAGCACGGCCACCATGCCTGCAACCAATGTGAAAGCAATCGCTGCGCCTTGCGGCCAGTCAAAACTGATGCCGAAGCGGCTTGAGATGGCGCTGCCTGCCATTTGCGAGGACGGCCCGCCCACCAGTTGCGGCGTGATGAAATCGCCCGCGCCCACCACAAAGGTCAGCGCAAAGGCAGACCCTATGCCGCCGCTTGCCAAGGGCAGTGTCACGCGGCGAAACGCCTGCGGGGCAGTTGTCCCCATGTTGCGGGCCGCTTCGATCAGGCTGCGCGGCACCCCGCTCAGGGCGGCTGTCAGGGGAAGCACTGCCACCGGGATTAGCACGCTGGTGAGTGTCAGGACGACGGCAAAGCGGCTGTAAAGAAGTTCATCCAGCGGCTCGGTCGTCAATCCGATCTGCATCAGGAAGGTATTTACGACCCCTGAAGACCCAAGGATCGTGCGCCAAGCATAGATCCGCACGATGAAGGCAGAGAAGAGCGAAACGACCACCAAAAGCAGGATCGGCGTCGCATGACGCGCAAAGGGGCCAAGTGTGATGGCATAGGCCAACGGGAATGCAAGCAGCACTGTCAGCGTGGCCACGGCAAGACCGGTGGTGAGGGATCGCAAGACAACCGTCTGCAGTGTGGGCGTGGTCAGCACATCGCCAAAATTCTTGAGCGATGTGCCAAAGTTGACCGCCGTATAGCTGGTCGTCCCAAAGGCATAGGCGAACAGGACGCCGCAAGGCAGCAGGAAGAACACCGTCAGCCAGATCCAGCCCGGCGCCGTCAGGAACAGGGCGCGCCGATCAGCCATGGGTCGGCTCATCGATCATCGCAACCGCACTGTCGGGCCACGACAATCTCACCTCATCGCCCACGCCGAGGGGCGTGCCTTGGGTTGTGGGCTGATCCACTAGAAAACGATGGCTTCCGGCCAGCGCGTGGTAGCGTCGGCTGGCACCTTGAAAGATCGTTTCGGAGATCCGGGCATGCACCATATTCGGTCCATGCTCTCCGGAAGCGAGGCTGATGGTCACCGATTCCGGACGAATGCAGGCCCAGCCTTCCGCGCGCGTCATGGCGGCTGCCGCCGCAGGACGACAGATCACGCCGTCGCCTGCCAGCACTCCGTTCTGGAATGTGCCCGGGATCAGATTGGCATCACCCAGAAAGCGGGCGCTGAAAAGCGAGTTTGGCGAGAAATAGACCTCTTCCGGGCTTCCGCGCTGCACGATACGACCGGCGTTCATCAAGACGATCTCATCGCTCATGACCATCGCCTCATGCTGGTCATGGGTGACGAAGATGAAAGTCTTGCCAAGCTGTCGTTGCAGCTGGCGCAGTTCGATCTGCATCGACTGACGCAGTTTCAAATCCAGCGCCGACATAGGCTCGTCCAGCAGCAGAACGGGCGGATCACTGGCCAGAATACGCGCAAGGGCCACGCGCTGCGCCTGTCCGCCCGACAACTGATCGATGCTGCGCGGGCCGTAATCGTCAAGCTGGATCAGGCGCAGCAATTCAGTAACACGTCTGGCTATGGCGGCCTGTGGCTCCCCTCGAATCTGCATGGAAAAGCCGACATTCTGGGCCACTGTCAGATGTGGAAAAAGCGCATAGCGCTGGAACACCAGACCGACCGGCCTTCGGTTCGGGGCAGAGGCCGAATGATCGACCCCTGCAATCTCAACCCGCCCGCTTGTCTGCCGGTCAAGGCCGGCAATGATGCGCATCAGCGTGGTCTTGCCGCAACCCGAGGGACCGAGAAGCGATACAAACCGCCCCTCGGCCACATCCAGCGACACGTCGTTCAACGCCAGCGTGCTGTCGAAACGCCGCGTCAGACCGATGACACGTACCGCAGGACTTTGCATCAGCCCAGCTTTACCTGTTCCCACGCATCGCTCCAGTCGCGACGGGTGGCGATGTCCCCGCTCTCATCCAGAGGCGCGGGCAGGAAAAAGGGGTTCTTGGCAAGGAAGTTGTCGATGTCGTCATAAGGATGCAGTGCGCGCTGATCTTCGGGCAGAAGCGCCACCGCACCCGCGTTGACAACACCAGACCCGGTCGCGGCGCCGATGATGGCATTGCCCTCGGGCGAGGTGAGGCGGTCGATGACGGCGTAGGCCGCATCAAGGTTGGGCGCATCCGTCGCGATCGAATAGTTGTCGCACCACAGATACGTGCCTTCTTCGGGAACATAGGAAGTGGCGGCAAAGCCCTTTGCCTTCAGCTGCACCTCGACGAACCGCCAGCCCAGCACGCAGGCCTGCGCATCACCACGGGCCAGCACATCGACGATGTCGCCATAGCTGGGCGAAATGGTCACAAGGTTCGCCTTTATGGGCAGGAACGCCTCGACGGTCTGGGCCAGTTGAGCCTTGGTTATCGTCGCGAAATCGGCGGTGCCGAACAGGGCGCGCGCCAGAATGCGCAGGTTGCTTTCGTCATCCAGCGTCACCAGGCGGCCCTTGTACTTTGGATCGGCAAGGTCGGTCCATTTTGCCGGCGGGTCAGCGAACAGATCGCTGCGATAGACCATCGGATAATCGCTCCATGCGACCGGGATCGAGTAGAGCTTGCCGTCGATCTTGTTCCAAGTGACGTTTGCGAACGGAGCCATCAACTGTCCGTTGCTGACCAACCGTGCCGGGTCCATCGGCTGGATCAGCCCAGCGGCGACAAGGGGTTCGATGGTCGAAAGGCCGGGCGAGACCACGTCGATCGATCCCAACGCGCCGCCGCGCAGTTTGGTAATGGTTTCGCTGTTGCTGGAGATATACTGCGCTTCGACGACAAGACCGGCATCGGTCAGCGGCTTGAGGGCGGTGGCATCGTCATATCCCTGCCAGACCAGCATCACGACATTGCCGGTTGCTGCATGTGCTGGCAGCGAAAGCATCGAAACGCTCGGAATGGCCAGCAGGGCCGGGGCGGCGGCGGCAGACGTGACGATAAAGTGGCGTCTTGTGATCATGGCATGGGTCTCCCTTTTGTTTCTGGTGGTTTTGGCGATCTTGGTGTCAGCGCAGAACCTCTGTGTTTCCGTCCACGCCCAGTGATTGGCCGGAAATGCTGCGACCAGCGTCGCTGGCAACGAATGCAATCATCGTGGCGATTTCCTCGGGTTCGATCAGGCGGCCCATCGACATGGACGCCACCTCTTCACGTTCGATTTCGGCAATGGTTTTCCCGGTGCTGGCAGCGCGTGCTGCCATGACCCGGTTGATCCGGTCGCCCCGCACCGAACCCGGCAGGATGGCGTTGACGCGGATGTTGTGCGGGCCAAGCTCCATGGCCAAGGACTGGGTCATGCCGATCACAGCCCATTTCGCCGCCACATAGGGCAGGCGCAATGCCATGGGAAAGCGGCCCGCCGACGATGACATATTGACGATGCACCCCGACCGTTGCGCGATCATCGCGGGTACGACGGCGCGTGTGAACAGAAACTGCGATGTCATGTTCACGCCAATGCAGGCATCCCAGTCTGCAGGCTCGATATCCTGCACCGCCGCCGTAGGCCCGGCAGACCCGGCGTTGTTCACGAGAATGTCGATGCCACCAAGGTGGTCCATCATCTTTGCCGCAACAGCGGCCACTGCTGCAGGGTCGGACACGTCGCAGCGTACCGCCAGACTGCCGGGCAGTTCAGCCGAGACACGGTCAAGTGCCTTGGCATCAATGTCGCAGATAGCCACCCGCGCGCCGTCTGCAATCAGGCGGGATGCCACAACGCGCCCGATGCCCGACGCACCTGCCGTGATGATTGCCCGCTTCCCGTGCAAGCTTGCGTCGCTCATGACTTCAGTCCCAGCAGATCACGGGTTGCGGATGTCGACATGACCCTTGCACCCATCGCCTCGATGATCGTGCGGGCCCGCGCGACGAGGTCGGTGTTGCGGGCAGGCACGCCGCGTTCCAGCCAGATGTTGTCTTCCAGCCCGACACGGACGTTTCCGCCCAAAAGCACCGCTTGGGCCACCATCGGCATCTGCATCCTGCCCACACCAAAGGCCGACCACACCACGCCCTTGGACTTTACGGCGTCGGCCATCGCTTTCATCGCGTCGGTCGTCGCCGGAGCACCCCAGTTTACCCCAAGGCAAAACTGGACCATCGGGGGGCCGTCAAACTTGCCCTCTTCGATCAGCTTCAGGACAAAGGAAAGGTGGCCAAGGTCGAACACCTCAAGCTCTGGCTTGACACTATAGCTGCGGATCAGATCCGCGCCTTGCCGGATCTGTTCGGGCGTCGAGATGTAGACCAACCCGCCCTCGCCCACGTTGTATGACCCGCAATCCAAGGTGCAGATATCAGGGCGGAGAGCGTCAACATGAACCAGTCGCTCGCGCTGACCCACCAGATCGGTTCCAGGCTTGTGCGGCAAGGGCGCGTCGTTGCCAAATACGATGTCGCCTCCCATGCCGGCAGTCATGTTCACGATAACGTCTGAATTCTTTGCGCGAACGCGTTCCAGCACTTGCGCATAGAGCGCCGTGTCGCGGCTGCCTTCGGTCGTTTCAGGGTCACGTACATGGATATGCGCCACGGCGGCGCCTGCTTCCGCCACTGCCAGCACGTCATCAGCAATCGCTTGCGGCGTCACTGGCACGTGGGGGTTCTTCTGGGGGCCGGCCCCAGCACCTGTCACTGCGCAGGTAATGAATACGTCTTGCCGCACGTTTTGAACCTATGGGTGAGCCGGGTTATGAGGACAGCTTTTCCGCTGAGTGAGATCATGTGATCACACTGGAGCTGCATCTTCCAGAAACTAGGAGTCATGGAGCCATAACTGTTGGTTATGGCTGCGTGCCCGCCGCTGCGCACGCGACTGCCGTCCAAGCGGCCAATGCACCGTCAGTCCGTCGCAAACCGTCGCTTTACCGGGTGCCCAGCCAGATCAGTCAGAAAACTTCCCACTGGCTTCGATGATCTTGGCATAAGTCAGTAGATCATCAACGATCATCTGACGGGCTGCTTGTCCGTCTCGGGCGCGCAGCGCTGCGATGGCTCCGGCATGGAAGTCAGTCTTACCGGTCTCGGTAGGCAGCTGTGCCTTGAAAACAAAGCTCAGGTAAGGACCATACTGGAGCCACATCGTTTCAATCAGTGGGACGAGCGTTTCCGAACCGGCAAGCCGATAAAGGGTGAAATGAAACTCCTGGTTTGCCGCCGTATATCCTTCGCGGTCCCCCTTGCCCTTGCGCACCGCCATTTCGGCGTCGATGCTGACGAGCAGGTCGATGTCTTCCAGTGTTGCCCGCTCGGTGGCGCGCAGGACGGCATAGCCTTCCAGCTCTGATCTGATCTCCAGAACATCGCGGAACCGAGACCGTGACATGATCGGCGTTCCGTACGTTCGGTTTGGCAGCGTTATGATCGCATTGTCGTTCGTCAGTTGGCGCATCGCTTCTCGGACCGGCATCGGGCTGGTCCCAAGTGCCGCGGATACGGCGCGGATAGACAAGGATGTGCCGGGCAAAAAGCGCCCCCGCATCAACGCGTTGCGCAACTCCTTATAGACCCGATCCTGCAGTGTTTCCCGCTGCGGCGGTTCAATCATCTGTAGGTCAAGGCGTCGGGTTCCAGACATGGCGCAGCCTCCTGTGAGCAGGAATGCTACCAAAGGTGGCTTGACTCCTCAAGTGGTGTGATCTCATGATCACATTTAGTGACGATGAATCGGTGCCTAGATAGGAAGCCGGAAATGGTCAGATTGAAATCGGAGATTGTGGACGCGTTCGGGCACAAGCTGAAGTTGTGTCTCAAACCGCCCCACCGCGCATTTCGCTGTTGAACCGCCAAGATGGATCAACGCTATCTCAACCTGCCCCTGAACCAACTTCGTGCGTTTGCAACCGCATCGCGCCACCGGACCTTCACGGCAGCGGCCAATCATATGGGCGTGACGCAAGTCGCCATGAGCCGCCAGATCATGATGCTGGAAGCCTACCTTGGCGTGAAGCTGTTCATGCGCCAGGCGCGGTCAGTTGAAATGACCGAAGCCGGGCGGGATCTTGCTCGTGCAATCGTCGGCCCTCTCGAAGAGATCGAGAAAGCGACTTTGCGTGTGCTTGCGGCAGAAGGCCAGGAAACCGTCACGCTGCGTGCCTACCCATCTTTTGCGCAGTTTTGGTTGATGCCGCGACTGCATCACTTTGTATCTGCACATTCGGGGTACCGCCTCAGGCTCGAAACCTCACTAGAGCCGCTCGACTTTCTGGGCATGCATGTTGACGTGGCGATCCAACTTGGACATGCAGACTGGCGCGAGGCCCGCAGCCGAAAGCTCTTTGACGAAGTCCTGGATGTTGTCTGCGCGCCAGAGGCTGCAAAACGGTTGGACGCCTCTGCCTTCACGCTTCCACCTCGGACGAGGATCCTGCACGAAAGCAGCATGTGGCGCGAATGGGCCGCCTGGTCGGACGCGACGGGCCTGTCGATCGAGGGGTGTGACCGTATGGAGTTCGATACGGCCCAGCTAAGCTACAGTGCGGCAGAAAACAGCATGGGTCTGGCTATCGGACAGGTCGTGCTGTTGCAGGACCTGATCGAACAGGGTCGTCTCGTGCGCCCGTTCAACCGACCCGTGCGCACGGGGTGGGCCTATTACATCGTGTGGCCAACGGCCGTCTCCGCGAGTCCGCAAACCCGAAACTTTATCGATTGGGTCCTGACGACCACGGGCGAAGAGCCCGAGTTCACGCGAAAACGCGATGAAAAGTCGGCAGTCAACGTTTCCGTGCGGGGCTGAAACGCAGAAACATCAGCCCGGCCCCTGTTCCCCGCCTTCGCAGATTTCCGCCAGCATCCTGATGACAGGCGGATAGAAAGCAGCGTCATAACCGTTGGCGTCCTGCAAGACCGACAAGTACACGCCCACCGTGCCGGTTGACATGTCCACTAGCAGGTACTGCCCGCCATACCCGCCATGACCGATCCAGCGGCCATTCGTGTTGGTCTGGTTCGAATACCGAAGATGCGCCCTTGGTGCGGGCATCTGGATGCCGCCTTTCAACGTCTCACCAATGAACGCCGGATCGCCGACCTGACGCCCATCCACGCCCAACCCACGGCGCGCCAGCAGCAACCCATAGCGCGCGAGATCTCGTGCAGTCAGGCACATTCCACCACTCATGAGCGGAAAGCCGGTCCGGTCCGTCGCCATGTGCAGCGCGCCTTCCAGCCCTGCCGCATCGGCAACATCTGCAAGCTAGGCCGCCATCGGCCGCACGCCGCGCGCTTCGGCAACTGCTGCGAGCACATCGGTATTGGCGCTGCGATAAAGCGATGTCCCGCTTCGGTTGATCGTATCGCCTGCCCCCGGGGAAAGATTTTCCGTCGCGAGAAACTCCTTGTTGGTTATTTCGGCGCCTTTCGGCAAGCGCATCCCGGCCGCCGCCTCGTGCAGAAAACACGACGCATGCGGGTTGAGGTAATCCTCGTCATAGTCGTGGACCACATTCATATTCATCACGTCTTGCAGTGTCGCAGAGTGAAAGCCGGGTCCGATCCAAGGCAGGCAGTCGCCTACGGTCTCTGCCAAAGACAACCGCTTCTCTGCAGCCAGTTGTCCGATCGTCAGGTTCATCAGAGTTTTCGTTATGGACTGGACCGAATGGGGTTGATCCGAACGAAAATCGGGGGCGTAGCGTTCGTAGAGCACCCGGTTGCCGCGGTCGATCACCATGGCCGAAAACCAAGGGGTTGCCGTCAATTGTGCGACATCGGAGCGTTGTGCGATTGACAGATCTGCCGCGAGGCTCAGGTCCAGCACCGTGCTTGACCGAAAGGCTTGCACATATCGGCTGATACGATGGAGGTTGTGAAAACCTGCGCGACGGAACGGAGCTGAGTTCCACCGAGGTCTCGCGTCGGAACCCACGGCAAGATCCGGGTTGAGGTGACTGTGCATATCATCTCCAATTGGCGAACAACCCGGCATGGCGCACTTTCAACAACTTCGCAGCAGGGCGGCAGCGTTCTGTCTAATCGCCGGATATCGGATCCCAGAGCATTACATGGACCGATCGTGCCACTCAGATCAAGTGCGGCATGTCATTCAGAACATGCCGTCACTATCGCAGCTTAGGGGCATCGATGCGGAACAGACGTTCGGGGCGTGGCTACGGACGAACGTCTGCTTCTGGGTGCGCGGCCACTCAGCATGGGGCGAGGTCTGCCAGCAGGCCTTCTACATTGTGATCGGCTTCGATGAGCCTCCCGTTGACCCTATCGCGCGGATTCTCCGAATTTAGGATTTGAAAGCCTTGAACGGCGATTGACCGACACCTTACTGCTCAGCGCACGCCCCTTGCCCTCAGGCGTTCCGGCGTGACGAGGCCGCGTGACAGCATGGCGTCGCGGATTGTGTTGCTGATGGTGCTGGCGGGCAGGAATTTTTCCGAGTTAACCATGTCGGCGTAGAAGGCCGCGAGTTCGTCGGCGCTGGGCCGGGTGCCCTCTGTGCGCTTGGGTTGGCGCTTGCCGGTCGGGGCCTTCGGGGAAGTCGCCCCGATCTGCGCATCGCGCTTGGCAGCGCGTTCCATCGCCCGGTCGAGGGCCTTGGGGCCGTCGGGTGGGGCAGGGTGGTCCCCTCCGGGTTTCCAAGGCGGTCTCGATGATCCGGTCTTCGGTGAGGCCAAGGTCGTCGACCCAGCGGCGCACATGGCTTTTCGCGGGCCAGCCCTGCCACCAGGCGGGTAGCGTGCCGTTCGGACCGATGCCCAGCGCGTTCAGCAGCTCTGCGAAACATCGATCAAAATCGATCTCGCGCGCTTGCGCGCCCTCCTCCTCCTTTACTGGTTTACTTAAAGGTTCCCTTACAAGGTTACTCTCCGGATTCCGGAGATGGGACGCCATTTTCGCCTGTGTTTTCGGGGAAGCCATCTTCGCTTTCCGGCGTTGGGTCCTGCGGGAAGCCCCGCTCGAACCCGAGAATGTAGCGCGTCGGTATGCGCCGATGCGTGTGCGGATAGTGGGTGCGGATGCGGCGGATCAGGCCAAGCCGCTCCAGTGTCGCCAGATGGTCGTTCAGGGCCGCGATCGACATCTCCGCGTCTTCGGCCAGCCGCGCCTGGATGAGCTATTCCAGCATCATCCGCGAATCCGAAGATTTCGGCGCGGCCCTGACCGATGCCACCGGGCGGCAATTGTGCGAATGCACCCTGTCCACGCCGCTGCAATCGGGGCCGATCCCCGGCTATATCGAAGGCATATTGCGTGAGCTGGAAAAGCGCGGCGATACCGTCAATCCCGGCGATGTGTTCATGCACAACGACCCTTACGGCGGGGCCTCGCACGGGCCGGATGTGGGCTTTGCCGTGCCGATCTTCCACGAGGGCGCGCTGGCCGGGTTTTCCGTCACCACCGCGCACCATCTGGACATCGGCGCGCTGACGCCGGGCAGTTGCGGCATCGTCGATGCGGTGGACGCCTATGCCGAAGGCCTGCAATTCAAGGCGATCCGCGTCTATGACGCAGGCCGCAAGGTGGAACCGGTCTGGCAAATCCTGCGCTCCAACATCCGCATCGCCGATCTGGTGGTGGGGGATATGGAAGCCCAGGTCGCCGCCGCCCGCATAGGGGCGGACCGCTACGCCAGCCTTCTGGATCAATACGGGCTGGACACCGTGACCGGGGCTTACGAAGATCTGCTGGATTATTCCGAAATGCTGATGCGCGACGCCATCGCCGCCTTGCCCGATGGCGTCTATTCCGCGCGCACCCACATCGACGGTTATATGGACAGCGCCGATCCTGCGCTGAAGGAATTGCCGATTGCGGTGACGCTGACGGTCAAAGGCTCTGACATCCATGTCGACCTGACCGGAACTGCGCCGCAAATCCCCAACAAGCCGATCAACATGCCCTTTGTCGGCACGGTGGATTGCGCGGTCTGGCTGACGCTGCGCTCGATCCTTCTGGACAGCGATGTTTATGGCGCCATCCCGCAGAACAGCGGCCTGACCCGCCCCATCACGATCTTTGCCCCCAAGGGCTGCTTGGCCAACCCGATCTTTCCCGCCCCGGTCATCGCCCGCTTTTGCCCCGGCAATGCCTTGGCCGATACGGTGATGAAGGCCATTGCCCCCGCGGTGCCAAAACAGGTCAGCGCGGGCATCGGCAACCTGCGCGTCATGGCCTTTTCCGGGGTCTCGAAAGGCAATCCTTGGGTGCATATGGAGATCATGGAGGGCGCATACGGCGGCCGCCACGGTAAGGACGGGATGGATGCGGTCGATACGCTTTACGCCAACACCCGCAACAACCCGGTCGAGGATATCGAAAGCCATCTGCCCCTGCGGGTGCTGAACTACGAACTGCGCGAAAACGTCGCCGGACCGGGCCAATGGCGCGGCGGCATCGGGTCGATCCGGTCGTTTGAGATGCTGGAGGATGGGGCCGTCTCCGTCGAAGGCGATGGCCAGCGGTTCAGCCCTTGGGGCTTTCTGGGCGGCGCGGATGGATCGCCCGCCAAGGTCATCCTCAGCCATGCCGATGGCAGCGCGGAAAGCCTGCCGTCCAAGATTCCCTATCGCTATCTGACGAAAGGAGACCGTCTCACGGCCTATGGCCCTTGCGGCGGCGGTTACGGTGACCCGATGGCACGGGCACCAGATGATGTTCTTGATGACGTGCTGGACGGTCTGTTGACTGTCGAAACGGCACAGGCGGCTTATGGCGTCATCATCGACGGGACTCGACTGGACCTTGCGGCGACGCAGGCCCTGCGCGGGCAAAAAGCGTGAAGACCGAAGAAGAACCGCTCACCTTCAACAGGGATTGACCGACCAGCCCCTGTGACCCTTGAAAAGCCCCGCTTGACCAAAGGTGCTTTCCATCCGGGCAGCGATCGGTTATATACTTTGGTATACAAAACGATCCCTTTGTGATATGGGTTCGCAGAGTGACTTTGCACGATGCGTGATTTCAAGTTGGCCGCATTTCCCGCCGCAGGTCTGGTGGGTGTAACCAGTTCGCTTTTGGCGGATGGCCGGTCTCGGGGTGAGGTTGGCACGCCACGCTGCCGGAGTATTGGACCCACGTGCCTGTTTCGATCACATCGCGGCTGTCTTGGCGGGCTTGGCGCAACGCATCGGTGACTTTTGCCCTGTTCTGCGCGTTTCTCGCGCTGCTCGTCGCCGGGCAAAAGCTGATGGTCGACCGCGACATTGCGCTGCGGGCCGAGGTGATAAAGGACGCCGTGACCGTGCGCGCGCAAGGGGCGGCGCTGGCCTTTGCCAAGGCGCTGCGCGAAGACTGGGCGCGCACCGAATGGACCGCCGCCCGTTTGGGCGAAAACCTGACCGGCGACCGGCAGGAAATGGTGCAAAGCCTTGTCTCCTCGCCGGGGCGGGTCAGTTGGGCGGGTTTTGCCGACCTGACCGGTCATGTCGTCGTCGCATCTGACGGGCTTTTGGTTGGCGCGGATGTCTCTGCGCGGCCGTGGTTCCGGTCCGGTCTGCAAGGCCCCTATGCCGGGGATGCGCATGAGGCGCTGCTGCTCCAGAAGTTTCTGGGCATCTCAGGGTCAGAGCCGCTGCGGTTTCTGGATTTCGCGGTGCCGGTCAAGGACAGCGACGGCGTGCTGGAAGGTGTCTTTGGCACCCATATCGACGTCGATTGGGCGCAAGCCTACCTGCGCGACATCGCTGAGACCATGGGTCTGGACCTTCTGCTTGTGGATGGCAGCGGGCTGATCTCCATTGACGCGACGGCCAATCCGGGCAAGCCGATGCCCCGTGATCTGGCCACATTGTCGCCGGGGCAGGCGGGTCTGGTGGAATGGTCCGACGGCGGCGCGTATTACACCGTACTGGTGCCGCAGCTTGGCCTTGACGATATGCCGTCCTTTGGCTGGCGGGTGGTGGCGCGTGTCGATCCCGATGCGATTTCCGGCGCGATGGTCCCCGCGCAGGACATGCCCCGCCTGCTGGACGGTGAAACCACCACCCTGACCTTGCAGGTGGTCTTTGCCGTTCTGGCCTTTCTGGCCGTTGCGATGGGGGCGGCGGCGGCCTTTTTCGGCTTTCGCGCCCGTCGCGCCACCGCCGCGACCGGGACCGCGCTGCAACGCCTTACCACCAGCGAGCAACGGTTTCTCGCCCTTTTCGGCAAGGCCAGCCTGCCCATCGTGGTGCTGCGCGACAATGCCTACAAGACAGTCAACGCCGCCGCCGCCCGCCTTTTGGGCTATGCCAGCCCCGCTGACCTTGAGGGGAAAAGCTTTTTTGACGTCTCGCCCGAGGTGCAGTCCGATGGTCTGCGATCCATCGACCGCGCCAAGGGGATCGAAGCGGAGCTCGACACCAAGGGCAGCGCCCGCTTTGACTGGCTGCATTGCAAGGCGGATGGCACGACCATCCCGCTGGATGTCATCCTGACTGTGGTGAAAACCGGAGCCGGGGCTGATGTTTTCGCCGTCTGGACCGATGTGACCGCACGACGCCGCGCCGAAGACACCGTGCGCAGCTATCAGACCATGCTGGAACAGGCCGTCGCCGCCCGCACCGAAGAGCTTGAGGCGACCTCCTCCGCCCTGCGCGAGGCCAAGGATCAATCCGACCAATTGGCCAAGATGCGCAGCAACTTTCTTGCCACCATGAGCCATGAGATCCGGGGGCCGCTGAATTCGATGATCGGCTTTGTCGAACTGGCCTCGGACGGGCGGCTGAACCAACAACAGGCAGGGTTTCTGGCCAAGGCCTTGCAATCGGGCCGCCACCTTGCCGCGATCGTGGATGACGTGCTGGACCTGACGCGGGTCGAGGCGGGGCGCTTGCCGCTTGAAGATGTGGCCTTTGACCTGATCGACTTCGCCCATGCGACGTTCGAGGCGATCGAACCCTCGTTGCGCGACAAGCCGGTGGAACTGATCTTCGACGTCTGCCCTGACCTGCCCGCCACCATCACCGCAGATCCGCTGCGGCTGCGGCAAATCCTGATGAACTACTTGACCAATGCCGCCAAATTCACCGAACGCGGCGAAATCGCGCTGGCGGTGGAACAGGTGGATGTCGATGACCGGACCTTTCTGCGCTTTTTGGTCGAAGACACCGGGATCGGCCTGCGACCTGACCAGAAAGAGCGATTGTTCCAGAACTTCTCGCAGGCGGATGTGTCCACCGCGCGGCTTTATGGCGGCAGCGGTCTGGGCCTTGCGATCTGCCAACAGCTTGCCGCGCTGATGGACGGGCAGGTGGGCTTTGCCTCTGACGCGGGGCAGGGCAGCCGCTTCTGGTTTGATCTGCCCTATCAGGACCATGTGGCCGAGGATCGCACCGCCTTTGTCGGCACCGCCCCCTAAGGACAGGTGGTCTGGCTGGCCATCTCATTGGCGCGGCGGCGCAAGGTGATCGGCGCATGGCTGGAACGGGCGGGCTTCACCGTCAAGAATCTTGGCCCGAACCCCAGCCCGCTGCCACGCGACGCTGTGGTGATTTCCGATGCCATCGCGCGCCAGACCCTGCCGTGGTTCCATCCCACCTCCTTTCCGAACCATTTCACCCTTGGCACTGACCGCACGAAGCCAAAGCACCCCACCGCCAAGATGATCCGCACACCGATACATCCCCGCCGCTTGGTCGCGGCCCTGCTGCCCGCTGCGCGCCCACTGGATGACACGCAAATGGCAAAGCTGCCCTCGTATCGTTTTCCCAGTGGTCTGAAGGTGCTTGTCGCCGATGATGACGCGCTGAACCGGGATCTGGCTGTGGCGCGGATGACGCGGCTGGGACTGGCCGTGCGCACCGCCGCGAATGGGGCCGAGGCGCTGCAAGCCGTGCTGGAAGAGCGGTTCGATCTGATCCTGATTGATCACCAGATGCCGGGGATCGACGGCATCGAAGCCACCCGTCGCATCCGTGCCCTGCCCCCAATCCGCGGCACGATCCCCATCGTCGGCGTCAGTGGCAGCGACCGCCAAGAGGTGCGCGAGGCCTGCACCCTTGCCGGGATGGACGGCTTTCTGCTCAAACCCCTGAACAACGCCCGGTTGGTTGAGGTTCTGGAGCGTTTCCTGCCCGCCTGACGGTCAGAGTTCGGGCGACCCGGCCCCCGCCTGCGGGAACCAATCCGCCTCACAGCCATTCGGCCTGCACGCGCCGCAAAAGGGCGCTGCTTCCAAAGGCACAGGTGCATGTTCAACACGGCCCATATCCAGCAAATCCCGGCCGACAGGGCCGCCACCTATGTTCTGCGCATCGGTCATGGCGTCACGTCGGAAGAGATGGTCGATCTGGCCGTTTACCTTGATCTGGCCCTTGACCGGCATGACAAGATCGACATGCTGCTGTTCTTGCATGACTTCACCCTTTGGGACGCAGTGCAAAGCCTGTCGCTTCGGGCGATGGCAACGCAGGCGCAAAGCTTGGCACATGTGAACCGCTATGCCGTTGTCGGTGCCCCCGCACTTGCCGCCCTGATGATCGAGGTGTTTGACACCGTCATCCCGGTCGAGGCTCGCAGCTTTGATGCCAAGGACGCCGATGCCGCGTGGACCTTCATCAACGCCCGCCCGTTGGGTCAGCCTGTGCCCGGCTAAATGGCGGTCATTGCGCCGCCCAGCCGGAAGATTGGGCAGCACAGCCTGATCGGCTGAGGCGTGATCCTTGTAATCCGCCCGCTGGTCGGTTGAATCGCGTCTTCGGGCATATCTTACCTCTGCCCCGTGACCGTTGCCCAATCCAACCCGAAATGGGCAAGGTATGTGCGCATGCAGAAAGGCATCCTTTACTTGATGGCCATCATGGACTGGTTCACCCGCAAGGTTCCGGCCTTGCGTATCCCGGACACGCCAGAGGCCCAGTTCTGCCTCTAGGCGCTGAACGAGGCTATCCACAGGTTCGGCGCGCCTGTGAACATGACTGCCGACCAGAGCAGCCAGTTCACATCCTTCGACTGGACCGACTGGCCAAAGCGGGCAAAAAGGCGTGTCGTCCGTATCCGGCAACATCGTTCGGCAAGCTATGCCCGCGACGGGTCAGTGGCATTTGCGGACCTTGACCAAACATCTCCGGTGACCGCCTCTACCACAACCTCCACCACGCCCCGTGACAGCAACAGAACCATCGCAGGGTCCATCGGACGGAAGTCACGCAAACACGCGACCGTCCATCAGCTTTCGCGCCGTTCGAAGTGACCCCGCACCGCAAACCGTCAGATCCGGAGCGATGTCGAGGACGACTTCGGTCGATCCTGTTGGGTGTTCCACCACGAAGCGTCCGTCTGCGGGGATCGACGCGAGCTGTGCTGCTGGACTTTCAGGCAGGAGGCAGGCTGTGGCCGTGCTTATGGCGGCAAATACGCCGATCGAGGTGTGGACACGTTTCGGGATGAAGCTTCGGGTGTTGATGGCACCACCCCGCAAAGGAGCGGATACCAAGATCATCTTGGGAACCGAGGCTTCGGCCACATCTCCCAGGTGCATCAGTGCGCCACACTGAAGGCGAATATGCTCGATCCTGGACTTGGGGCCATTCGTCGCTTCCAACGCATCGATGCTTTCCTGCCCGGTCAGGCCGAAATCTGCGGCACGCATGACAACGACGGGCATTCCGTTGTCGATCAGCGTGCACTCTATACCGTCGATCACATCCTTGGCGCGTCCCGTTGGTAGAAGGCTGCCGCAAACAGACCCTGCGATGTTCTGGAACAGTAGCGGGATGCCCGCTGCTGTCCCGGGAACTCCGTCAATCCTGACGTCGCCGGTGTAGCGGATGCGGCCGTTGGGGGTCTGCACCTCGGCGCGCGCCACTTCGCCTGTATTGACCATATGAACACGGACCGCTGTGACGTCGCCCGCAATGGGGACAAGACCGCGTTCGATGGCGGCCGGGCCGACGGCGGCGAGGATATTGCCGCATCCCTGTGCCGCGCTGACCAAAGGTTGATCGACGAAGACTTGCAAGAACAGATAATCAACATCCGCATCGGGCCGCGAGGCGGGCGACAGGATCGCCACTTTTGAGGTCAGTGGATCAGCCCCGCCGATCCCGTCGATCTGGCGCGGGTCAGGGCTGCCCATCAACCGCAACAACAGCGCGTCGCGCGTGGCGGGGTCTGCGGGCAGGTCCGCTGCCAGAAAGAATGCACCCTTTGACGTGCCCCCCCGCATCCAGAGGCAGGGGATACCGTCAGACATAGATCAATCCTTTATCTTTCAGCGCGGGGCGCATGTTGTAAAGGTCCAAGCCCAGCACCCCTGCGGCAAGTTTGGAGCGCTTGACATCTTCTGCCGCCAATCGGCTGTTGGCGGCGGTCAGCACCGTCTCGGCCTCGGTCTGCTTGACGACGACAACGCCATCATCATCGGCGACAATGACATCGCCCGCTTCAATCAACTGCCCCGCGCAGACGATGGGGACGTTGACTGAACCGAGCGTCTCTTTGACTGTTCCCTGCGCGCTGATGGCCTTGGACCAGACCGGAAACCGCATGGCGGTCAGGTCGCGCACGTCGCGAACACCCGCGTCGATGATCAGGCCCCGACATCCGCGCGCCGCGGCCGAGGTGGCCAGCAAATCCCCGAAATATCCGTTGTCACACGGACTGGTGGGGGCAAGGACCAAAAGGTCACCGGGCTGAAGCTGTTCGATGGCAACATGCAGCATCCAGTTGTCACCCGGCGGAGCACTGATGGTGACTGCCGATCCCGCCACCTGGGCGCCCACGAAAATTGGCCGCATGTATGAGTGCAGGCAGCCCTTGCGGCCCTGCGCCTCATGCACGGTTGCGACGCCTGCGCGGGCGAGCCCGTCAATCACCTCGGATCGTACGCGGGGAAAGGCCTGAACGACGATGCTCATGCTGTAACACCGCTGGTCATCGTTGCGTCATCGGGTGTCTTTGAATGAGTTGCAGCTAAGGCGATGCTGCATAAGCGGGCGATGTGAATGTCGGCGCTGTCGCACCCGCTTCTCAAGTCCAGTCCAAGGATGAGGTCCGACAGACCTGCATCCGGGGCAAAGCGCAGAAACGGCATCACTTCAGCCAAATGGCCAGTCGGAATGCCGACAGGGTAAAGGGCTGAAAGGTCTGTTTTGGCGGGGCGAAACGTTGCAATTGCCATGAACTAGTCCCTTTTTGCCGGCGGCGTGCCGTGGGTATGAAAGGTTTCGATGGTTTTCAGGCCCCAAGCCTGGCCTTTCTTGCGTTCGGCTTCCGTCCAGACGACGGTTTCCCAATCCGGTGCAAGAATGAGGCGCGCCCCCGCATTTGCCAGTTCCACCCGATTGCCCGCTGGTTCCCAGACATAAAGAAAGAAGGTTCCCTGAATGGCGTGCTTGTGGGGGCCGGTTTCGATATGGACGCCGTTTTCAAGAAATATGTCTGCAGCGCGGAGGATATCCTCGCGCGTGTCGGTCGCGTAGGTCACATGGTGCAGGCGCGCGTGGCCGCCGCTGTGGTCCTCGGTGCAGGCGAGATCATAGCTCTTGTTGTTGACCGTGAACCAACACCCCCCGGTGCGGCCATTGTCGAGCTGGATCATTTCGGTCACGCGTGAGCTGATACAGGTCTCCATGAACTGCCGGAACGCGGACACATCCGATGCCAGCAGGTTCAGATGGTCGATCCGGCGCGGTGCGGCCCCTTGGGCGGTGTAGCGGCTGGCCATGTTCTTCAGCGCAGGGCGGTCGGCATCGGCGGGTCGGTATTTGACCGTTTCAAAGTAGATTTCGAAGATGCGGCCAAAAGGGTCTTCAAACCGGAAGGCAGGGCCGTGGCTGGCATCACCGTCTGTCCAGCCGTGGACTATGTACCCCGAGGCCTGAATGATCGCGACTTGCGCTGCCAAGGCTTGCGCCGAAGCTGCCCGGTAGCCGATATGGCCCACGCCGGTGGTATGATGGCGGGTCAATTTCAGCGAGCAAAACTCGTAGTCGTCCCACGCCCGCAGATAGGCGCTGGTCTCATTCTGTCCTGACAGTTTCAGCCCGTAGACGCGTGTAAAGAAATCAAGGCTTTCGTCGAAACGGTCGGTATAGACCTCGACATGGCCCAGATGCGCGATATGGCCCATCACAACACATCCACCGTGCGCGGAAAGACCGACTGGAACCCTTCGGCGTATTTCGATGCCCGGCCGCCAGCCTGCCCGCCTGAATTGCGCTGGAAGTGATTGGCGCGGTTCTGGGCGACGCGGGTGTAGAACTCCCAAAGGTGTTCCTGGCCCTCCATGCTTTCAATCGCGGCGCGCTTCCGTTCCCAGACCGGTGTGATGTCGAGGAAGGTGTCCGGCTTCCATCCCATCTGTTCTGTCTGGTGCGGCTCGAACAGATAAAGTTGCGGCGCGCCAAGGATCTTTTGCCCCGGATTATGGCCCCAGGCCTGCGCGGTGGACCGGCACTCCAGCACCACCTGTGTGGTGTACATGTGATCGCTGTTATAGGGATCATATTGGCTGTGGCTCAGCATGAACTCGGGCTGCACGGAACGCATCACATCAACCAGACGGTTCTTGTCGTCGCGGGTCATGTCCAGAGGATAATCACCCAGATCGAAAGTGATCAGGTCATGCACGCCAAGCGCAACGGCGGCACGTTCTGCCTCGGCCCGGCGGGTATCCTTGACTTTCTGCAACGTCATGCCGGTCTGTTTCCACAACTTGGCGCTTTCGCCGCGTTCGCCGAAAGACAGGCAGACAACCGTCACGTTCCAGCCCATTTCGGCATGGAGCGCGATAGCACCGCCGCAACGCCAGACGAAATCGGCGGCATGGGCGGAAATCACAAGTGCAGTTTTGGACGGGGTCATGGCAGCATCCTGCGGTTTGGTTGCCGCCAGCATGACTTGACGCGCCTGTGACCACCAATCGAGACGACAGCCGAATGCATAAATTTGTGCTATAGGTTGTTGTGAACCACGTCCGGGTGACGCAGTCTTTCCAGCAGCCAGTTCAAGGGGCCACCATGGAAAGAACACTCGCATTTTTTGGATTCGGTGAGGCAGGTCAAGCTTTTGCAAGCGGTGTTGGGCAGGCAGGGCTTACACTTTCGGCCTATGACATAAAGCTAGAGGATGCTGACCAAGCCCCCGCTTTGCGGGGGATCATGAAGCGTTTGCAGGTACAGGCGGTTTCGGTCGCTGATCTGGGCCGGGATAGGGACGTCTTTTGCTTGGTCACCGCGGATCAGGCAGGGGCGGCAGCGAGGGCGGTGGCACCCTATCTTCACGGCGGCGGGCTTTGGCTGGACGGCAATTCCTGTTCACCGGGCAGCAAGCGTCAGGCGGCTGCGGTGATCGAAGCCACAGGCGGGCGCTATGTCGATCTGGCAATCATGGCGCCAGTGCATCCGCACCGACACCGCACCCCGATGCTGGTTTCCGGCCCACATGCAGCGGCGGCGGCAGAGGTGCTAGCAACCCTTGGCATGAACGCAAGTGTCGCGGGGCCAGAGGTAGGGCAGGCCTCGGCCATCAAGATGATGCGATCCGTCATCATCAAGGGGTTCGAGGCGTTGACCGCCGAAGCCTTTCTTGCCGCACGCGCAGCCGGGGTCGAAGATGCGGTCATCGCCTCGTTGCAGGCCAGCGACCCCGGCCTTAATTGGTCCGGACGCGCCAGCTACAATCTTGACCGCATGCTGGTGCACGGCACCAGACGTGCAGCCGAAATGGCAGAGGTTGCAGCCACCCTGCGCGAGTTGGGCCTGCCCGACCGGATGGCGCAGGCGACGATTCCCTGGCAGGCGGAACTTGCCGCCTTGCGTCTCGATCCGGGGCCGGACAGTCTTGGGCAGCGGGCTGACATGATCCTGCGGGCGCTGCGATGATCGCCAGTCTGCGACACCTGCGGCTTGTGCTGGAGGTGCAAAGAACACGTTCCGTCACCCGCGCGGCTGCGGCGTTCAACCTGTCACAGCCTGCTGTGACGACGGCCCTCACCGGGCTGGAGGCCCGACTGGGTGTGGCGCTGTTTGATCGTCACCCTTCAGGCGTTACCCCCACTCCGGTGGGGGCAGCCTTATGCCTTCGGATTGCGCGGGCCTTTGCCGTGCTTGATCCGGCGCTGAGCGAACTCTCCGCGCGTCTGGTTCTGACGGCCAGTCATGCCAAGATCAGGGCTGTGATTGCGGTGGCTGAAACGGAAAGCTTTTCGGCTGCGGCACGTTTGCTTGGCATTGCGCAGCCGACAGTCCACCGCGCCGTCGCCGAGATGGAGGGAGAGGCAGGGCAAGCCCTGTTCAGCCGCACGGCACATGGCGTCATTCCCACCCGGCCGGTCCGCCATCTGGCCATCGCCGCGCAATTGGCCTTTTCAGAATTCGAGCAGGCGCGTGTCGACATTGCCGAAGTTCTGGGGCGCGAGGCCGGGCGTGTCGTGATCGGGGCCATGCCGCTGGCACGGTCGGTTCTGCTTGGGCCGGCCATCGCACGCTTTCGCGCATCCGGGCGCAACATCCCGGTGCGCGTGGTGGAGGGGCCTTACAGCGAGTTGTCGCTTGGCCTGCGACGGGGCGAGATCGATTTTCTGGTCGGTGCGCTACGTCCCGACGTCGACGACCTGCAGCAAGAGCCGCTCTTGACCGATGAATTGACGATCGTGTGCCGCCCCGACCACCCCGCCTTTGGGCAGGACGCCGACATGCGCAGATTGGCGCATTGGCCGTGGATTGTCGCCCCAGAAGGCACCCCGGCACGGGATCATTTTCACAGGTTGTTTGCTGGGGCGAAGGATATTCCGGTCAGGCTGGTAGAAACCGGATCAATGGAGTTGATGGTCAATCTGGTCAGCCAGACGGATCATCTCGGCTTTGTCTCTGCGCGGCAGGTGCAAGGTGTTGTGCAGAAAGGATTTCTGGCGCAGCTTGCCTCTTTGCTTCCCGGCACATCGCGTGCCATCGGACTGACCTTTCGGTCAAGCTGGCACCCAACGCGCGCGCAGTCCGATATGGTGGCAGCGATCAGATGCGTCGCCGCTCAGGCAGAGACAGCCTGACGAAACTTTGTCAGCATGTGTCTCAGATCCTCTTGTTCTTGCGCGGTCAGGCAGGAAAAGAGTGCGCGTTCATGGGCTGTCACGCCCTCTTTGGCCTCGGCGGCCAGTTTTTTGCCGCTGGCGGTGGGCATCAGCGCATGACGCCGCCGGTCCTGCGCCACGGGCGCACGCACAATCAGCCCGCGACCTGCCAGTTCGTCGATGAGCGTGACAAGGTTCGACCGTTCGATCTGCAAGGCATCAGCCAGTTGGGTCTGGGTCAACCCGGGTCGGGCCACGATGATCGACAGGGCCGAGAAGGACACCGCCCGCAGGCCAAACCCGGCCAGCACGCGCGACAGGTCAGCCTGCACGATCGACAGCGCCCGCTTCATCGCATAGCCCAGATAGTGGGTCAGGGGGCTGTCGATCCCGGCGGCATTGTCATGCGTCGCTGCTGCTTCTGTCTCTGCCATCGCGTGCCTCCTGATGGGTCCGTGCCTGCGCCTGCCCTGAGGCAAGGCACGGATGCGGTACCATTATTACATCAGACCATCGTCGATGCCATCCCGCCTGACAGCGCGGGGAAGCCCCTTACTTTGGCGGCAGGCGCACGCCGCCGTCCAGCCGGATCACCTCGGCGTTCAGGTAGGGGTTGGTCAGACACATCAACACCACATCGGCAAATTCGGACGGCTTGCCCAGACGGTTGGGAAAGGGGATCGAGGCGGCAATGCCCTGCTGCACCGCATCGGGCAGTTCGGACAGCAAGGGTGTCAGGAAGATGCCGGGGGCGACCGTGTTCACCCTGATGCCAAAGCGCGCCAGCTCGCGGGCGGCGGGCAGGGCCATGGCGACGATCCCGCCCTTGGACGCGGCATAGGCGGCTTGGCCGATTTGCCCGTCAAACGCCGCGACCGAGGCGGTGTTGACGATGGCCCCGCGCGCGCCGTCGGCATCCGGCGTGTTCATCTGCATCCGCGCGGCGGCAAGGCGCAGCATGTTGAAAGTGCCGATCAGATTGACGCGGATGGTGCGGTCAAAGGCGGCAAGCTCCATCGGGCCGTCGCGGCCAAGGATGCGGCTGGCCCCGCCGATGCCGGCGCAATTGACCAGACCCCGCAGCGGCCCCTGTACGGCAATCGCGGCATCCAGCGCCGCCGCTGCGGAGTCGTCGGTAACATCCAGCGTCAGCACGTGCCCGCCCAGATCGTCCGCCACGCGGGCGGCGGTTTCGGCATTGCGGTCTATGACGGTGACCTTGGCACCCTTGGCGGCAAGGGCGCGGGCCACGGCCTCACCCAGACCCGACCCGCCGCCGGTGACGGCGACATGTGCTGCATCAAGGTCCATCAGCGCTTTCCCTTCCAATCCGCCGCGATCACGCGGGGGTCATCCATCCACAAGGCCGCCGCCAGATCGGCGCGTTCGCGCAGGACGGCGCGCTGGTTGACAGACCCTTTGTCCGTCACCTCGCCCTTGTCAAAGCTGAGCGGGCGGTCCAGCACCATCGCCGCCACCACCCGCGATGCGCTGCCCGTGGCGCTGCGGGCATGTGCAGTCAGCGCCTCTTCAAGGGCGGCGCGCACGGCGGGGTGGGCCAGAAGGCCAACATCTTGGTCCGGTTGCCCCGCAATCGCGCGCAACCTTGTCCAGTTCGGCACCAGCAGCGCACGCAGATCGTCGCGCTCTTCCCCGGCGATCACGGCGTCAGAGATCAGCCCACCCATGGTATTGATCAAAGCGGCCCGCAGGGCGCCCACGGCCACCCATGTGCCGGTGGCAAGCTTGAAATTCTCGGCCAACCGCCCGTCGAAGATGAACCCGGCAGAAGGGTCGCCCGGCACGGCCTCGCGCAGGGCGTCGCCCAGTTTGTAGAACCCGTCCTCGTCATAAGCCTCGGCTGTCAGTTTGGCGTTTCGCCAATAGCCCGGCGTGATGGACGGACTTTTCACCCGCGCCTCAAGCTTGTCGTCCTGTGGGACCAGTTTCAGCGTCACGCCGAGGGCAGGCACGCCGATGTTGCCGGGGCGGTCTTTCTTGTCGCTGTAATACAGCGCGAAAGGCCCGGTTTCCGTGGCACCAAGGCCCGACACGATGGGCACGCCCCCCGATACCTTGCGCGCGGCCATGGCGGCCAGACGGTCCCAGACAGGTTGGCTCATGCCCGCGCCTGCATACATCAGCATCTTCAGCCGCGAAAAGAAGGTGTCGGCCAGCGTGTCATCCGCTTCCATCGCATCAAGCAGGAATTGGTAGCCGATGGGGACGTTGAAATACCACGTCGGCGCAACCTCTTGCAGGGTGCGGATGGTCTTGCCGATGTCGGCAGGGGTGGGGCGGCCATCGTCGATGTAGTAGCTGCCGCCGTTGTAGATCGCCATGTTGAAGACCTTGTTGCCGCTGGCGGTATGGTTCCACGGCGCCCAGTCGACCAGCACGGGCGGTTCGTCTTTCAGGAAGGCATAAGCCTCGGCCACCATCGCCTGATTGGAGCAGAGCATCCGCTGGGTCTGGATCACCGCCTTGGGGCTGCCCGTGGTGCCCGAGGTGAACAGGAACTTGGCCACCGTGTCCGGCCCTACCTGTGCATGTGCCGCCTCTGCCGCCGCCGTGGGGGCGGTGGCGCGCAGGTCGTCAAAGCGCAGGACGAGGCGGGTTGTGCTGTCCCCCGTCAGGCAGACCAGCGGCACATCTGCCCCCAAGACGGCATCAATCGCGGGCAGATAGCGTGCGGCATGATCGGCAAAGACCATGCCCGGCGTCAGTTGATCCACCACTTGCGCCATCTTGCCACGATCTTCGCCCGACAGGGCATAGGCCGGTGACAGCGCGGCAGAGGGGATGCCCATATGCTGCGCCCCCAGTGCCATCAGGGCATGGGCAAGGCTGTTGCCCGACAGGATCAGCAGCGGGCGTTCCACCGACAGGCCCAGTTCTAGTAGCGCCGTTCCGATTGCACGGATGGCCTTAGCCCCCTGAGCATAGGTGACGCGCTGCCAATCGCCGTCTGTGCCCCGCTCTGCCATCCACAGCCGGTCGGGGTGGTGCTGCGCCCAATGCAGGAAACGTTCGGTGATGCAGCGCGGATAGGGGCCAAGTTCGCCCGATTGCCGGACCAGCATCGTGCCGTCGGCGAGCCGTTCCACCCGCAGCGACACAGTCCCCCGACCTTGCCCCCGACCTTGCCCCCGACCTTGCGGTGCAGTTGTCTTTGCGTCTTTCATCGGCTCCTCCCCCCGGGCAGCCAGAGACCATTTCTTGGCCTGAACTGTTATTGACAATAACAATAGCGGGACGCATGCAGTCTCGCAATGGATGTTTACCAGATAATATTTATAATGTATAACTAATATCGACGCAGCCAGAGGGGGGTCCGGGATGGATGGGCAAATCGAACAACTGGTCACCTATGACCTGCGCGGCGACATCGCGCTGATCGGTCTGAACAGGCCTGCCAAACGCAACGCCATCAGCGACCGCGTGGTCGAAGCCTTGCATCTGGCGATCGAGGCCGCGCAGGTCGAAGCAAAGGCCGCCGTGATCTTTGGCGAAGGCAAGCATTTCTGCGCGGGTCTTGATCTGGCCGAACATGTGGAAAAGCCGCTGATCGCAGCCGTCCAAGGCTCGCGCCGCTGGCACCGGATTTTTGACGGCATCGAACGCGGCGGCATTCCCTTTGTCGTCGCGCTGAAGGGCGCGGTGGTGGGCGGCGGGTTTGAGCTCGCGGCGGCGGCGCATGTGCGGGTGGCGGATGAAACCGCCTTTTTCGGCCTGCCCGAAGGGACGCGCGGCATCTTTGTTGGCGGTGGGGGGTCAGTGCGGATTGCGCGGTTGATCGGGTCGCATCGGATGGGGGACATGATGCTGACCGGTCGCACCGTGTCGCCCGTGCAGATGGAACAATGGGGCGGCGTCAGCTACGTCGTCCCCGAAGGCCGCGCGCTGGAAAAGGCCATCGAACTCGCCTCTGCGGCAGCCAAGAATGCCCCGATGTCCAACTATGCGATCATCAACGCCCTGCCGCGTATTCGCGACATGTCGTCCGAAGATGGGCTCTTCGTGGAAAGCCTGATGTCGTCGCTGACATCCGTCACGCCCGAGGCGACGGCCCGTCTGCGCGACTTTCTGGAAAAGCGCACAGCCAAGCTTGAAGCGCCCAAGGAATGACCGCGATGAACCTTGACGACCTGATCGCCATCGACTTTCACACCCATGCCGAAGAGCCGTGCAATTGCCATCGCGACGATGGCTACAACGAGTTTCAGGCGGGCATGGTGGCCTATTTCAAGAACCCCGCCGGGATTGACGGCATGTTGCCCACCGTGCCGCAGACCGCCGCCTATTACCGCGAGCGCAAGATTGCCGCTGTGATCTTTGGCGTGGATGCGGAACGGGAAACCGGGTTCTACCGTCACAACAACGAAGAAATCGCCCGACTTGCGGCGGAAAACAGCGACATCCTGATCCCGTTTGCCAGCATCGACCCCGCCAAGGGCCGGTTGGGCGCGCGTGAGGCGCGGCGATTGGTGCGGGACTTCGGGGTGAAGGGGTTCAAGTTTCACCCCACGATGCAGGGTTTTTTCCCCAACGACCGCATGGCCTATCCACTGTATGAGGCGATTCAGGAAGAAGGCGCGATTGCGCTGTTCCACACCGGCCAGACCGGGGTGGGGTCGGGCATGCGCGGCGGAATGGGGATGCGGCTGAAATTCTCGGACCCGATCCACATCGACGATGTGGCCGTGGATTTTCCTGACATGACCATCGTGCTGGCCCATCCATCTTTCCCTTGGACGGAACAGGGCCTCGCCGTCGCGCAGCACAAGCCGAATGTCTACATCGACATGTCGGGCTGGTCGCCCAAGTATTTTCCGCCGATCTTCGTGCATTATGCCAACACCATCCTGCGCAAGAAGATGCTGTTCGGATCAGACTGGCCCGCCATCACGCCGGACCGCTGGCTGAAGGACTTTGCCGAATTGCCCATCCGCGATGAGGTGCGGCCCCTGATCTTGAAAGAGAACGCCCGCCGCATCCTGAAGATGTGACGGCTGAGGTATACATACCGGCCCGGTCTGATACTCTGCCCATGTATACACAAAGGGGGGTGTCCGTGCCTGAAGAGAAAACTGCGACCCATGCGCAGCGGGCCCTGATCTCGCTGCGCAAACGCATTCTGGGCGGTGAATTGCCAGGCGGCACGCGGCTGTTTGAGGTGGCGCTGGCAGAGGAGTTGGGCATCTCTCGCACGCCCGTCCGTGCGGCGCTGTCGCGACTGGCGGAAGAGGCGCTGTTGGACCGCGCGCCGGGCGGTGGCTTCGTCGTGCGCAGCTTTGCGGTGGCCGATGTGGTGGATACCATCGAATTGCGCGGCGTCTTGGAAGGCACCGCCGCCCGTCTGGCCGCAGAACGCGGCGTGCCAAAGGCGATGATGGACGTGGCCCATGATCTGCTGCGCCAGATCGACAGCATCTTTCAGCGCGAAGCCTTTGATATGGAGTCGTATTCCGCGCTGAACGCCACGTTCCACCGGCATTTGGCAGAGATGTCGCAAAGCGATGTGCTTTGCCGCGAGATCGAGCGGATCACCGCTTTGCCCTTTGCCTCGCCTTCGGCTTTTCTGGATGACCAAAGCCACCAGGCGGCCTTGGTGCGCACGCTTGCCTCGGCGCAAGATCAGCATCGCGCGATCATCGACGCGATTGCCAATCGCGAAGGCTTTCGTGCCGAATCCCTGGCGCGGGAACATGCCCGCGCGGCGCGGCGGAACGTGGAATTCCTGCTTTCGCATGAGGCCGCGCTGCGCGAAGGGGCGGCCAGTCTGGCGATCCTGTCCGTCTGACAAGTTAATGTATACATTTTTTGTTGGAATCGCCCGTCACACGCGGTGAAATCCTTGCCAATCGGGTTGCCCCTGCCTATTCATGTATACATGAATGTCAGGGAGGAGCTTCAATGACCCAAAGTCTCGCAACCGTTATGGCCGCCGCTGGCAATCCGGTGACCATGCTGCGCAATTCCAAGGCGGGGATGTATGTCTACCCCGTGGTGGCACCCGAATTCCAGAACTGGCGCAATGAACAGGTGGCGTGGCGTCAATCTGCCGTGCTGTTTGACCAGTCGCACCACATGGACGAAGTGATCGTCGAAGGGCCGCAGGCTACGGAATTCCTGTCGCATCACGGCATCAACTCTTTCGCCAATTTCGACCTGAACCGCGCCAAGCATTTCGTGCCGGTGACGCCGAACGGCCATGTCATCGGCGACCACATCATTTTCCGTGAGCGTGAGGATAAGTACATCCTCGTCGGTCGTGCCCCCACCTCAAACTGGCTGATGTTCTGCGCGGCCTATGGCAAGTGGAACGTCCGTCTGCGCTATGACCCCCGCAGCCCGTCCCGCCCCGAAGGCGAGCGCGTGTTGCGCGAACACTACCGCTTCCAGATCCAAGGCCCCGACGCGCCGAAGGTGTTTGAAAAGATGAACGGCGGTCCGGTGCCGGACATCAAGTTCTTCCACGTCGATTGGATCAACATAGGCTCCAAAAAGGTGCAGGCCCTGCGCCACGGCATGTCGGGCGCGCCGGGGTTGGAAATCTGGGGTCCGTATAAGGACAAGGATTACATCCACTCTACCATTCTACAGGCCGCGCGCGATGCGGGCGTCAATCTGGTGCAATGCGGCAGCCGCGCCTATTCGACCAACACCTTGGAATCGGGCTGGATTCCCTCGCCCTTGCCGGGCATCTACACCGGCGACGGCATGCTGGCCGACTACCGCGATTGGCTGGGGGCCGACAGCTATGAGGCCGCAGGCGCCATTGGTGGCAGCTATGTCAGCGCCAATATCGAAGACTATTACGTCAACCCGTTTGAACTGGGGTACGACTTCTACATCGGCTGGAAGAAGGATGACTTCATCGGCAAGGCCGCTTTGACCGCGATGAAGGGCAGCGCCAAGAACCGCAAGAAGGTCACCTTCGAATGGAACCGCGACGATGTGCTGAAGGTCATCGCCTCGAACTTTGAACCGGGCGTGCCGTTCAAGTGGATCGACTTTCCGCAGCCGAACTATGCCTCGTCCAGTGCCGATATGATCGTCAATGACGCAGGCAAGATGGTGGGGATGAGCATGTTCAACGGCTATTCCTACAACGAACGCACCATGCTGTCCTTGGGTGTGGTCGCGCAGGATGTGCAGGAAAACGACATCCTGACGCTGAAGTGGGGTGAGCCTGAAACGACGGGCAAAACCAGCACCGAACCGCATCGCCAGACCGAAATCCGCGTGCGCGTGGCGGCAACACCTTACGCCGCCGAGGCGCGGACCAACTACGCCGACAGCTGGCGCACCAAAGGCTAGGTGTCTCTGTCGACTTGGCCGTTCCCTGCCGGGGGCGGCCTTTTTCTGGAAGGGGTGGCGCAATGCCGACAGTCCTGTTGATCCCGGGCCTTGTGTCCGATGCCTTTGTCTGGACGGCAGTGACCGCCGCCCTGCCCAGCGTTGTGGCGGATGTGACCACGCAAACCAGCATCCCCGATATGGCGCGTGACCTGCTCGCGCGGCATCCGGGGCGGCTGATCCTTGCCGGTCATTCCATGGGTGGGCGCGTGGCGATGGAAATGGCGCGCATGGCACCCGGACGCATTGCCGGGATGGCGCTCTTGAACACCGGCATGCACCCAAGGCGCGCGGGCGAAGAGGCCAAGCGCCAAGCGATGATCGACCTTGCCCATGGGCAAGGCATGGCGGCGCTGGCGGCGGCTTGGCTGCCGGGGATGATGAACGCCGAAACGGTGCCAGATCCCGCGCTGATGGCGAGCCTCTCCGCGATGGTCTGCCGCATGACGCCCGACATCCACGAACGCCAGTTGCGCGCCCTGCTGTCGCGCCCGGATGCCGCGGCGACGCTGGCCTATAAGGGGCCGATGCTGCTGATCGTCGGGCGGCAAGACCAGTGGAGCCCGGTTGCCCAACATCAGGACATCGCCCGCCTCTGCCCACAAGCACGGCTTGAGGTTGTTGAAAACGCAGGCCATTTCGCCCCCGTCGAACAACCCGCCACCGTGGCGGGGTTGCTGGCCGATTGGGCAAAGTCTGTTGCCGCTGCGGATGCCGGGCTTGACCGCATTCCCGACACGCCGCTGTTTGACCGCCCCCGGTCTAACATCGGCTATGCCCTGAACAAGATGGCGATGGGCCTGTCCACCCCCGAAGGCCGCGCGGCGTTTCTGGCGGATGAGCCCGCCTACCTTGACCGCTTTGCCCTGACGCCCGACCAACGCGCCGCCGTTCAGGCGCGCGACTGGGCCGAGATGGTCCGTCTGGGTGGCAACCTGTTCTATATCCTCAAGATTTCAGCCGTGGACCCCACGCCGATCCGGGCGATTGGCGCGGCGCAGGCGGGGCTAAGCCTTGATGCGTTTCTGGACATACGGCTGGGAAAGGTGACCAATGGCTAAACTGATCGCAGGTCTGGGCACCAGCCATGTGCCCTCGATCGCCGCCGCGCTGGACAAGGGGTTGCGCGACAGCGACGAATGGAAACCGTTCTTTGACGGCTACACCCCGGCGCAAGAGTGGATCGCCGCGCAAAAGCCCGATATCGCAGTGGTGATCTTCAATGACCATGGTAACGCGTTCTTCCTTGACCGGGTGCCCACCCTCGCCCTCGGGGTGGCGGACCTATATGAGCCGATTGACGAAGGTTGGGGTCCGCGCCCTGTCCCGGCCTTTGAAGGCGCGGCGGATTTTGCGTGGCATCTGGCCGATCAGATGGTCAGCCGCCATTTTGACCCGCTGATCTGCCGCGAATTGGCGGTGGATCATGGCATGCAGGTGCCGATGGAACTGGTCTTTGGTCGGCCTGCCGCTTGGCCGGTCAAGGTGGTGCCGATCCTTGTGAACACCATCCAATACCCCATCCCCACCCCGCAACGGATGTGGGCGCTTGGCCAAACCCTGCGCGCCGCCATCGAAAGCTGGCCCACCGAGGAGCGCGTGGTGGTTCTGGGCACCGGGGGCCTGTCGCATCAGTTGCAAGGCGCGCGGGCGGGCTACATCAACCCCGTCGAGGATCGCAAATGGATCGCCGACATCGGCCCCAACCCGCAGCGCTACCGCGACATGAGCCGCGAGGATTATGTTGAGGTGTTTGGGTCGGAAGGCGCCGAACTCATCATGTGGCTGGTGATGCGCGGCTGCATGAATGACGCGGTCAACACCCTGCACCGCCATTACTTCGCCCCCGCCTCAATGACCGGTGCGGGCATGGTGCTGTTGGAGAATGCCTGATGTATTTCCTGATGATCTGTCCGCATCACCCCGGCGCTGACATCGCCGCCTTGCGCGATCAGTTGCGCCCGCAGCATCGGGCTTGGGTGGCGTCGGGTGGCGATGGCTTGGCGCGGGTTCTGACCGGATCAGCGCTGTGGAACGCTGGCGCTGAGGGCATCGGCAACTTCGGCATCCTCGAGGCCGAGCATGAGGCCGCCGCCCGCGCCTTTGCCGAAGGCGATCCGTTCTTCAAGGGCGGGGTGGTCAAGCGGGTGGAGCTGACACGACTGGCCGATACGTTTCAGGCCGGGCGCATCCAGCCGCTGACCACCGCCTGACGCACGGCAGAGCGGGCGGGGTTTTCCCCGCCCGTTCCATTCAATCAGGCTGCGTCACTTCATCGGTTCGAACATCGGATTGCCCGAGACTGTCTCCAGCACCTCTGGCTGGCCGATATCCCAATGTTCCTTGATCTTGCCATCCTCGACCCGATAGATGTCGACGACGATCAGCGGCGTTGGGGTGAACCCCGTGTAGCGGCCGTGAATGGCCACAAGATCGTCTTCGGCAATGACCATTCCGATCTCATATTTGAAATCCTCAGGCATGTTCGAGAACGCCTCACGGATCACGGCGCTGCCCGATGGGAACATCGGGTTGCGCTGGATGTAATCCTCGGCCCAGTAGCGATCAATCGCCGTGCCATCACCGTTGATGAACAACTCTGTCACCGCCTGAACGACGAAGTCCTTGTTGGACGGCTGCGCCACTGCGGGTGCCGCAAAGGCCAACAGCGCAAAGTCACTGGCGAGTGTGGTGTTACGGACGAATGACATGATGTCCCCGTGTGTCTAAGGGTTGCGGTAAAGGCGATTAGGCCGGAAAGGCCGCTGCGACACCGCGATCAATGGCAAAGGCAAAGCCAAGGTCCTCGGTGCCGACCAACAGCTTGGCGCGGAATTCTTCGGCATTGGCCGAAGCGGCTCGCGCCTTTTCCCAGTGATCAAGGTAGGCGATGGTGGCATCAAACACCGAGGCGTCATTCGGGCTGGCGGTTTTGCGGTGGCCGGGGATGACGGTCTTGGCACCGATGGCGCGCAGGGTTTCGACACTGGCGCGCCATGCGTCGGTGCCGGAGGCGGCGACTTCTTCCATCCACAGGTGGGTGTCGATATAGGCGATGTCGGTCGCGATCAGCGTGTTCAGGCTGGGGATATGCACCGGCGTGATCAGCGCGGTATCGCCGGCCATGGGGGGCAGAATCTCAATCCGCTCGCCTTCCAGCAGGATGTGATCCGCGCTCAGCGCCTCTGGCACGACAAAGCGGTCAGCAAACACGCCTGCGGGGGCTGCACCTGCGATCTGCCCGTGCATGCCGCCAAGGATCTGCGACAAGATCCCCTGAATATCGGTCTGTGCATAGGCCTTGGCCTGCGGGAAGCGGTCCAACAAGACCGGCAGACCCAGAATGTGATCCGGGTGGATATGCGTGATCAGGATGCTTTCCAGCGTGCGGCCCGTTGCGGCGATCATGTCGGCCAGCAGGCCCGCATTGCCTGCGGTGAATTGCGCGTCGATCAGAACGGCGGATTTTTCGCCCAAGATCACGGTGCTATCCACCAAAAGCCCGGCTTCATCCGAGGTGAAAAGCTCTGTCCCCGAGGCGGAGGCATGGGCCAGCGACGGCAACAACGCCGCAGCAGCACCCGAGGCGGCAGCGGTTTTCAACAAGGTTCTGCGGTTCAGAAGTTCCATTTGGTTTACCCTTTATGCATGGTATCTTTTGGTGACTAACCACATAATTGATTCTTTAGAGTTGGAAAAGGAGGCACCATTTGGTAACCACGCAGAATTCGCTCATCGCGTTGAAAGAAGATCATGACCCTTGATGCCGCCCCCGAACTGCCCCGGATTTCCCTCGATCCGGCGAACTGCCCGGTGCGGCAGGTGTTGGATGGGATCGGTGATAAATGGTCCATTCTGGTGATGGCCGCGCTGTCGGTCGGGTCGCGGCGGTTTTCCGAATTGCGCCGCGATATACCGGATGTGTCGCAAAAGATGCTGACCCACACCCTGCGAAAGCTGGAACGTGATGGGCTGGTAGAGCGTATCGTCACCCCCACCGCCCCGCCGCGCGTGGATTACCGCCTGCGCCCGCTTGGGGAAAGTCTGTTCCTGCGCCTGTCCGGCCTTGCCGCTTGGGTCATCGAAAACCGGGCCGAGATTGATACGGCCCGGTCGTCCTTTGATGGGCAGGACTAAGGTCAAACCCCGCCGAGTGAGGCTGCAAACGTGCTCAAAGCCGCGTTAAACGCCGCAGGCTGTTCGATCTGGGGCGTGTGGCCGCAGTTTTCCAGCACGACCAGTTTCGCGCGCTTGGCACGTTTGGCGGCTTCTTCGCTGTGTTTGACCGGCAGCACCTTATCCTCGCGGCCGTGCAGGATCAGCATCGGCACGTCAAGCGTTGAGAGCAACTGCTGGCTGGCTTTCCACGTCACGGCGCGTTGTCCGAAGATCGTGGTGCAGGCGCGCAAGGTGGCGACAAAGGCCGCAGCCCCCCCCGGCTTGAACTGATCGCGCAGCATCGCGGCACGCAGGTCGGCATCGACGCAGGCCTGATCCTTGACGATGGCGGACAGCGCCATGTCCACGCCCTTTTTGCTGGGCTTGGTCATCAGATCGCCCAAAATCGGCAGGGTCATCATCCGAAACACCGGGAACACCTCAGGCCCGAGGGAGGCTGCATTGGCCAGCATCACGCCCTTCACGCGGGTTGGTGCAAGTCCCGCCACGCGCAACGAAAGCGCCCCACCCATCGAATTGCCCGCCGCGATAAAGCCATCCAGCCCCAAGGCATCAACAAAGCGCAGCAGCCATGCGGCGTAGCTGTCCCAATTCTCAACCCGGCCGGTCAGATCAGACAGCCCGTGGTTCGGCACATCCCAGGCAATCACGCGGCGGGTTGCCCCCAGATCGCGCAACTGTGGCGTCCAGAGTTCCAAACAACCAGAGATGCCATGGGTCAGCACGATCGGCACGCCCGCCCCCCCGGTGTCACGATAGCGCAGCGTGACCCCATCAACCTTGATATAACGATCTTCCATCTTCACTTTCCAAAGGCCACCACGGCCCCGCCTTAAATTCCCAGCCGTTTTCGCATCGTCAGCGGCTCATCCCGGCCCTTGTCCAGCCACAGCCCGACAATCCCGCGCGGCAGATACAGCGCAAAAAGGATGGCGACGATGCCGACACCCGCCAGATACCACGCGCCGAAATCGCCAAAGATCTCTTGCAGGGCAAAGAACAACAGCGCCCCGAGGATCGGCCCTATGAAGGTGCCGATGCCGCCCACAAGCACCATGAACAGCATGAACACCGACCATTGCACCCCGAACCCCGTGCGCGGCTGAAAGGTGATGGCCGAGGCCAGCCACAGCGTTCCGGCCACGGCGCAGCCGATCGAAGCCAGAATGTAGATGCGTTGTTTGACCTGAAAGGTCGAAATCCCGACGGATGCTGCGGCCTCTTCATCGTCGCGGATCGCCTGCGCTTCGGCGCCGGTGCGGCCTTGCAGCAGCTTCCAACTGCCCCAAACCATCAGCGCGGTCGTCGCCAGTGCCAGAAGATAGATCGTCAGACGCCGCATCTCGGGCGCATAGGCATTGAGCGCAGTGATCGAGGTGCCGGTTTCCCCCTGGATGATCGGGTCAAAGGACACCATGGCGCGGATCGCCTCGGCGATGACCCAAGTGGCGATGGCGAATTCGCCAGCCTTCATGCGCAGCACGAACCATGACATCGCCCAAGCCACCACGCCGGTGCAGAGGGCGGCAATGAAGATGGCCGGAAAGGGCGGCAGGCCCGCATCGACCATCCGCACCATAGCATAGCCACCCAGCCCGACAAAGGCCTGTTGGCCGACCGACACAAGGCCTGCATAGCCCGCCAGCAGGTTCCACATGGTGGCAAACATGATCAGGATGAACAGATAGGTCAGCTTGTCGACCGCCAGCGCCGAACCAAAGGCTGGCAGGATGGCCAGAACCGCAAGTGCCGAAGCCGCCAGCCAGATCAATCGGCGGTCTGCCGATGCCATGCCAAGAAGTGGTGTCTTTGTCATCGCTTGCCCCCTGCCGTCTTGTGTTTCAGGATCAGCGCGGCATAGGCGCTGCGCCAGCCGCCGCGATCCGCCGCCGCCACTTGCGACATGCGCCAGCCCAGCACGGTCAGGAACACGACATGCCCGGCAAGGATGGAAAACTGCGGCGAGATCAGCCCGCCAAGCGCCTGTGCCACGCCCAGAGCTATCCCCCCCAGCAGCGTGCCGCGAAGCGAGCCGATACCGCCGATCACCACCGCCTCAAAGGCAAAGATCAACAGCATCGGCCCGGCAAATGGCGTGACTTGCGCCCGCAGGGCAAGAAAGATACCAGCCAGCCCCGCCAGCGCCACGGCGATGGCCGCAGCCCCCCGATGCACCCGCCGCGCGTCGATCCCGCACAGGGCGGCAGCATCGGCATCCGTCGCCGTGGCCCGCACCGCACGGCCAAAGGCGGTGCGCGTCAGCACCAGATGAAGCGTCCCCAGCACCACGATCGCGGTCAGGAACATGTAGACGGGCAACTGCCCCAGAAAGATCCCCCCCGGCAATTCCCAACTGGCCCAGGACAGCCCGCCAATATGCGCGCCAAGCGATTTGGTTTCAGAACCGAACAGGCCGAACATCCCGTTCTGCAAGGCAGCACCAAGGCCGATGGTCGTCAGGATAGGGATCAGAAAGCCACCGCGCAGGGCGCGTTCAAAGATCAGCCGCTGCATCAGCCAGCCCAAGGCGGCCATCGCGGGCAGGGTCACCGCGATTGCCAAACTGACACTCAAGCCGACCCCCTGCACAAACCACAAGGCGATCATCGCCCCCAACACGGCCATGTCGCCATGCGCAAGGTTGATGAAACGCACCACCCCGAACATCAGCGACAGCCCGGCCGCAAGCACGGCATAATAACCACCCAACAGGATGCCCTGGATCAGCGCCTCAAGCATGGCTCGCCCCTGTTGTTTTATGGATGCCGAAATAGGCGTTGGTGATCTCTTCGCGCGTCAGCACCGCCGGATTGCCATCCAGTTCCAGCACGCCTTCGGCCATGCAGATCAGCCGTTCGGCAAAGCTCATCGCCCGTGTCAGGTCTTGTTCGACGACAACCATCGTCATGCGCCCGCGCAAGGCGGCAAGGGATTGATAAACCCCGTCAACCGCCGCAGGGGACAGGCCCAGCGATACTTCGTCCAGCAGCAGCACCGAAGGGTTGGCGACCAGCGCCCGCGCGATGGCCACCGCCTGCCGCTGCCCACCTGACAAGCCGCCCGCCGGACGGTCCAAGAGCGGGACAATCTGGGGAAAGGCATCGCAGGCGGTCGCCACGGTCCAATCGCCACGCCGACCGTTTTCCGCAGCGATCATCAGGTTCTCGCGCACGGTCATGTCGCCAAAAAGCCGCCGCCCTTCGGGCGACAGCACGATTCCGGCCTTGACCCGGTCATGTGCGGGCAGGGCGGTGACATCGTTGCCGAACAGCGCCAACCGCCCCTCGGCCAACGGATGCAGCCCCGCCAGCATGCGCATCAGCGTCGTCTTGCCCGCGCCATTGGCCCCGATCAGGGCGACCACCTCATTCTCGGCGATACTCAGGGACAGGGATTTGACGGCCTGCAACTGGCCGTGACGGCCAACGGCATCGACCAGCAACAGGGCGATTTTGCCTGTGGTCATTCAGGGCTGCTCCCCAGATAGGCGCGTTGCACTTCGGGATGGGCCATCACTTCGCGCGGGTTGCCTTCGGCCAGCACACGGCCTTCGGCCATGCAGACCAGACGGGTCACCACCCGCAGCAGGGCGTGCAAAATATGTTCGATCCAGACCACAGTCATGCCGCTGGCCTGCAACTGGCGGATCAGGTCGACGAGTGCGCCAAGCTCTGCCTCGGTCAGACCGCCGCCGATTTCGTCCAAAAGGATCACATGAGGCTTGGTGGCAAGGGCGCGCGCGACTTCCAGCCGTTTGCGGTCCAGAAGGCCAAGCGCAGCAGTCGGCCGGTTTGCCAATGCCAAAAGGCCAGTGTCGCGCAGGATGTCCGCGCCCTCTGCCGCCGCATCTGCGCTGGACAGGCCAGCCCCCGACATGCCCGCGACATGGACATTTTCAAACACCGTCATCCCCAGAAACGGACGTGGCACCTGATAGGTGCGGGCAAGGCCCATACGGCACCGCTCGCCTGAAGATGTGCCCGCAAGATTCTGGCCTTGCAGATAAATCTCACCCGATGTGATGGGGAACGATCCGGCCAGCGCCCCGAAAAGCGTGGTCTTTCCCGCCCCGTTCGGGCCGACGATCCCCACGGCCTCGCCCGCTGCCACCTGAAAATCCACATCAAGCAGCACCTTGAGCGCGCCGTAGGATTTGTTCACCCCCCGTGCGCGCAGCATCGGTTCTGCCCGTATCTGCGACATGTCCAAAAGCATTCCCCCTGCCAGCACAGGCCGGGGCGCACGAATGCGCGCCCCGGCCCCGTTTGCGGTGTAAGTCTTAGCCAAAGGCCAGCGGCTTGAAGTCCGAGGTGAGCTGGATCTGCGGGAAGTCGGCGTTCGACACGAGGTCGAGCTGGAACTGGAATGGCCCTTCTGCGGCCTTGTTCCATTGCCCGCCCGCAAGACCGCTGACGGCGCAATTCGGGACCGGGCCCGCGCTGAAATCGACCGTGCCCACGGCTGTTTCGGCCTTGAGCTTGGGTAGGGTGGCGGCCAATGCCTCCTTGTCCTTCGGGTTGCCTGAATGCTGAGCCAGAGCAATGGCCGCATCAAACAGCGAGGCTGACGCGCCAAGGGCCTGCGCCCATTGCGCGCCCGTTGCAGCCTCGTAGGCTTTGCCCAGATCGGCGTTCGACAGGCCAGCGGCCGTGGACGAGAACGGAAAGGCCGGGTGCCAATAGACCCCAGTGCAAAGACCCTGACCCAGATCGCCCAGAGCTTCCATTTCGGCAGCAAACAGTCCCGCTTTGGCCATCTGCATGACCTTCAACTGCTGCGCCAAACCCCGTTGCGCGGCTTGACGCCAGAACACCGGGAAATCGGGCGGGAAGGGGAAGCAGACCACAATCTCGACGCCCGCCGACTTGAAGGCCTCGATCTGGGTGGTGAAGTCCTGACTCATGTTCTCGTATGGGCCGGGATCGACGACGTCCCAGCCTTTTTCGGCCATTGCCGGCAGCAGACCGGCGCGGATCGCATTGCCGTCGGCGTCCGACGGGATCAGTGTGCCGACCTTTTTGTTCGTCTCCAGAAGCGACCACTGGCCATCGTAGAGATTGACGAAATTGCCTGAGCCGAAGGAGAAGTGGAATGTCCACTTGAACGACTGCTCGCCCGGCTTGCCACCGCGGCCAAAGTAGAATGCTTCCCATGGGGCGACAGTCGACAGGCAGGGGGTCGCGCCAGCCTCACAGGCATCCGACACCGGATTGACGGTTTCGGGCGCAGAATGGGTCAGGATCAGGTCCGGCGCTTCCGAGTTGATCATGTCGCGGGTGATCTGGCTGGCGCGCACCGGGTCTGACTGCGTGTCGGCTGTGATGATCTCCACGTTCATTTTGCTGCCGCCGACATCGATGCCGCCCGCCAGATTTGCTCTGATGGCGTCGATCAGATAGCCGTCATGCGCGCCGAAAATGCCCAAGGGGCCGGATTGTGGCCCGATGTAGCCGATCTTGAAGGTGGCGGCGTCCTGCCCGAAGGCGCGGGTGCCGATCAGCGGTGCTGCCAGCGCGGAACCCGCAATCAGGCGGTTAAAGCTGCGACGGCTGATGCCGCCGTGCGAAGGCAAAGCCGTGGGCGAAGCAAACTCTGTCATGGTCGATTTCCTCCCGTTTGATGTTTCTTGTCGTGTCGACGCGCCGTGCGATTGCGGTGCGTCGCGTCTGTGCTCACACGTAAAGTGCGTCGATGCCGCCATCGACGGGCAGGTTGATGCCGGTCACCCAGCGTGCTGCGTCTGAACACAGGAACAGCACCGGCGGCGCGATCTCGTCCGCGATGGCGGGACGCTTGATGTTGGCAGCATCGGCGGCCACGCGCTCTTCGCCCAACATCTGGACGAAATCGCCAAGGATCGGGGTAAAGACCGGGCCGGGCGCGACCGAATTCATGCGGATGTCGCGCTGCATGAACAGGTCGTAGCCGCGCTTCTTGGTCCAGACGACCAGCGCTTCCTTGAAATACTGATAGCAGCTGTCCTGCGGCACCGGGTGCTTCTTTAGCCACGCCGCGCCTTCGGCCCAGGTCGTGGTCGCGGCAAGGCCCTTGTGCGCATCTAGCCGCTTGGGCCATTCCGCGCCGAGGATGGACGTGATGTTCACCACGGCACCGCCCTTGGCGATTTTTGGCAACAGCGCCTCGGTCAGATGCCGCAATCCCAGATAATTGACCCGCGCCACCACGTCCTTGTCCGCAAGGCCCGACACCCCCGCCGCGTTTACCAGCGCATGGATGCCCGACGGCAGGGCCGTCACCGCCGCGTCAATCGCCGCCGCGTCTCCCATGTCGATCTTCACGAAGCCGTCCAGTGTGATCATCGGATCATTGCGATCCAGTCCGATCACATGCGCGCCCTGAAACCGGGCAAGGCGGGCGATCTCTGCGCCGATCCCCGAAGAGGCCCCGGTTATGGCGATGGTCTTTCCGTTTAAGCTCATGTCTTGGTCTTTCGCTTGGCCAAGCCGCTTCCGGCCGCCCCGCACGGGGAGGGCGGACAGAAGCGTCAGGGTGGTGAGGTTTCAGATCAGAACGGATACATCACTGCGTCGGGACGCGAGGTGATCCAGACCCATTGCGTGAACTCTTCCCAGATGGCGGGGCCGGAGATACGGCTGCCGTTCCCCGATTTGCCGCGACCGCCGAAGGGGGCGTTCGGGCTGGCCATCACAGTCTGGTCGTTGATGTGCAGATGGCCAACCCTGAGCCGCATCCCCATGCGGCGGGCGCGGTTCACGTCTTTTGCGATGATCCCTGCGGCAAGACCGAATTCCGACATGTTGGCCAGTTGGATCGCGTGTTCGTCCGTTTGATAAGCCACGACAACCGCGACCGGTCCGAAGATTTCTTCGTCGAAGGCCCGCATGCCCGGCTTGACGCCCGACAGCACGGTTGCCGGAAACATCCGACCCTTGGGCGTGCCGCCTGCAAGCAGCTTTGCCCCCTTGGCGACGGCGTCATCGACAATCGCCTTGACCAGCGCGACCTGCGAATCCGAGATCAGCGGCCCCAAGGCGCATTGTTCGGTCGCAGGGTTCCCAACAGGCAGGCGGCCAGCCTTGGCGGCAAGTTCTTCGGCAAGCTGGTCAGCCATCGCGGCAGGGGCGAGGATCAGACCAGTTGCCATGCAGATTTGCCCCTGATGCAGCCATGTGCCCCAGGCGGCATTGGCGGCGGCCAGCGCAAAGTCGGCGTCGTCCTGAATGATCAGGGCGTTCTTGCCGCCCAGTTCCAGTTGCACCTTTTTCAGATTGCGACCACAGGCCTCACCAACCTTGGCACCCACGCCGGGTGAGCCGGTAAAGGAAACCATGGCGACGTTGCGGTCTTCGCACAGCGCCGTTCCGACGACTGCGCCGCCGGGAATGATATGCAGCAGATCCGCTGGCAAACCGGCCTCTTCAAAGATGCGGGCGATGATGATGCCGCCGCTGATCGGTGTGCGGGGATCGGGCTTATGGACGACCGCGTTGCCGGTCGCGAGGGCTGCAGCGATGGCGCGCATCGAAAGGATCAGCGGGAAATTGAAGGGTGAGATCACGCCCACAACCCCATGCGCCACGCGGATCACCTCTTCGTCGCGGCCGTCCAGCGACTGAATCACTTTGCGGGTTTCTTCGGTTGCCGCGAAAGCGGCCGCACGCAGGAAGCCGGCCGAATGTTCGATCTCGATGGCAGCCTTGGGATAGATCGAGCCTGACTCTCGGATGATCCAAGGGATCAGCTCATCACGGTTGGCCTCGAGGATGTCTGCCGCAGCGTTCAGGATACGGGCGCGGTCTGCCGGAGCGGTTGCTTCCCATGCGGGTTGGGCGGCGGCGGCAGCGGCGGCAGCGCGGGCGACATCTGCGGTATTGCCATTGCCAACCTTGGCGACATGGCTGCCATCAGCAGGTGCCGTCACCTCATAGGCCCCACCCTGAGCAGCGCCCCAGCCACCCGAGAAGATTTTTCCTTCCCAAGCGTCCTGCGCCAGAAAGATCGGTGCGGATCCGTCCATGTCTCTCTCCCTTTGTGACCGGCATGACGGAACCCGTAGCGTTGCGGCTGTGGTCGTCCGTCCTTGCCGTGCTCCTCCCTGAGCGATGGAAGCAGAGCAATACATCTCTGTTTTGTTTTTCAACAAATAATTATTCTTTACACATATATCAGTCTAAATAATTGAAATTATTATAGAATATGATTAATGTTTGCGTGTGACATGTTTTCATGTAAACAGAAAAGAAAGATAGTTATTCATGAAATGGTGAAAATTGCCCGCCCGTATCACATTGACCGAAGCGTCGCGCCGTGCCCCTCGAATCACAGCCCGCGGGGATAGTCGGCTTCTGAAGGAGGGTGCCGCGCCGACACTTGAGGATCTCGCGGGGGCGCTGCAATTCGCTCTTGGCGATGGCCGTATCTGGCTGAGCGACGAGCGCATGGTGATGATGCAGACGGCCGTTCTGGGCACTCTGCGGCGCGATGTGATCAACGCGGTCGGCATAGATCGGGCGCGCAGCCTTTTTTACCGCACCGGGTGGTCGCAGGGCCAGCGCTACGCCGAACTGGTCCGCAAGCGGTTCCGTCAGGACGACCTGACCGCCGCCCTTGCGGCTGGCCCGCGTCTGCACACGATGGAAGGCTTTGTGAAGGTCAGCACCAAACGGTTCGAGTTCGACATCAAGCGCGGCCACTACCATGGCGAATTCCATTGGCATGACAGCACCGAGGCGGTCGAGCATATGCGCGCCTTTGGCGTGTCCGACTGTCCGACCTGCTGGATGCAGGTCGGCGCACCGGCGGGCTTTACCACCGCGCTTCTGGGCCAGCCTGTCATCTTCCGCGAAGTGGAATGCATGGGGCAGGGGGCCGAACGTTGCGTCGTCATCGGGCGCAATGCGGCCGCATGGGGCAATGAAGTGCCGGAACTCGAACTGTTCGCCCCGGCCACGGTCAAACCGCGCAACCAGCCTTGGAACCCCGCGACAGAACCGCCGCAAAACCGCGAAGGGACCACCCCGCATGCGATCATCGGCAAAACGGCAGGTATCGAACGCGCCCGCCGTTTGGTGGAACGCGTGGCAGGCTATGCCGAGCCCGTTCTGTTTCTGGGAGAACCCGGCACCGGCAAGGAATTCTTTGCCCGCCGCCTGCATGAATTGAGCAGCGTCGCCAACGGGCCATTCGTGACCGTCAACTGCGATGCTTATGCGGGGGATCATGCCGACCGGCCGATGTTCGGCGAAGGCGGCGCGATGGAACGGGCCAAGGGCGGCACGCTCTTTCTGAATGACGTCTCTTCGTTGCCCAAGCCGATTCAGTCCCAGCTTGCCGCGACGCTTGGCGCGGAAACGAAAACCTCGGCTGCTGTTCGGGTTGTGTCGGCTTGCAGCGGTCGATTGCGCGACTTCGTCGAGTCCGGCGCGTTTCGGGCGGACCTTTATTTCCGTTTGTCCTTGCTGCCCATCGTCATCCCCCCGCTGCGGGATCGGCGCGACGATGTGCCGATGCTGATAGACCATTTCCTGCACCGCCATAGCAAAGCCCATGGCAAGCCATTGCGCGGGATCAGTGTTGATGCCCGCGATTTGCTGTTGCGCTATGATTTCCCCGGAAACGTCCGAGAGCTTTCGAACATGATCGAACGCGGGGTGATCTATTCTGAACCGGGCGGGGATCTGGAAATCTCGCATATCTTTACCGGGATTGAACAGATGCCCGAGTTTGTCGAAGTGCTCCATGCCTCCGGGCGGATCGTGCGGCGCAGCACTGCGGGCGGGGCACGGACATCCTTTGGCAGTCGGACCTTTGATGAGATGGAAGAAGAGACCTACCGCGCCGCCCTGCTGGCTGCGGATGGGAACGTTTCGGCGGCGGCGCGTGCGCTTGGATTAAGCCGTGCCAAGCTGGATTACCGGCTGGCCAAGTTGGGGATCGCGCGCCGCACCTGATATCTTGACCTGTGGCTCCTCTTGCGCGCCCCCGTCAAAGTCCGTGCGCTTCACCCGTGTTGCGGCAGAAGTCCCGTGCGCGAGATGACCATCGTGCCTTGCATCAAGGCGCTGTTTTCACTTTTCGCAACGCAGCGAAAAATGCATTGCAATCCGTTTGATAGGTTTCGCTTCGGATGGTGGATTGGCAGCAGGACTGGAGAGACCCCATTCCTGCGAGTGTCGGACCTGACAGATGGCTTCTTACCGCCCGCCGGACCCTTGCGAAGATCTGATCAAGCTGATCCATGATCGGTACGCGGACACGAGCAAGTCGTCTCAGCGGATCGCGCTTTACCTCACGCTGAAGCCGAATGACGTCGCGGTGTTGTCGGTCAACGCCATCGCGGCGAAATGCGGAACCCATGCGTCGCGTTTTGTCCGATACGCGCAGTCGCTGGGCGACAAGGGGTCCAAGGAGCTTCAGGCGGTGTTCCAGCGTCGCCTGTCCAAGGCGGCCCTGGGGTTTGATGCCCGTGTGCGCGCCCTCGAGTCGGAACTTGGCGGCCCGCGCGAGGGGGGCTGGGGTTTCTGGCCGATCTCGTGACGCGGGATGTCGCGTCCTTGCAGGATTTGCTTGCCAACATGGACGCAGATCAACTTGGCGAAGCTGCGGCCTTGATGCAGGCTTCGGATACCATCTACCTCGTCGGGCAACTCCGGTCGGCCCCTGTCGTCGAGGTGTTGCGATACGTGCTGACCGTGCTTGGCAAGCGCACGGTGCTTCTGGATGCGGGCGGGGGGCTGGCGACCCATATGGCCATGGTCGCGCGTCGGACCGACATGCTGTTCGTCGTGTCCTTCAGGTTTCACGAGACCGAGGTGGTGAACCTGGCCAAAGAGACTGCCAACAGGGGGGTGCCCATGGTCGCGATCACCGACGGCACGCTGTCAAGCGGCCGGGTGTCCACCGCCTGAACCTGCAAGGCACCGGACTGGGCGACATGGGGGTTCCCATTCCCCGCATCGGCTCGCATGCGCCGGGGGCGGAACAGCGGGCGCGCGATACGCTGCACCGCATCTGCGATCTGGGCGAAGAGATGGGTGTGGTCTTTACGCTGGAAAACCTGAACCCCATCGACCATCCGGGCTGTCCCTTCGGGTCAACCGGGGCGGTGCTTTCGCTGGTCTCCGCCGTCGACCGTCCGCAGTTGCGCATCAACCTTGACCTTGACCACACCCGCATCGGTGAGGGTGACCTGATCCGCTGGTGCGAGGTTTGCCCGCCGTGGATCGGTGACGTGCAGGTCGCCGACAATCCGGGCCGCTGTGAACCGGGAACGGGCGAGATCAACTATTCCGGCGTGGCACTGGCGCTGAAGGGGATGGATACACGGGCCCGGTCGCCATGGAAGCCTTTGCCAAGGGCGACGAAGACGCCGCCCTCGCCGCCCATCCGCTTTGCCTCTGGCACAGGACAGCGTGGAAATCCGCGTCCGTTCCCTGCATAGTCGGCAAAATCTGACAGTGAGGTGCCATGCCCTTTCCCGACCTGATCCACCCCGCCCTTGCCGCCTACACCAGCGGCGTCGTCCTGCCCGATGACTTTGCAAGCTTCTGGCAATCGACCCTCCATGAGGCGCGCACTGCCGGGGGCGAGGTTGTGGTCACGCCCGCAGCCACGACACTCTGCGCGGTTGAGGTTCTTGATGTCACGTTTCCGGGCTTTGGCGGGCATCCGGTCAAGGGCTGGCTGACCTTGCCGCGCCAGCGGGCCGGACGCTTGCCGCTGCTGGTGCAATATATCGGTTATGGCGGGGGGCGGGGGCTGCCGCATGAAAACCTGCACTGGGCGGCGTCTGGTTTTGCGCATTTCAAGATGGACACGCGCGGGCAGGGCAGCGTCTGGAGCGTGGGTGACACCCCGGACCCGGTTGGCGCGGGCGTGTCTTTCCCCGGCTTCATGACCCGCGGCGTTCTGGACAAGGATGGCTACTATTACCGCCGGGTCTTTACCGATGGCGTCCGGGCCATTGATGCGATGCTGACGCAGGACTGCATCGACCCTGACCGCATCGCCCTGTGTGGTGGCAGCCAAGGCGGTGGCATCACGCTGGCTGTCGGCGGGATTGACCCGCGCGTGTCGGCAATTCTGCCCGACGTGCCCTTCCTGTGCGACTTTCCGCGCGCGTTGCAGATGGCGGCGCAGAACCCCTATCTGGAAATCCTGCGTTACCTTGCCCAGCACCGCGATCACAAGGCCCGGGTCATGCAGACGCTCGCCTATTTCGACGGGGTCAATTTCGCCCGCATTGCCAAGGCCAAGGCGCTGTTTTCGGTGGCCCTGATGGATGACGTTTGCCCGCCCTCTACGGTTTACGGGGCCTTCAATGCCTATGGCGGTGACAAGACCATGGTGGAGTATGAGTTCAACAATCACGAAGGCGGCCAAGCCTTCCAAGAACAAAAGCAGATGGACTGGCTTTGCACGTTGTTCGGCCTGCGCTAAGGGCCCCGTCGGCCTGTTTGCTTGTGCTGCGGGCTTGGTGCGCGCCGCTTAGCGATCCCGCCGCACCTCGCTGGGGGTGCGGCCAAAGCGGGTGCGGTAGTGGCGGCAGAATTGGGCGTGATCGGCAAAGCCCCAGCGATAGGCCACCGTCGAGATCCGGTCGGGACGCCCGGCAAGCAGGTCTTCGTGGCAGCGGGCAAGTCGCTGGTCGCGGATGTAATCGCTGACGCGCAGGCCGGTTTCCCCGAACAGGCGTTGCAGGTAGCGCAGCGAAATCCCGCAGCCTTCGGCCACGCGGGCGGGTGACAGGGCGGGGTCTTTCAGGTTGGCGTTGATGAAGCCCTCGGCCCGGTCCAGATGGGCGCGGCGGATGGTGCCGTCCTCGCTGGACAGCGCGCGTTGGTCGTTCTGCAAGGCCAGACAGAGCAGATCAAGCAGATGGGTGCCCGACGTCGCCCGAACCGTGTCATCAAAGGCATCGGCGTGCTGAATGGCCGTGGCAAGGCTTGACAGGAAATAGGCCGCCAGACCCGACCGCGCATCGACGCTCAGGCCAAGGAACCGCTCTGCGCTGCCGATGCGGGCTTGGACGGCCTCGCGCGGGACTTTCACCACCCACTGCACATCGGGTTCGGCGTGCCAGTATTCATAGGGCGCGTCGCTGCGTTCAATCACGAAACCGCCCGGATCACAGATCACGTCGCGGGCGTTCTGGCTGAAGTGGACACGCGATGCGGTGGGGATGGAAATCAGGATGGCATCGTCGCGCGCATCGCGCAGGTGCGCAGGCTTGCGCCGGTAGAGCACCGGATCGCAGGCAATGCGTGTGGCCGAGATCGGGCCAAGCGGCCATGCCTGAAGCTGGCCGTTGAACGGGCCATCGCGCCGGGCTTCGGTTTCCAGCAGGAAATAGGCCTGCGACACCGCTGCTTGCCAACCGCTGATGCTTGGCTCAACCGGGCGGTGGGTTTCCCTCGGCATGGTCTGGCGGCTCCTCGCGCGTGGTGGGTTGGGGGCGTGGGCGGACGAAGGCAAGGCTACAGCACGCGGGGCGATGGTCAAAGCACCTTTGGGCGTCTGCGGACAAGCGGTTGTGCGCGCCGCGACAAGACAGGCGCTGGTGGTCTTTTAGGCTGCTCGGGGGTTTCTTCGGGGGCAAGGCGATGACGGCGCAGACGGGTTACGGATTGATCACCACCCCGCAGACCGTGGCAGAGGCGGTGGCGGCGATGGCGGGCGGTGCGGTGCCGATTGCCGGAGCGACATGGCTGCTGCGCGCGCCATTGCGGCATGAGCCGATGCCAGACCGGCTGATGTCCCTGCGCTGCTTGACAGAGGTGCAGGCGCTGGACATCGGGCCAGAGCGGGCGGTGATTGGGGCAATGGTCACGCATGACGCGCTGGCCGGGGCCTTGGCGGGGCAGCCCGATTTGGCAGGTCTGGCCACGGCGGCGGGTGCGTCGGCCAATCCCGGCATCCGCCGGATCGCAACGCTTGGCGGCAATCTGGGCGCGGCGGGTTTTGCGGCGTCAGACCTTGTGCCTGCACTTTTGGCCGCCGATGTGACGGCGGTCTTGGCCACGGGCAGCGGCCTGCAATCGCTGCCGATGGCGGCGTTTCTGGCAGGGCGCGGCGGGGGCGGCCTGATCCTGCGGGTTGAGATTGCCCGATCCGCGCGCCGCGCCGCCCATGCGCGCCTGCCGATGCGCAAGGCGGGGGATTATCCTTGCGCCATCGTCAGCGTATCCGCCGATGTGTCCGGCGGGACGATCAGGGATATCCGCATCGCCGTCGGCGCGGTCGAAAGCACCGCCCGCCGCTGGTCATCGCTGGAGGACCGGTTGACCGGCACGGCCCTTGATCCCGCCCGTGCCGAAGCGGCGGCACGAGAGATGAGCGATGACTTCACCGCCCGTGACGCCGTCGATGCGCCGGGGTGGTATCGGCTTTCCGTCCTGCCGGTGCTGCTGCGCCGCGCCTTCACTCAGATCAAGGTGTGACATGCCCATCGAACTGACCCTGAACGGTGAGTCCATCGCACTGGACATCGACCCCCGCACCCCGCTGCTGGACGTGCTGCGCGACCGGCATGGATTGACCGGGGCGAAAGCCGTCTGCCGCGAAGGCTTTTGCGGGGCCTGCACTGTGCACATCGACGGCCAAGCGGTGCCGTCCTGCCTGCGCCCCATCGGTCTGCTGCAAGGATGCAACGTCGTCACGGTCGAAGGGCTGACCGCGCCCGGCACGCTGAACCGCGTGCAACAGGCCTTCATCGACCATGACGTGGTCCAATGCGGCATGTGCTTTCCGGGCATGGTGATGACCTTGACGACATTCCTTGATGGCACGCCAAATCCCAACCGCGACGAAGTGAAGTCGGCACTTGTCGGCAACATCTGCCGCTGCACGGGATATGAGCGGATCATCGACGCGGTCCTGTCGATCCGGTCGGAGGGTGTGGCATGAACCGGCCCACCGATCCCCGCTCTGTCGTGATGAACCTGCCGCGCCGCGATGCGCTGGACAAGCTGACGGGGCGGACGCGCTATACCTCGGACCTTGGGGTGGGGGTGCTGCATGCGGCCATCGTGCGGTCCACCGTCGCCTCGGCCCGTATCCTGCGGATGGATTTCGCGCCCGCGCTGGCGATAAAGGGCGTGCGGGCCATCGCGCAGGCATCGGATGCGCCCGGTCTTTTCGGCATCGGGATCGCGGATCATCCGCTGCTGAACGGCACGCGCATCCGGTTCAAGGGCGAACCCTTGGCCGCCATCGCGGCGGATACGCTGGAGATCGCCCGTGCGGCGGCGGCGGCGGTGATCGTGGAAACCGAACCCCTGCCCGCCGTGATGACCATGGCCGAGGCGCTTTCCCCGGATGCCCCGACCCTCCACCCCGATTGGAAAAGCTATGAACTCTTGCGCGACGGCGGCATCCGGGGCGGCAACGTCGCGTGGGAGGCGCGGGTGATCCGGGGCGATACCGACGCGGCCTTTGCCCGGCCCGATGTCACCATCGTTGAGGATTGCTTTCAGGTCGGACGCCAGAACCAACTGCCGTTTGAACCCCGCTGCGCCGTGGCGAGCTTTGAGGATGGCCGCTATCACATCCACACCTCGACCCAAGTGCCGTGGACGGTGCGCGCCGTGACCGCCAAGGCGCTTGGCGTATCGGCGTCGCGCGTGCGGGTGACGGTGCCTGCGGTGGGGGGTGGCTTTGGGCTGAAATTCGATTGCACCATCGAACCCATCGCCGCTGTTCTGGCGCAAAAGACCGGGCGGACCGTGTCACTGGTGCATTCACGCGAGGAAGAGAACCTGACCTGCCTCTGCCGCGAGAATGCCGAACTGCGCATCCGCTCTGCCGTGACGGCGGCAGGTGAGATCGTGGGGCGCGAGGCGACGGTGCTGATGGATTGCGGCGCCTATGGCGGGGAACAGGTGTTCCTGACCACGATGACTGCCCATACGCTGGGCGGGAATTACAAGCTGGGGTCGGTGCGCCTGAACAGCCGCGCGGTCTATACCAACACGCCGCCCAACGGGGCCTTCCGCGCCTGCAACGGGGTTTACAACACCTTCTTTCTGGAACGGCACACCGACAATATCGCCCGCGCCATCGGGATGCATCCGCTGGAACTGCGCCGCCGCGCGGTGCTGGGGGATGGGGACATCGGCGCGACGGGACAGGTGTTTCAGGGCGACGTGCTGCGCCCGATGCTGGACCGGATGGCGGTGTTGATCGACCGCACGAAGGATCACCGCGACAAGGCCGATGGCCGTCTTTACGGGCGCGCGACGACGGTGGGAACGTGGTTCATCTTTGTCGGGCCATCGTCCGCCACGGTCAATCTGAACGCCGATGGCAGCGCGACGCTGGTGACCTCGGGGGTGGAGATCGGGTCGGGCACGATGGTGCAAGCCCTGCCGCAGATCGTCGCGGCAACCTTGGGTCTGTCGCCCGATGAGGTGATCGTGAAATCCGCCGATACCGATGCCGCCGGGCGTGACCTTGGCGTGGGCGGCGGGCGGGCCACCGTCTCCATCGGCGCGGCCAGCAAGATGGCGGCGGAACGGGTGCGCGACCAGATCCTCGATATCGCGGCAGAAATGTTGCAGGCCCAGCCCGAAGACCTGATCCTGACCAAGGGCCGCGTCGAAATCGCGGGCCGCCCCGGCACCGGCATGGCCATCACTACCGCCATCGCGCGGGCAGAGGCGCTGTTTGGCCCCGTTTCCGGCAATGGCAATTTCACGGCACCGGGGGTGAACGCCCTGCCGGGTTGTGCTGCGGGACACTTCATCGAAGCCATCGACATCCCGGTCTTTGCCGTCCACGACTGCGAAGTGGCCGTCGATCCCGACACCGGCCATGTCGAGGTGCTCAGCTACAAGGTGGTGCAGGATGTCGGCCTTGCGCTGAACCCCCGCGCGATCCACAGCCAGATACAGGGCGGCGTGGTGCAGGGCTTGGGCTACGCTTTGCATGAAAGGGTCACGGTCGGCCCGGATGGCGCGCTGGAGCAACCGGGGTTCGAACAGTACCTCGTGCCGCTGGCGGGCGATGTGGTGCCGGTAGAGATCGACCTTTACGAAGGTGCGCCGTCCATCGGCCCCTTGGGAACCAAGGGTGCGGGCGAGGTGCCGATCCTGAACGTCGGCGCAGCGGTGGCCTGCGCGGTGTCGCGTGCCGTCGGGCGCGATGTCAGCGAACTGCCCCTGACGCCGCCCACCGTCTTGGCGCTGATCCAAGGGCGGACGGGGCGGATGGATCACCCGCAGATTTCAGCGATCTGGCAGGACAATCTTCTTGCCCGGGCAACCTGACCCGGCAACGGGGTGGGGCGACGGGTGGGGCGGCAGACCGCCGGTCTTTCGCCGTTTGCTTCCCGTCCTTGGCCAACAGCCATGCTTCCCGTTGGGCGGTGATGGGCAAGGCATGGCTTGCCTGCGGCACGTCTTCTGCGCAAGATGGCACCTGTGGAGAGTGCCCGATGACCAACGCCCTGATTTTTTGCTGTGACGCCAATTATTTCTGGCCCGCTGCCTTTGCGGCGAACCGGGTGGCGGCGTTGTCGCCGGGACGGGATTTCGCGATCCGCATCTTCTGTTCAGACCCGATCCCCGATGCCTTTGCCCTGCATGCCGCGCCCGGTGTGACGGCGGAACCGCTGTCGATGGGGGATTTCAGCTTTTTCCGCGCGTTTTCAGACCGCATCTCAAAGGCCGCGTTCCTGCGCATCTTCGCGCTGGACCGGATATCGGCGGATCATGACCGGGTGATCTATTACGATGTGGATGTTGCCTTTCGCCACGGTGATCTGTCGCGCCTGTTCACGCTGGACCTTGGCGAAAAGACTGTGGGTGCGGTGCGCGATACCGCCGATTGGGCCGCGCCGTCAGACCGGGACGCGCGCTATTTCGCGGCCTTGGGGGTGGGGGCTGACACGGGGGGCTATTTCAACTCTGGCTTTCTGCTGGTCGATACTGCGCGCTGGAGGGCGCAGGGGATCGGCGAAAAGACGCTTCGCTTTATCGCCGACCATCCCGACCTGTGCCGCTACAACGACCAAAGTGCCTTGAACCATGCGCTGGCGGGCAAATGGGCGGAACTGTCGCCCCTGTGGAACTGGCAGGCACGCGACCCCGAGGTGTTGGCGCTGGTCGATACGCGCGACCCGCATGTGGTGCATTTCAACGGGCGGCAAAAGCCATGGCGCGACAGCCAGCGCATGATCCCCGCAGCGTTCAAGGATCCGTTCCGCGATTGGGGTCGCCAAGTGGGCTGGACCCTGCCGCCTGACATCGAAGATCGCGTCTATACGCGCAAGAAACGCGAGGCCTCGCGCGCCCATGCCATCGCCCAGACCTATGCCGGGCTGGCCGATTGGGTTGCTGCGCATAACCGCTATCTGAAACGCAAGGATTTCATCGACGCTGAACCGTCGGACCGCGCGCTGCGCCGTGCGCGTCGCGAGGCAAAGCGCGCCGCCCGTCAGGGCCGAGACGAGGATCTGTCCGACGAGGATACGGACGATGACTCCAGCGACGAATAGGGGGATGCGCGTTGACAGGTGGGGCGCGTTCTGGCACCCAAATTCGCATCGTGATTGGCAAGGGTGGTGGTGACATGGCGGCGGTTTCGGACGATTCGGCGGTTTCGGAAAACGTCGTGACCACGACCTTCGGGGTCGAAGTGCTGGCCGCGCCGCATCTGTCGCCCCGCATGATCGAGTCGATGACCAATGGCCGCTATGAGGGGAATGAGATCGCCTGTGGTCTTGCCGCCATCCCCAAGGGCGCACGCATCCTAGAGTTGGGGGCCGGGGCCGGGGTGGTGGGATCGATCCTTGCAAAGAACATCGAAGACGTGACCATCCTGTCGGTCGAGGCGACCCCCACGCTGATCGA
>NKIT01000164.1 GCA_002256185.1 Rhodobacteraceae bacterium PARR1 | reverse complement strand
GTCATAGCGGGCGCGGGCGGCGGGGTGGAACATGGTGTCGGCGGGCAGGGGGCCGCGCAGATCAAACCCCTCGGCCTGCATGGACTGCAGCAGGGGGGCAATCCAGTCCACCTCCTCAAACCCCATCGCGCCGCCCTCACCGGCATGCGGGTTCAGACCCGCCACGGCGATACGCGGGGCCGGGATGCCGCAATCCCGGATCAGCCCGTCGCGGGTGATGCGGATGGTTTCGCGCAAGGACTCAGGCGTCAGGGCCGTTGGCACCTCTGACAGCGCGATATGGATCGTTGCTGGCACAACCCGCAATTCGGGGCAGGCGAGCATCATCACCACCGGCACATCGCCGCCCAGATGCGCCAGATATTCGGTATGGCCGGGAAAGGCGAAACCCGCGCCGTCCTTCAGCACCTTCTTGGCAATCGGCGCAGTGCAAAGCGCCGATGCCTGACCGTCCTGCACCAGCGCCACCGCGCGGGCGATCACATCGACCACGCCTTGGGCATTGCGCAGGTCGGGCGTGCCGGGGGTGGCGGGGTGGGGGAAATCGTGGCGCAGCACGGGAAGGACATCGGCGGCAACGGTCAAAGCCCTTGCCACGGTTGAGACCGTCTGCCACCTCGCACCCTCAGGCAAATGGCGCGGGTCGCCGATCCAGACCAAGGGCAGATCAGACCCCAGCGCCAGCCGCGCCTTGACGGCGATTTCCGGGCCGATGCCTGCGGGGTCGCCGCAGGTCAGCACCAAAGGCGCGTCTTTCATTTGATCTCGATCCGCGCCTCGGACCGCAGTTCTTCCATATAGCCTGCAGCCAGTTGCTCCAGCCGCTTGTTGCCAAGCTGATCCTTCACTGCCGCGCGGATGGGGGCGATCATGCCTTCGGGCAGGCCGTCATCCGTGGCCGCCTCCGCCTCTGGCGCAGCGGGGGCATTCGGGTCCGGGGCCGGGGCTTCGGCCAGAGCCTGCCGTTGGCACAGCATCAGGAACACGGTCCAATCGCCCCGACGCAGGGCGGTCGACGCCTCATTCACATCCAGCTTGGCCAGTTCCAGCCCCACATCCTGCGGCAGGGCAGAGGTCATCGCCTTGGTCACCGTCAACCGATCCGCGCCTTGACCGCGCGCCACGATGTTCAGATCACCGCAGCGGTCGACCTGCGCGCGCACGGCGGCGGCATCCTGACCGGGGGCGAGCAGGTATTCAGCATAGTCAACCTGCACCGCCGCTGGCGCGGGGCCACGCTCTTCGGACAGGTTGTTCAACTGGAACAGCGCCACCGCATTGGGCAGCACAAAGGGTTCCGACACCTGACCGGGGGCCAGTTTCAACAGCTTTTCCGCCACGGGGGCCGGCAGGTTTTCCAGCGCCAGCCAATCCAGCCGCCCGCCGTTCTGGCCCGTCGGGGATGCGGAAAACTGCCGCGCGGCAGCACCGAAAGAGCCGCCGTTTTCAATCTCGGCCTTGATCGACCGCGCCTCATCAAGGATCGCGTCAGGATCGTCGCCGGGTTGCAGCGGCAGGAAAAGTTCCGACATCAGGATGCGGATCGCAGGCTTTGTCACGGTGCCTGCGATGGCACGGTCCACCTGCGCCTCTGTGACGGATTGCGCGGCGGTCGGGAATTTTGCCCGCACCACGGCCCGCCACAAAAGCCCCGCCTTGACGAAATCGCGGAAGGTTTCGGGGGCCACGCCTTCATCCCCAAGCGCCTTGATGAATTCATCCGCGCTGAGGTTGGCGCGGGCGGCGAATTCGGCCATCCCGGCGCTGATGTCTTCGGCCTTGACCGTGATGCCCGCAGCCTTGGCGGCCGCTGCGCCCAACCGATCCTCAATCAAAGCGCGAAGCGCCTCGGCCTCGGGGTCGCCGGGAAGGCGCAGGGCGCGCAGGAAGAGCGCCCGCTGCTGCACCTCAAAATTCGTGATCACGGCACCGTCGATGGTGACGCGGGTGGCAAAGGGGTTTTCGTCCTGTGCCATGGCGGGGGTAGCGATCATCAGGGGCAGGGGGCCTGCACCCACCGCCGCCAGAACCAGTGCCGACAGCACTGACCGCAGCCATGTGCCGTGTGCCTGCTTGTCCATCATGCCTGCTCTCATCGTCCTGCCCGTCCGTTCCCCAACACTGACCGCCGTTGCGGCCCCGTCAAAACGTTTCGTGTCGCCACATCTTACCGCCTGCACACCCGCGCCGGACCCGCCTCACGCGCGCCGCCGAAGCCCAGAAAATCCAGTTGCAGATCAACCGTCGTGACGTCCGCCACAGTAGTCGAAGCGCTGGACCGACGCGAGAGAGAAACATCGAACAGCAAGCACTCGTTGCGGAAGGTCAGGCCCAGATCGGTGCTGACCTCACGTTCGGCTTCCAAATCATAGCGGGTGGTTGCACTCGCCCGCCATTGCGGGGTCATGTAGTAGCCCGCCGAGAGCAGCAGTTCCGAGGTTTGCACCAATCGCCCATCCGCTGCATCGGGCTGCGCCCAGAGATAGGTCGAGGACAGGTCGTAGCGCGGGCGCGTCACGGCAAGGATCATCTCGCCCCGCGTCATGCGCAGATCGTCGGCGATCAGGCTGCGTGCGGTGGCGGCAAGGCCATAAGGCAGCGTCACGCGCAATGCAGCCAGCCAATCGGATTCGGCATCGGCAAGGCCTGATCCGGTGTTGAACCCGCCCGGTGTGGACTCGCGCCAGATGCGGCCCAAGGCGGTGCCCAAGACCCAGCCTGTCCCGGCCTCACGCGTCCAGCGCAGGCCCATATTGACGCGGGGGCCAGCCTCAAGCCGGTCCACTCCGGGGAAATGGCTGAACGAAAACAGGTTGCCTTCGTCGAAATCGGTGACGGGGCTGTCCTCATTCGGGACCGTCGCGGGGGTGGTGGGCGAGACCATCACCTGCACCACCGGTTCCAGCACTTGGCGCGCGCCGGTCGCGGCCTCGCGCTTGACCAGAGGATAGCGCAGTTCCACCCCGCCCGATCCGTGGCCGCGCAGGATGCGCCCGTCAAAGGTGGAATCGTCCTGCACGCCGTAGATATCGCCGCGCACATCGGCGAGGGCGGCCACGATCACGCCGGACGGCAGCACCCATTCGCGCCGCCAGTCGAATTGCGCCGACAGGCGCGACATGTCCCGCCCATCGGGAAAGCCGTCAGCATCGGTGTCCGTGGCCACAGTCGAGGAACGGCCAAAGGCAAAGCCCTGCACTTGCAGCCCCGACATGCCGCCCAGCACGGGCAGTTCAAAGCGCCGCTCAAAGGTGACATCGGCAAGGACCGAGGGCTGGGTCAGGTTCGTCTCATCCGCGCGCAGGGTCTGGTAGGTGGTCACGCGCCCGGTAAAGGACTCGTCCGCCCGCGTCCGGCCCACCGCCACGTTCCAGCGCAACCGGTCCTGATCGGGCAGATCGTAATCGGTGAAATAGGTGGTGTCCGACACCGCCAGACCGGTGAAGGTCAGATAGAACCCCTGCGGCAGGCTGAAGGCGCCATCGGCCTTGAAATAGCCGCGTCCCGCGCCGGGCAGGGCGTCGTCGCGCGCCATCGCTCCTTGCAGCAGGATTGTCCCGGTGCGGAAGGCTTGGCGATAGCGCGCCTCAATCGCGCGGGCACCGCCATCGGTGATCAAGGGCGTCAGCGTCAGATCGCGCGACGGGCCAAGGGTGATGAAATAGGGCTGGCGGATGCCAAAGCCCAAGGCGGTGCTGGTGATGATCCGCGGCGTCAGAAACCCCGTCGCGCGTTCCAGCGTCGGGTCGGGCAGGCGCAGACGCGGGGCATAGGCAAGGGGCACGCCCGCGATGCGCAGTTGCGCGCCCTCGAAATACAGTTGCTGCGCCTCTTGGTCGTGGATCACGCGGCGGGCGCGCAACTCCCATAAGGGCGGGCCGTTGCCGCAGATCGAACAGCTTGAGGCGACGGCGGTTGCCATTTCGGTATACCGCCCCTGACCGCGCCGCACTTCGGCAGCGGCGATTTGCATCTGGCGGTTCAGGATGACGCGGGCGCTGGTCAGGATGCCTTCGGTCATGTCGGCGGCAAGATCGGCCTGACTGCCCAAGACGACGGTCCCGGTTTCTTCATCCGTCAGGCGCAGCGGGCCTTGGATCACCAGACGGTCGGTCGTCGGATCATAGACCACCTTGGTGGCCTGCAAGGTGCGGCCCTGATAGAAAATCTCGACATTGCCCGCCGCCGTCAGAACGCTGTCGGCGGTCAGACCAATGCTGTCGGCCACAAGCGTTGCGGGGTCGGTGGTGCTTTGCGTGGGCGACACCTGCGCGCCCATGGGCGCAGGCGCGGCAAAGGTCAAAGCCATCGCCGCCAGCAGCGCCGCTGTCACGCGTGTCCTGACCGTGCGCGGCATCAGCCATCCTCCAGATGCAAAAGCAATCCCAAGGCCAGCAACATGGCAATCACCGGCGGGGCCCAAGCGGCAAGATAGACCGGAATCTGCCCACTTTCACCCAGCACCTGCGAGAAATTCCTGAGGAAGAACACCACAAACCCACACATCACACCGGCCAGAACAAAGCGTTCCGTCTTGCCCGACCGTGTATGGCGCATGGTGAAGCCCGCCGCCAGAAGAACCATCGCCGCCCACATCAGGGGTTGCGCCAGTTCCATTTGCAGCCACACGCGATGCCGCCGCGCGGAAAACCCCGCCTCATCCAAGCCGCGAATATAGGCGGGCAGGCCCCAGATCGGAATCGCCGCCGGAGAGCCGAAGCTGTCCCGGATCGCATCGGGCGTCAGGTCTGACGGGATGGTCAGCCCGGTCGCCTGCCGCGTGGCGGTCAGTTCGGGATTGAGGTCGGTCAGCGCCCAGGACTTGGCATCGGTCAATTGCCAGCCGCCCATGTCCAGACGCGCGCTGGCGGCATCGACCCGGCGCAGGGGCACCCCGTCGCGGTCATAGATCAGAAAGGTCGCGTCAAAAAGCTCGGTCGCGTCCTGATTGGTGCGGGCAGCGCGGATCACAGCCTGGCCGTCCGCGCTTCCCTGCCGCAGCCAGAACCCGTCGCGCCCGACCGACAGCACGGACCGGTTGCCGCCTTCGCTGATCTTGGCGGTCAGGGCGTCATATTGCTTGCTGGTGGCCGCGACCAAGGGGTTCACCACCGCTACCGTCAAGGCACCTGTGACAAAGGCCGCCAGCACGGGCGCCAGCAAAAACCGCAGGCCCGACCGGCCCGAGGCACGAACGATCACCAACTCGCTGGATCGCGCCAGACCGAAGAACAGCGCGATGGAGGCAAGGATCAGCACCAAGGGCAGGATGTTGTAAACCGCCTCAGGCGTGGAAAGCGCGGCCAGATGCAGGGCGGTGGTGGCACTGATGCCCGCATCGCCAAAGCTGCGGATGTTCTCGACCGCGTCGATCAGCATCATCATGCTGAAAAACAGCGCCGTGACGCGCAAGAGCATCCACAGGAACCGACGGGCGATGTAGCGGCCCAGCGTCATGCCAGCGCCCCCCGATCCTTGCCCAAACGGCGGTCGCGTCCGGCCCACCACAATAGCCCCAGCGGAAGCAGGATTCCCACCACCGGCCCGATGTAAAGGATCGGCCAAAGGCTGTTGTCGCGCGACACCGCCGCAAGCGATTGGGTAGAGATCAGGTGCACGCTGACCATCAGAAGGATCGCCACGATGATCTGTTTCCACAGACCAAAGCGGCTATAGGCCCCCAACAGCAGCGTGGAAAACCCGATCAGCGCCGCCCCGATGCCAAACAGCGGTTGCGACAGGCGCATGTGCAATTCCCGCGCGACAACGCCCGCGCTGCGCTGATCCGGCGTGCCGATCAGGGCGCGTCCCAGCTTGAACAACTGGATGCTGTCCATCGTCGCAATGGCGCGGCGCACGCTGCGGTTCGTGGTATCCGACAGCACCACATCATAGGACAGATCGTCAAAGCGCGTCACCGACAGCCGCCCGTCCGTCCCCACCCGTTGCAGCGAGCCTTTGAACATCAACAGCTTCGGATTGGTTTCTGTCCGCACCAGAATGGCGGAGTCGGCGATATAGGTCACACGCTCTGCCGGGTTGCGCTCATCCATGATGAACAGGCCCAGAAGCTGCGATTGCGGCGTGACCTCACGGATGAACAGCGTCACACCTTCGGACGGATGCAGGAACCGCCCCTCGTGCAAAAAGCGCGCGGCGACGTTCTGGGTCAGCGCCGCCTCTTGTTCGTTCAGGATGCCACGGCTTGCCGGGACAAGGAAATTGAACAGGATCGCCATCGGCAAGGTAACCAACAGGCCAAAGATCACCACTGGCCGCGCCAGACGAAAGGGTGAAAAGCCAGTGGCCTGCATCACGACCAATTCGCTTTCCTGCGTCAGACGGTTGACCACGAACACCGTCCCGGCAAAGGCCGACAATGGCAGCACGATGGCAATCACACCGGGCAGCGACAGGGCGGAAATCTCAAGAAACACCCACAGCGAATGGCCTTCGCCGATCAACTGGTCAAACAGCAGCACCGCGCGGTTGATCCAATACACAGCAACCAGCACCAGCGAGAAAAAGCCGAACAGCGCAAGCAGTTGCGACAGCAGAAATCTGTCGAATCTCGACAAGGCGCACGACTTTCCCAACAGGATGACAAGATGACGCTATCGGAATTCGGGGGCGGGGAAACCCGGTATCTGGTCAAGCATGACAGGCCGGGGTAGCGTCCCGGCAAAGGC
>NKIT01000163.1:2397-6760 GCA_002256185.1 Rhodobacteraceae bacterium PARR1 | reverse complement strand
GCCCGCTGGTCCCCCCGCGCCTTTGCTGACACCCCGGTGACCGAGGCGGATATGCTGACCTTGCTTGAAGCTGCACGTTGGGCCCCATCCTCGAACAACGGCCAACCATGGCGTTTTGTCTGGGCATTGAAGGGTGAGGCGGCGTTTGACGCCATTGCCGCCGCCTTGGTGCCCTTCAACCGCGATTGGGCGACACGGGCCGGGGCACTGGTGGTGCTGGCCTCCAAAGCCACCCGCATCGCCAGCACTGGTGAAGAGGTGCCGAACGGTCCCCACGCCTTTGATTCCGGTGCCGCATGGATGAGCCTTGCCTTGCAAGCGCATCTTTCGGGATTGGCGGCGCATGCCATGGGCGGCTTTGACGCAGCGGCAATGGCGGCTGCTATCGGTTTGCCCGCAGGCCACATGATTCACGCCACGATTGCTGTCGGCCATCAAGGCGACCCTGCCACGTTGCCCGAAGCCCTGCGCGCGCGGGAAATGCCCAATGGGCGTGAGCCGCTGGAAACCATCGCCCATCGCGGCAGCTTCGCCTGACAAATATCGGTGTAGCGCTTGTTTTTGTGGTCTCTGCGTGGATGTTGAAAAAGCCAAGCTTTGACGACAAACAACCTCAGGCCTTTGCGCCGATGTCTTCAAAGGAGAATTGGAATGAATAACGTTTCAGCTGAAGTGCAGGAACCATTCGTGCAGCAGCAATCGCTTTTGGGTCAAAATCAGGCGCAATGAGCATACCTCGAACGTCGCCCGCTTGTTCCGCATGAATGTCACCCATGTAAGCCAAAACTTGAGCCACGGCATCGCGGGGTGCCTTGACCGCCTTCAATTCGATAACGATGATGCGACCTTCTCCATCTCGCGCCAAAATGTCGATCCGACCAGAAGCGACAGAGCGTTCTTTGCCACCATCAATCACTTCAAATCCGATACCAAGCTGCCCGATGTTCTGCCGCAAGGCTGCATTGAGGTCGCGCTCAAGGCTTAATACTGCCTCTGGCTGTTCCGCTTCAGCAATGGCATCTGTTGAGGCGGTGACTACTGGAATGGCGCGAACGGCTTCGGTCACAGCGGCTTGCGTTGCGCGTTGTTCAAGAAAACGCCGATAGTAGTTCAAGTGTGTCCGCATCGAGGAAAGCCCGTTGTAGATGTCGCCATCAATTATAAGCTTGCTCGGGTTGGGCTCGTTGTTCCGCGCATCGACCGCTGAGTAAGATAATTCAGTCAGGATCGAGTCCAAACCACTCAGATGAAATTCTTCTTCAAGGTCGCCATAAGCGGCTGCGATTCGTTTTATTGCAGAAACGCTGGTGTTCTGGGTGCTTGCCTCGCGGCCTTGTTCGGCAAGCCAATTCCGATAATCCGCTTCGAGCATCATTCACTCCAACTTAATCATTCCAACTCGATCGTTCCCGGCGGCTTGGACGTGCAGTCGTAGAAGACGCGGTTGACGCCTTGCACCTCATTGATGATGCGCGTGGCGGTTTCGCCAAGGAAATCATGGGTGAAGGGGTAGTAATCCGCCGTCATCCCATCCACGCTTGTCACCGCCCGCAGCGCCAACGCATAGTCATAGGTGCGCCCGTCGCCCATCACGCCCACGGTTTTCATCGGCAAGATCGCGGCAAAGGCCTGCCAAATCTCATCATAAAGCCCATGCTTGCGGATCTGGTCGATATAGACGGCATCGGCGCGGCGCAGGATGTCCAGCTTTTCGCGCGTGATCTCACCGGGGCAGCGGATCGCCAGACCGGGGCCGGGGAAGGGGTGACGGCCAATGAAACTCTGCGGCAGGCCAAGTTCGCGGCCCAAGGCGCGGACCTCATCCTTGAACAACTCGCGCAGCGGTTCGACCAGCTTCATCCCCATCTTCTCGGGCAGGCCGCCGACGTTGTGGTGCGATTTGATGGTGACCGACGGACCGCCGGAAAAGCTGACCGATTCGATCACATCGGGGTAAAGCGTGCCTTGCGCCAGGAACTTTGCCCCGCCGATGGATTTTGCATGCTTTTCAAACACCTCGATGAACAGCCTGCCAATCGTCTTGCGCTTCACTTCGGGGTCGGAGACGCCTTCGAGCGCGCCAAGGAAGAGATCGCTTTCATCGGCATGGATCAGCGGGATGTTGTAGGTGTCGCGGAACATGGTGACGACCTGCTCGGCCTCACCCAGCCTGAGCAGCCCGTGATCGACAAAGACGCAGGTCAGTTGATCGCCAATCGCCTCATGGATCAGCACGGCGGCGACAGACGAATCTACCCCGCCTGACAGGCCGCAAATCACCCGCTCATCGCCCACCTGTTCGCGGATTTTGCGAATGGCTTCCTCGCGATAGGCACCCATCGTCCAGTCGCCCTTGAACCCGGCCAGACGGACAAAGTTTTCATAAAGCTGCGCGCCCTTGGGGGTGTGGTGGACTTCGGGGTGGAACTGCACGGCGTAAAAGTGCCGCTCGGGGTTCGCGGTAATGGCAAAAGGCGCGTTGGGAGAGGTGCCCAGAACCTGAAAACCGGGCGCGATTTCAGAGACATGGTCACCATGGCTCATCCACACCTGTTCCCGACCGCCAGCCCCATCGTCGGTGTCAAACCAGCCTGACAGGATCGGATGCGTGGTCGGCGTGGGTGTCACATAGGCGCGGCCGAATTCGGCCGTGCCATGCCCGCGTTCCACCTTGCCGCCAAGGCAATGCATCATCACCTGCTGGCCATAGCAGATGCCAAGGATCGGCACGCCCAGATCAAACACGCCCGCAGGCGGCATCGGCGCACCATCGGCAAAGACCGAGGCCGGGCCGCCCGAAAAGATCACCGCCTTGGGGGCGAAGGCGTGCAGGAACGCCGTATCGACCTTATTGAACGGGTGGATTTCGCAATAGACATTCAACTCGCGCAGGCGACGCGCGATCAGCTGCGTCACCTGGCTGCCGAAGTCGATGATCAGAAGGCGGTCATGGGCATCTTGTGTCATGCGCCCGCATAGGATGAAGCGCGCAAATCTTCAAGAGGGGCCTTAACCCCGCTGCCCCCGCGCGTGAAAGATGAACCCAAGGAAGTTCAGCAACACCTGCGCCGCAAGAATCGCCGTGGTGCCATCGCGGTCGTAATCGGGTGCCACCTCCACCAGATCAATCCCCACGATGTCATGCGCCTTTGCCACGCCTTGCAGGATTTCCAACACCTCATAATACAGGAATCCCCCGTGGCTGGGCGTGCCGGTGCCCGGCGCGATCGACGGGCAGAAGCCGTCAATGTCGATGGTCACATACAGCCGCGCACCTGCGGGGATGCGGGCCAGAACGCCCTCGGTCCCCAGTTTGCGCACCTGCCGGACTGACAGGATATCATCCCCCATCGCGCGGGCGGCGTCATAGCCGTCCTTGCTGGTGCTGGAGACGTTGCGAATCCCCAGCGCCGTGATGCCGGTGACGTATTCCTTTTCCGCCGCCCGCCGCATCGGATTGCCATGGCCATGCCGCACACCGTGGCGCACATCGACAAAATCCAGATGCGCGTCAATCTGCAGGATATGGATCGGCCCTTGGTCGTCAAAGGCGCGGATGCAGGGAATGTTGATCGAATGATCGCCGCCGATGGTGACGGGCAAAGCACCCGCCTTCAGCGCCGCGCGCACGCCAACCTCAATATTGGCATGGCTTTTTTCGGTGTCGGTGTGGAAGTTGGTGGGCTGGCCCCTATGATCTTACCGGCCCTCGGCGGCCAGATAGATCGCGTCATCCTCATGGTCATAAGCGCCTGCATGGCCAAAGGAAAACAGGGTCGATGCCTCGCGCACAGCCCTCGGCCCGAACCGCGCGCCAGAGCGGAACTGCGTGCCAAAGTCGAAGGGCGCGCCAAGGATGGCCACATCCGCCGCAATCGCATCCCAATCGGCGACATAGGGACGTTTGCCAAAGGTCGAGATGCCGACGAAGGGCAGGTTCAGGCGGCCGGAGTCATAGCTGTTGGCGGTCAAGGTCGTCTCCTGTTCATTCGGCCCTGAGTCGTTTGCACCCGACGCGCCGTTCTGGAAAGATGCGGCAAAAGCGGGCAGGGGGGCTAGCACAATGGCGACAGTCACGGATCAGATGGTGGCGGATTTTCAGCGCGACGGGGCGGTGCTGATCAAGGGACTCTGGTCCGATTGGGTCGATGTGCTGCGCGACGGTGTGGCGCGGAACATGGCCGAACCGTCTGAATACGCCGCCGAAAACCTGAAACCGGGCGAGGGCGGGCGCTTCTTTGACGACTATTGCAACTGGCAGCGCATCCCGGAATTTGAACAGGTGATCCGCGAGTCAGATGTCGCAGATGTGGCCTCACGTCTGATGGGGTCGGATTATGTGCAGCTTTTCCACGACCATGTC
>NKIT01000163.1:0-2387 GCA_002256185.1 Rhodobacteraceae bacterium PARR1 | reverse complement strand
CGCGCGGCCCACGCCATGGCATCAGGACGGGCCGTATTACTTTGTCGGCGGACGACAAACCGTCAGCTTCTGGTCGCCGCTGGATCCCGTGCGCGAGGCGTCGTTGCGCTGTGTCGCGGGTAGCCATCGGTGGGAGAAAGAGGTTCTGCCCACCCGCTGGCTGTCTGAGTCGAATTTCTATGCCGATTCAGACAAGTACATGTCCGTCCCAGACCCCGATGCAGAACGCATGCGCGTCTTGGAATGGGAGATGGAGCCGGGCGACGCCGTGGCCTTTGACTACCTGACCCTGCACGGCGCACGCGGGAATGAGTCGGCGACGCGGCGGCGGGCGTTTTCCCTGCGACTGGTGGGCGAGGATGCGCGCTATGTCGAACGTCCCGGCCGCACCTCGCCGCCCTTTCCGGGTCATGGGATGCAGCCGGGGCAGCGCTTGAGGGAAGACTGGTTTCCCGTCCTGCGCGACTGACCGCGCGACTGACCGCGCGACTGCCCGCGCGACTGCCCGCGCGACTGACTGTCGCCTTGGCGCATGGCTGGGCCGCGGGGTAGGGTGGGCGGATGAATGATCCGATCCCCCTGCGCCCCAAGTCCCCGCCGCCCTTTCCCGTGCCGCGCCCCGCGCGCTTTGCCCGCACGCCGCCTGCGGTGTTTCCCGTGATCCTTGGGCTGTTGGGTCTGGGTCTGGCGCTGAAACGGACCTTGGGGACGCTGGGGCTGGATGCCGGGATTGCCGATGCCGCCTTGGGGGCCTTTACCGCGCTATGGGGCTTTGCGGTTTTCGCCTATGCTGCCAAGATGTTGCGGCGCGCTTCTGTGGTGATGGATGATCTGCGTGTGCTGCCCGGACGCACCGGATTGGCCGCGCTGTCGATGGGCGGAATGCTGGTCGCGGCAGAGCTTACGGCCTTTTCTCTGACTGCCGCCAAAGCTGTGCTGATCGGGTCACTGGCGCTGCATCTGGTGCAGGCGGTGCTCCTGGTGATCGTGCTGCGTGGATCGCCGCCCGAGGGGCGCATGGTCACGCCCTGGACACCGCTGGCGCTGGTGCTGCTGGCGCTGACCATCCCTGTCGCTTTGGTGATCTGGGCCATCAGTGCGGTGCAATTGATCCGCCGCATTCCACCCGCGCCGTTGCGCCCGATGCTGGTGATTCATCTGGCACCGGCAAGCCTGTTTGCTTCTGTCGCTGCATTGGCCGGGCAGGGTGCCTTGGCACAGGGCTTTGCAGCTTTGGCCTTTATCCTGTTGCTTTTGCTGCTGATGTCCGCCCGCTGGATCACGGTGTCAGGCTTTTCCGTCCTTTGGGGCAGCTTTACTTTTCCGCTGGCGGCCTGCGCCTCGGCCCTGATCTTGACCGGATGGACGGTGGCAGGCGTGGTCGTATTGGTCGCGGCCTTGGGCGTGGTGCCGGTGATCGCGTGGAAGGTCTTGGTGCTGTGGGGCAGCGGTCAACTCGCCGCCCGCACGAATGCAGCAGAGGCCTAAGCCGCCTCTGCCGCCGCTCTGATCCGCGCGATGTTTGTGCCGTAAACCCCCGGATTCGCAACAGAACCGCCGCTGAACACGGCCGAGCCTGCCACCAGCACATCCGCACCCGCCGCCGCAACCAAGGGTGCTATTTCCACGGTAACGCCGCCATCCACCTCGATATGCACCGGCCGATCACCGATCATCGCCCGCAGTGCGCCGATCTTGTCCAGTGTCGTAGCAATGAACTTCTGGCCGCCAAATCCGGGGTTCACCGTCATCACGCAGACCAGATCACACAGGTCCAACAGATGCGGAACAGCATCCAGCCCAGTGCCCGGATTGATGGCCAAACCCGCTTTTTTCCCCGTGGCGCGAATGGCTTGCAGCGTGCGATGAATGTGCGCGCCACTTTCCAGATGCGCGGTGATCACATCGGCACCGGCGCGCGCAAAGGCGTCAATATAGGGATCGACCGGGGCGATCATCAGATGCACATCCATCACGCCCTTGATATGCGGACGGATCGCGGCACAGGTCGCAGGCCCAAAGGTGATGTTCGGCACGAAATGCCCATCCATCACATCCACATGCACCCAATCAGCACCTTGCGCCTCAATCGCCTGACATTCCGCGCCGAAGTTGGCAAAATCAGCGGACAGGATCGACGGCGCGATCTTGATGGAGCGGGAGAAGGACATGGCGGGCCAAACCTGTGTCTGAATGTTGTTTCGCAGCGCTTTACGCCATGCTGGGGCGCTTTGCCAGTGGTTTGGCATGGGTAATAATTACATAATATTGATTATCGGAATACTGGCTGTACGCGCAAAGTAGACTTGTCGCACCTGAGCAAAGTTAGAATGTCGCCCTGTCCTCCAGGCAAAGGAGTTGGGCGTCATGGGATGGGTGTTGATGAG
>NKIT01000162.1 GCA_002256185.1 Rhodobacteraceae bacterium PARR1 | reverse complement strand
CACGCTTGGCTGGACCATGGCGGCAGGGTCGGGCCGGGTGTTGGCCGATATCGTCAGCGGTCGTGCGACGGATATTGACGCCACCGACCTTGGCCTGTCGCGCTATGGGCGTGCCGCCCGCCGCGCGCCCGTTGCGGGAAAGGCAGTTCCGGCGGCTGTGTAAACCTGCCGGTTGTCGCCGTGGCCGTCTGCCGAATTTCCTGCGGCAAGGGGGGCGACAAAGCCGCCTTTGCTTCCCATGTGAAGTAAAACCGCAGCGGAGATATCATGGCCGTCGATTTGCCCCCCACCGTTCCTTATGTGGACGTCCAGCCCGAGACGCAGATCGAAAAGCGCGGGCGCAAGCGCGCGGCACTTGCCATCGGGGCGATCATCATCCTGTCGGATGGATCGGAATGTCAGATCGTGGGCTTTGACGCCCAAGGCCGCCCGCTTTGCGCGCCGGTTCAACCCTGACCGTGCCGCGATAACGCGCAAACCGCAGGCAACGGCGGTCACAATCCGGTAACATCCTGCAATAACGCATAGATTAACCGCTCCTGCGGTTGCTCCGTGCATTTTCGTCCTTATTCTGAACCCATGCCAAGCCGCGCCGCCAAGGGTCATCCCGATCTTCAGGGACGTGACCCGTCATATCCATTCCGAACCCCACAAAAGAGGTGCCGATGCCCCATGACACGCCCCTGATCTCGACCATCGTTGTCGGTCTGAGCCTTGCCTTCCTGTTTGGATTGGTGGCCCAGCGAATGCGATTGCCGTTGATCGCGGGCTATCTGATGGCGGGCATCGTGATCGGGCCGTTTACCCCCGGATATGTGGCGGATCAGGCGCTGGCGCTGGAACTGGCAGAGCTTGGGGTGATCCTGTTGATGTTCGGCGTGGGGCTGCACTTTTCGGTGCGCGACCTGATGTCGGTCAAGAACATCGCCATTCCGGGGGCCTTGGGGCAAATCCTTGTCGCGACGGGCTTTGGCACCTTTGTCGGCTGGGTTTCCGGCTGGGGGATCGGGGCGGGCATCATCTTTGGCCTTGCGCTGTCGGTCGCCTCAACGGTGGTGCTGCTGCGCGCCTTGCAGGACCGGGGCATCGTCACGGCAGAGCGCGGGCGTATCGCCGTGGGTTGGCTGATCGTCGAAGACCTTGTGATGGTGATCAGCCTTGTCTTGATCCCGCCGCTGGCCGGGCTTTTGGGCGGCCGTGCGGTGCCGGTGACAGAGGATGCGGCACAGGTCGCTGCCTTGGGCTTTGGCCCGGTCGTGGCGACGGTGCTGGTCACGCTGGCCAAGGTCGGGGCCTTTGTCGCGCTGATGCTGATCGTGGGGCGCAAGCTGATCCCCGCCATCCTGCATCATGTGGCGATGACCGGCAGCCGCGAGCTGTTTCGTCTGGCGGTCTTGGCCATCGCCTTGGGCGTGGCTTATGGCAGTTCGGTGTTTTTTGGCGTCAGCTTTGCCTTGGGCGCGTTCTTTGCCGGGATGGTGATGGCCGGATCGACCCTGTCGCAACAGGCGATGCGAGAGACGTTGCCGCTGCGCGATGCCTTTGCCGTGCTGTTCTTTGTCTCAGTCGGGATGTTGTTCAACCCGGCGGTGCTGCTGGACCAGCCCGTGCATCTGGCGGCGACGGTGGTGGTGATCGTGCTGGTCAAGTCGCTGGCCGCCTTTGGCATCGTGCGCGCCTTTGGCTATCCCAAGGGCGTTGCCCTGACCATCGCCACGGCGCTGGCGCAGATTGGTGAGTTTTCGTTCATCCTGATCGTGATGGGGGTCAAACTGGCCATCGTCCCGCCCGAGGCGAAGGATCTGGTGGTGGCGGGAGCCATGATTTCCATCCTTGTGAACCCGATCCTGTTCCGCGCGCTGGATCGTTGGGTCGCCCGTCATGAACCGCCCGAGGTGGTGGCCGACCCCCCTGCCGCCAAGGCGGCGTAAGGTGTCAGCCCGCCCAGACCTGCCAGATCAGCCGCAGCGCCATCGCCGATGAAGTGACCACGAGCAGCGGCTTGATCAGCTTTGCCCCCACCCGCATCGCCAGCCTTGCGCCAAGGCTGGCGCCTGCCACCTGCGCCAAGGCCATCGCAATACCTACCGCCCACCATGTCGCCCCGGACGGGATGAACACCAGAAGTGACCCGATGTTAGAGGCAAAGTTCAGCGTCTTGGTGTGCGCCGTGGCCTTCAGCACGCCAAAGCCCGCCAGCATGACAAAGCCGATCATGAAGAAAGACCCGGTGCCGGGACCAAAGAAGCCGTCATAGGCGGCGATCAGCGGCACAGCGGTAAAGGTGAAAACGGCAGGTTTCATCCGCTCTGCCCGGTCATGGTCCGACAGCCCCGGTTTCAGGGCAAAGAACAGCGCCACAGCGATCAGGATGACGGGCATGGTCAGACGCAAGACCTCGGCCGGGATCAGATGCGCGACCAAAGCCCCCGCAGCGCCCGATCCCGCGCTGACCGCCGCCATAAGAAGCTGGTCTTGCAGGCGCACATGGCCCGCGCGGGCGTAGGTGACCATGGCGGTGCCAGCACCAAAGGTGCCTTGCAGCTTGTTCGTGGCCAGCGCCTGCAACGGGTTTGCCCCCGCGAGCAGCAGCGCGGGCACCGTGATCAACCCGCCGCCGCCTGCGATGGAATCCACGAACCCCGCCACGAACCCGGCAAGGATCAACAAAAGCGCAAGATGGGTGGCGACTTCGAACATCATGCCGCCTTGATGGGCGGGCGCTTTGGCGAAGTAAAGCCCCCCTCAGACCCGCTGAATGGCAACCGCAATGCCCTGACCGCCGCCGATGCACATGGTGACAAGGGCGGTGGACAGGTCGCGCCGTTCCAGCGCATGCAGCGCCTTGACCATCAGGATGGCCCCGGTTGCGCCCACGGGATGGCCAAGGGCGATAGCCCCGCCATCGGGGTTCACCTTTTCGGAGTCCAGCCCCAGTGCGCGGGTGACAGCGATGGCTTGGGCGGCGAAGGCCTCATTGCTTTCGACCAGATCGAAATCCTGCGGGCGTAGGCCCAGCTTGGCACAGAGCGCCTGCACCGCTGGGATCGGCCCCAGACCCATCACGCGCGGCGCAACCCCGGCCACCGCCCAGCCCATGATCCGCGCCCGTGCGCCCTTGTGCCAGCCCTTGGACAGCACCAGCGCCGCCGCGCCGTCATTCAGTCCCGAGGCATTGCCCGCCGTCACCGTGCCGTCCTTTTGGAACGCGGGACGCAGGGCGGAGAGCGCCTCGAGGGAGGTCGCCTTGGGATGTTCGTCTTGGGCAAAGGTCGTTGTCCCCTTGCGCCCCGCCAGTTCCAAGGGCGCAATTTCTGCCACGAAATGCCCTGCGGCAATCGCCGCCGCGGCGCGGGTCTGGCTGTGCAACGCGAAGGCGTCCTGATCGGCGCGGGGGATGTCGTGATCCGCCGCCACATTTTCCGCCGTGATGCCCATATGCCCGGTGCCAAAGGGGCAGGTCAGCGCGCCCAGCATCATGTCCACCACCCGCGCATCGCCCATCTTCTGGCCAAAGCGTGCGGCGGGGACGGTGTAGGGCGAGCGGCTCATGCATTCCGCCCCACCCACCAGGGCGAAGTCGGCCTCCCCCAACATCAGCGATTGCGCGCCGGAGACGATGGCTTGCAGGCCCGAACCGCACAGGCGGTTGACGTTCATCGCGGGCACGGCTTCTGGCACGCCCGCCTGCATTGCGGCGACGCGGGACAGATACATGTCGCGCGGTTCGGTGTTGATGACATGGCCAAAGACCGTGGTGCCGATCTGATCCGGGGCAATCCCGGCACGCTCAATCGCCGCACGGCAGGCATGGGCGGCAAGGTCGATGGGCGGCGTTCCTGCCAGCGATCCGCCGAAAGACCCGATGGCCGTGCGCGCGCCGGACAGGATGTGGATATCGGTCATGGCATGCCCCCTTTTCGGTTTTGTCCATGCTGGCATGGCGGCAGGCCTGCAGCCAGTCTGACGCTGCGTTCCCGTGCTGGCATTGACAGCGCCGCGGCATCGCCGCATGGAAAGGGACATTTACAAGATCGGATCATGCCTTGCGTCTGTCGCTCTCTCCTCAAGTCGCGCTGTTGATGGCGGGTGTTCTGGCCTTTGTCGTGATGGGGGCGGGGCAATCGATCTACGGCCCGGCGCTGCCCGCCTTTTCGCGCGACTTTGGCGTGTCGGTGGCCGAGGCGGGGGCGCTGGTGTCGGCGCTGTGGATCGGGTCGGCGGTCGGGACGGTGATCATGCTGCTGATCGGTCGGCGGATGCAGCCCGCCCATGCGCTGGCGGTGATGGCGGTGGGCGCGGCGCTGGTGGCGGCGGGGATCGGCTGGTGGGCGACGGTTGCGGCGACGGTGATCTTTGGCACCGGCTATGGCATCGCGGCGGCGGTGTTCAATCCGCGCGTGCTGAAGGCTTATGCGGACCGGGGGCCTGCGATGGTCAGCCTGCTGAACGCCACCTTTGCGGCGGGCGCGATCCTTGCGCCCCTGGCCTATGTCTGGGGCGGGTCGCGCCCGATGCTGGCCTTTGGCGTGGTGGCGGTGCTGTGCGCGCTGATCTTTGTCGCGGCGTTGCCTGCCAGTCGGGATGGGGCGGAGGCAGCAAAGGCCACGACCCAACCCTATCGCTTTCGCCCGCTGATCCTGACTTTCGCGGTCTTTGGCATCGCGACCGAGGCCTGCCTGATTGGCCTTGGTCCCAGCGCCCTGATCCGCGCCGGGTTGACCGAGGCTGCGGCTGCGCAACTGCTGTCAGGGTTCTTCGTGTCCTTCCTTTTGATCCGCATCGCACTGGTCTTTGTGGCGGGCATGTTCCAGCCCTTTACGCTGTATATTGCGGCAATGGGGTTTTCGGCGCTCTGTGCGCTGGCGGCGGCGGTGCTGCCGCCGGGGCCGTTCTTCGTGCTTTTGGGGCTGAGCGCGGGGATGTTCTTTCCCGGCGCCTATGTGACGGCAACGCGGCAGATGGGGGATCATCCGAACGTCGCGCCGTCGATCCTAGCCGCCGGGCAGGTGGGTGGGATTGCATCGCCGATTTTGCTCGGGATCGCTGTGCAGGGGATGGGGGATCGCGGGTTCTTCTGGGTGATCGGGCTTGGGGCGGTAGCCGTAACGCTGGTTGCCGTGTTGCTGCGGCGACGGATGGTTTAGGCCGTCAGCGCCACGCGGCCGGCGTCGGTCAGCAAAAACACATCGCGCCCTTCGACCACCACCGCTGTCAGCGGCCCGCCATAGGCGGCAGATGAGTCGATGTTCACCCGGTTGCCGTAATGCGTGGCATGGTCCAGAGCAGTATGGCCATGCACCACCAGAAACCCGTGGTCGCGCGGATCGTCCAGCCAGCCATCGCGGATCCAGACCAGATCGGTTTCGATCTGATCCGCCATCGCCACGCCGGGACGTATGCCCGCATGGACATAGACCACATCGCCGCGTTGCAGCCATGCCGGGCGACTGTCGATGAAGTCGATATGCGCCTGCGGCACGGCGGCAACCGCTTCGGCATGCACAGGCGCGATAGGGCGGTCGGCGGCGTTCTTGACCCCGTATGAGGCTAATGTGGCCGACCCGCCCAGACGCGGATGCAGCCATGACAGGCCCGGTTTCAGACCCGGCTCAGGCTCTTTCGGGTCGCGCAAAAAGCGGGTGAACATGCGGTCATGGTTGCCCTTGATCACCAGCCAAGGCTGGCCCGCCGCCATCCCGTCGATCAGGAATTGCACCACCGCGCGGCAATCGGGGCCACGGTCCACCAGATCGCCCAGATGGATCACCGGGGCGTCGTGATCCCCCGTACGGGCGCGGTCGGCCCTGATCAGTTCGTGGACGCCCTGAAGCAAGGCGATATGGCCGTGGATGTCACCGATAGCATAGGTTCTGGTCATGGCGCGCCCGTGTATCTGACAGGAGCGGGGGTTTCACCCCCCCGCACCCCCGTGGGATATTTGAACAACGGGGAAGGGGAAAGAAGAAAGGGCGGGCATGAACCCGCCCTTTTGCCCTGTCCTCAGGCGACGTCGAATTCCAAGGGTTTAACCTGTTGAAATAGGCCCGTGGAGTCCAGTGTATCCACCACCTTCTGGTCGATCTTCTGATCCAGATACAGGATCGCAATCGCGTCCTGCCCCACGCCGGAACGGCCCAAGGTGAAGTTGGCGATGTTGACGTTGTTCTTGCCCATGGTCATCCCCAACAGGCCGATGATGCCCGGAACATCCTCGTTCGTGGTGTAAAGCATGTGGCGGCCAATCTCGGCGTCGATGTTGATGCCCTTGATCTGGATGAAGCGCGGCTTGCCATCACTGAAGCATGTGCCCGCGACGGACCGTTCGCGCGTGTCCGTTACCATCGTCACCTTGATATAGGCGTCAAAGGTGCCAGTCTTGTCTTGGCGCGTGGTCGATATCTGGATGCCGCGTTCCTTGGCCACTACGGGGGCAGAGACAAGGTTGACGTCGGGGTTATGCGCCTTCAGCACACCCGCGATCACCGACTGGTTCAGTGCGGCAAGGTTCATCGCAGCGACAGTGCCATCGTAGAGAATGTTGATCGCCTTGATCGGCTCATCCGTCATCTGGCCGATGAAAGCCCCCAGATGCGATGCCAGCTTGACCCAAGGCCCCATCACGGCGGCTTCTTCCGCCGTCACATTGGGCATGTTCAGCGCGTTCGACACCGCCCCTGTCAGCAGGTAGTCCGACATCTGTTCAGCCACTTGCAGCGCCACATTCTCCTGCGCTTCGGGGGTCGATGCACCCAAGTGCGGCGTGCAGACCACGTTGGGCAGGTTGAACAGGGGGTTTTCGGTGGCGGGTTCGACTTCAAACACATCCAGCGCCGCGCCTGCGACATGGCCCGCGTTCAGGGCATCGACCAAGGCGGCTTCGTCAATCAACCCACCACGGGCGCAGTTGATGATCCGCACGCCCTATTTGGTCTTGGCG
>NKIT01000161.1 GCA_002256185.1 Rhodobacteraceae bacterium PARR1 | reverse complement strand
CGCCCCCTTTTCCCGCTTCTTCGGCACCACCGCCCGCAGGCGCGCCGCCGCCCGCGCCAGACCACCCGCCACGGGCACCGCCTGCCCCACCCCAGCCGTTACCGCCCGATGGCAGGCCATCCGCAGGTCATCCTCCCGCAGCCGCAGATCGCGCGCCTTCAGGCCAATCGACAACAGCGGCACGACATGGGTCCACCCCAGTCCCCCCGCCAACACCGCATCGCCAAGGATCAAGGCCGCCGTTTCCCCACGCGGGTGATCGGCCAACACAGAGTTTATAACCTGCGCCGCGCCATCCACCGGGGTCGGGCCCGTGGCATCCAGACAAAGCGCAATTCGTTCCGGCGTCACACCGTCCAGCGCGCGGCCCATGGTCCCAACCGAAATCGGCCGCGCCACCGCCCGCGACCATTGCCCCAGCACCCGCCCCGCCGGGCCGGGATCATCGCCCTCTTTCGTCAGGTGCAGCGCATCGCGCAGCGCCCCCGCCCCCTCACGCCGCCCGGCAAGGCCCACGCAACCCTCGGCCGCCATCAGCGCCAGCCGCTCCCGCCACAGCGCCAGCGGCACATCGCCATTGCCCAAAATCAGGCCCAGATGCGCCAAGGCCGCCCCAGACCGGAACGCCGCCACCTCAAGCGTTTCGGCCCGCCCAGCGGTGATCCAGCCCGGCAAGGGGGCCAGCATCGGCAAAGGGGCAACAGGCATCGCGTGCGGCTTTCTCATGCGCCCATCCTATGCCGCTGCGGCGCTTATGACCACCAAAATGCACCAATAGCGCCGCAGCTTTGTCAGCGCCACTGCGTCCAATAAGATTGCATTATCGGACATAAAGAAGATATGCTCAGAGGCATGACCAACACGCACCAGAAATCACCAATCGACCCGCCAAAGCACTCCGATCCCGACGCGCGGGACAAAGGCACTGCGCCTGCGGACGGTGCCCTCACATTGCCCTCACATATTGCTGGCTCAGGCACGCTCGACAGGCTGGTGGAAACCGCGCGGGATTATGCCCGCGCCGCTGCCTCTGAAAACACCCTCAAAGCCTACGCAAAGGACTGGGCCCACTTCGCGCGCTGGTGCCGGATGCGGGGGGCGGACCCCCTGCCCCCCTCGCCCCAGCTGATCGGACTCTACATCGCCGATCTGGCCGCGCCGGACGGCAAGGCCCCCTCGCCGTCGACGTCCCGACCCCTTTCGGTCGCCTCAATAGAGCGGCGGTTGTCCGGCCTGACCTGGGGCTATGCGCAGCGCGGAGAACGGCTGGACCGCAAGGACCGCCACATTGCCAGCGTCCTGGCTGGCATCCGCCGCAAGCATGCACGACCACCGGTCCAGAAAGAACCGATCCTGCCGGAAGACCTGCGCGACATGCTGGCCACCCTGCCTCACGACCTGCGCGGTCTGCGTGACCGCGCCATCCTGCTGATCGGCTTTGCTGGTGGCCTGCGTCGGTCCGAGATCGTGTCTTTGGATCACGGCAAAGACGACACGCCCGGTAGCGGTGGCTGGGTCGATATCATGCATGACGGAGCGCTCATCACCCTGCGCGGCAAAACCGGCTGGCGTGAAGTAGAGATTGCCCGCGGGTCGTCTGACCAGACCTGCCCGGTTCATGCTCTTTCGCAATGGATGCACTATGCGAGAATCGACTTCGGGCCACTTTTCGTGGCCGTCAGCCGCAACGGGCGGAAGGCCACCGGAGAGCGGCTCTCCGACAAACACGTTGCCCGTCTGATCAAGCAGACCGTCCAAGAAGCCGGTCTACGCCCGGACCTGTCAAAAGCACAGCGGCTGGCGCTGTATTCCGGCCATTCCCTGCGTGCAGGCCTTGCCAGCAGCGCGGAAGTTGATGAGCGTTATGTCCAAAAGCAGCTCGGTCATGCCAGCGCAGAGATGACCCGCCGATACCAGCGACGCCGCGACAGGTTCCGGGTGAACCTGACCAAGGCCGCAGGCCTGTAAGCCCCCTGCCCTTCCGACGAGCCTTTGCTGAAATGCCAAGCTCCAACCTGACCGCTCAGGTGTCAGCGAACCGCTTCAATTGAAGTCGGGAACCAAACGCGACAACCGCAGCGCAGGGTGTGGATCAGTGCCCCGATGTCCCAACCAAAAGCCGCATGCCGGGCACCTTGGCGGCCTGACGGTCAAAGCTGTCCGTCTCGTGGCAGCCTGCACCCTGCCCGGCCAGCGCGATCATCTGGTCTGCGAAACCCGGGCCGCCTTTGCGGTAGCGGTCCAGGGCAATCGCCACACGGTCGGCCGCTTCGATCACGATCTCTCGCGCTTCCAGCAGGCCATCCAACGCCCGCGCGATATCGGCACGCGGCAGGCGATAAGCGCGTTCCAGCACCCAGACCAGTTCGACCATCACCTCGCGACAGATGAACCCCGCCGTCTCTGTGCCAAGACGCCCCATCACCTCTGCTGCGGCTTGCGCCTGTTCGGGATCGTCCTGCACGAAGAAGCGTATAAGCACATTGGTATCCAGCCCGATCAGCGCAGCCGTCTGGTTCGTGCTCATTCCGTCAGCGTGCCTTGGCCCCCAAACGCGCCTTGGGCGATGGCGGCGTCCATGTCGTCCAGACTGACCACAGGCTTTGCCTTGTCCTGCAACAGGCCCTGCAACTCTGCCACCGGGCGCGACCGGACAAGGCGCACTTCGCCCCCGTCAAGGATCATATACCGGACACGGTCGCCGGGGTGTAGATGCAGCGCCGCGCGCACATCCTTGGGCAGCGTCGTCTGGCCCTTGCTGGTGACGGTCGATTCCTGCATGCAACCTCCAAAGGCGAAAAGCGGCTCCGCCTTACATATTACCTTTTCGCCTTACCTCTTCAAGGCTCGGCCATGACCCAACCGTCAGACGTGCCCCCTGCCCCGTCGTCCACCCTGTCCACCCTGCCGCGCCTGACCCCCGCCGATCATGCCGCGCTGGAGGATCTCTTTCGCCGTGGCACCCCGGAAAACACCCAACGCGCCTATGAATCCGACCTGACCTATGTTCAGGCGTGGAAGCGTCTGTCCTTCGGCGGCGCGCTGGACTGGCCCGAGGCGGAAGCGGTCGCCCTGCGCTTCATCCTTGACCATGCGCGCGACCTGTCCGCCGCCGCCGTCACCGACCCGTCGCGCCAAGTGGCCGAGGCGCTGGTAGAATTCGGTCTGCGCAAATCGCTGGCCTGCCCGGCCCCGTCTACCCTTGACCGCCGCATCGCCAGTTGGCGCGCCCTGCACCGCATGCGCGACCTGCCCAGCCCGTTTGATGCGCCCTTGGTCAAACAGGCCCGCGCCAAGGCTCGCCGCGCCGCCGCCCGCCCCCCCGCCCCGAAATCGCAAAACCCCGTGACGCGCGATGTGCTAGAGGTGCTCTTGGACGCCACCACCTCTGACCTGTGCGGCTTTCGCGACCGGGCGATCCTGCTGCTTGGCTGGGGCTCAGGCGGCAGGCGACGGTCCGAGATTGTGTCCTTTAACGTCGAAGACCTTGATCTGACCGACTATCCCACGCGCGGGCTGATCTGGCTGCGGCTTCTGGCAACCAAGACCACCCAGACCGGCAAGACCCCGCGCCTTGTGCTCAAGGGCATGGCGGCCACCGCCGTGGTCGAATGGCTGGGGTCATCGGGCCTGACCGAAGGCCCGCTTTTCCGCAAGGTCACGGCGCAGGGCACCTTGGTCAATCGCCGCCTGACCGCCGATGCCGTGGCCCAGGTGATCCGCCGCCTGATCGCCCGCACCGACCTTCCCCCCGGCTTTGCCACGCCGCACGGGCTGCGTTCGGGCTTTCTGACCCAAGCCGCACTGGACGGTGCCCCCCTACAGGCCGCCAAGCGCCTGTCCCTGCACCGCTCTGCCGCGCAGGCCCAGAAATACTACGCCGATGTCGATCTCGCCGACAATCCGGCGGCGGATTTGCTGGGGGGATAAGGCTTTGATCGGGCAATCCCCACGGACAGGCCTATCTGCAAGATTGCCTGCGCAGCGTGCAACCAACGGCGACATGCCGCATCGGTCCGCCGAAGGCGCGGTCAGAACGGGTTTTCGATGCGAACGCCGGTCGGCTTGAAATCATCCACATTGCCGGTCACCACAGTGGCCCCGCGCGCCAAGGCAGTGGCGGCGATCATCAGGTCAGCGCCACTGTGACCGATGCGATGCGATAACGCGCCCCACAGCCGCGCGTCCGATGGACCGAACGGCAGGATGCGGTCAGAAAAGAGGTGCAATGTCCTGTCCAGCCAGCCACGCAGATCGGCGGCAAAGGCCGGGTTTGCCTTGTCCTGCTGCGCGATGCCGCGCTCGATCTCTCCCAGCGTGATCACGGACAGGAACAGCGCCGCCTCATCCTGACGCGCCAGCCATTGCGCCAGCCGTGGCGCACGGTCGGGACGGCGCACGGCTGAGATCACATTGGTGTCAAGGATATAGATCAAAACGTCACATCCCGGGGCGCTGCCTGCATCCGCTCAATCTCGAACGATCCCTGCGCCGGAAAGGCCAGCAGATGCGCGGAAAAACTCTCACGCTGCCCCCCTGCGGCGGCCAGCAGCCGGTGGTATTCATCCGCCGCCAGAACCACCACAGCAGGCTTGCCCCGGCGCGACACCTCTTGTGGTGCGCCCTGCAAGGCCGCATCGACGACGGCGCTGAAGCGGTTCTTGGCGTCCTGCAAGGTCCACATGGCGGATGTCCTGTCTAGCTGTCTGGCTAGATTGAATATCAGTCCTGCGCCGTCCTGCGTCAAGACTGCGCGCCTTTCCGGACCGCCTCGCATGCCGCGCCGTCCTGCTGCACGCGCAGGCCCGGAAGGATCACGCCGACGTGGACATCGCCGACACTCCGGCGGCGGATATGCTGGGGGGGTAAGGCTTAACGGTCCCAATCACCCAAGGCAGCCAACCGCGCCGGAATGTCCATGCGCTGATGCAGAAAGTCGATCACCACCATCCGCTCTGGCCCAAGGACAAACACGACGAAATGTTGGCCGATCCGGGCGTAACGCAGGTCTTCGGGAACATCCGCCGCCACAAGGCCCCGGCAATTGCGCGACGGTCTGGTTCCCTCGGCAAGGGCGGTGCAGGTGGCAATCAAGTCCTCGGCATAGGCGCTCGCCTGACCTGTGCCAAAGGTTTCCTCGGTCCAGATCGCAATGTCGGCAAGTGCCAGTTCGGCCTGTCGCGTCAGAACCCATGGTCTGGCCATCAGGCCCCGCCCGACGACGCTTTCGCAAAGGCGCGGCGGATGGCATCCTCACCCGATCCCGGTGCCAGATCACCCTGACGCGCCGCTTGCAGTCCCCGCGTCAGCCGCGCGCGCAGTTCGCCAAGTTCGGCTTCCTCACGCTCCAGCAGGCGCAATCCGGCCCGCAAGGCCTCGGACGCGTTCTGAAATCGCCCGGCGGCGACCAGATCGTCGATCATCTGCGACTGCGGCTCTGTCAAAACGACGTTTCTGGTGGCCATGGCGCTGCTCCGAAGCAATAATGGCAATATATGCCAATCCACGGCCAAAGTCCACACACGCCACCCAACCCCCCATCTGGTGCCCTTTCCCCCCTGCCCCACCAGTTTTAGAAAGTCCTTGCCCGAATCCCGATTCTGCTTCATCTACTTACGCCAAGCAGTGATATTTTCGCCAATAGCCGTAACAAACGGCTAAGTCATAAAGAAACGGGCGAGGGCAGAATGAACACCAAGGAACGCATCGACCGTCTGGTCGGTGACCATGCGGCCAAGCTGTCGGAACGCCTGATGGCGCACCGCGCGCAATTGTTCCCGCCGGATGCGCGCAAGGAACTGCGCCGTTTTTCCAGTGGTGAGGTGGCCGCCCTTCTGGGTGTCAAGGATGCCTACCTGCGCAAGCTTTCGCTCGAAGGGCGCGGTCCCCAGCCCGAAACCGGCCCCGGCGGGCGCAGGCTTTACACCTCGGACGACATCCGCGCGCTGCGGCAGATGCTGGAACTGGGGGCCAAGTCCCCCGGCACCTATGTGCCCGGCCGGCGTGAGGGTGACCCCCTGCAAGTCATCACCGTCATCAACTTCAAGGGCGGCTCGGGCAAGACCACCACCGCCGCGCATCTGGCGCAAAAGCTGGCGCTGGACGGCTACCGCGTGCTGGCCATCGACCTTGACCCGCAGGCCTCCTTGTCGGCGCTGCACGGCTTCCAGCCGGAATTTGACCTCTTGGACGGTGGCACGCTCTATGATGCGATCCGCTACGATGATCCGGTCCCGCTTAGCCATGTGATCCAGAAGACCTATTTCACCGGGCTGGACATCATCCCCGGCAACCTCGAACTCATGGAGTTTGAACACGACACCCCCCGCGCGCTGGCCGCACGCGGCGGTAACCTTTTCTTCACCAGGATTGCCGATGCCTTAAGCGAGGTGGAGGCCGATTACGACGTGGTCGTGATCGACTGCCCCCCGCAACTGGGGTTCCTGACCATGAGCGCACTTTCGGCGGCGACGGCAGTTCTGGTGACGGTGCATCCGCAGATGCTCGACGTCATGTCGATGTGCCAATTCCTTTTGATGACCTCAAACCTTTTGGGCGTGGTGGCCGATGCCGGGGGCGATATGTCCTATGACTGGCTGCGCTATGTCGTCACCCGCTACGAACCCGGTGACGGGCCGCAAAATCAGATGGTCAGCTTCATGCGCTCGCTCTTTGGCGATCATGTGCTGAACCACACCGTGCTGAAATCCACCGCCATTTCCGATGCGGGCCTGACCAAACAGACGCTCTATGAGGTGGAAAAGGGCGATTTCACCCGCGCCACCTATGAACGCGCGATGGAAAGCCTGAACGCCGTCAACGGTGAGATTGCGGCGCTGATCCAACAGGCCTGGGGCCGGTAGGGGGGCAGATGGCACGCAAGGACATCCTCAAGGGGCTGTTGAACCCCACCCCCGCGGCCCCGGCTTCCCCCCGCAGCGCCGAGACCA
>NKIT01000002.1:60186-76184 GCA_002256185.1 Rhodobacteraceae bacterium PARR1 | reverse complement strand
CAGGGGCGCCACAAGATCTACGCCTTCTCGATGGACATCACCGCCCGCAAGGCGGCCGAAGACGCGGTGCTGGCCGCCAAGAACGAGGCCGAGCGCGCCAACCAGGCCAAGTCACAGTTCCTGTCGAGCATGTCGCACGAGTTGCGCACACCGCTCAACGCCATCCTCGGCTTCAGCCAGCTGCTGAGCACCGACAAGCGGCACCCCCTGGTGCCCGAGCAGCAGGTGCAGATGACCGAGATCGTGGGCGGCGCCAAGCACCTGCTCAAGCTGATCAACGAAGTGCTCGACCTGGCCGTGGTCGAGACCGGCCGGGTGCGCGTCGATGCCGTGCCGGTCGATCTGCCCCCCCTGTTGCAGGAGTGCCTGTCGCTGGTGGAGCCGCTGGCCAAGGAACGCTCGATCCGGCTGCTGCCGACGCGCTTGCACGAGGCCGGTGCGCATGTGCTGGCCGATCCCATGCGCCTCAAGCAGGTGCTGCTCAACCTGCTGGGCAATGCCATCAAGTACAACCGCACCGGTGGCACGGTGCAGATTGACGTCCGGGGCGAGGGCGAACGGCTGCGCATCACCATCGAGGACGATGGCCCGGGCATCGACGCGACACAGCGCCTGCGCCTGTTCGATGCCTTTGAACGCCTGGACGCCGGCCAGGGTTCGGCCGAGGGCGCCGGCCTGGGCCTGGCCCTGTGCCGCGGCCTGGTCACCGCGATGCATGGCGACATCGACGTCGACGCCCGCCCGGGCGGTGGCAGCCGCTTCTGGATCCGCCTGCCCACGGCCGCCGCACCGGCTGCACCCTCGGTTCCGCTGTCAATCTCGGTTGGCACAGCGGCATCACCTGCCCCCACGCTGACCGTCACCCCTGATGTGCCCCCACCGCCGCGCCGTCCGCGTCACCGCAACCGCACGCTCGCACGGGCAGAGCTTGCCGCCACCTATGCCGGGCTTTTGGGCACCGTCATTCCGCCTGCCGATCTGCTCGACCATCTGCAACTTGCCGCTGGCCAAGGACGGCTGGGTCTGGAAGAGGTCGCCCACGCCCTGCGCGCCTGCGGGTTGACCGTCAACACGGGCCAAGCCAAGCGCCCCGAATGGCCGGGGCTGGCCGAGATGACGTCGGGCCAGATCGTGCTGGTGCTCGCGCAGCGCGACGGCATGGCGGAAATCCACGACCAGACCTTGCCCGATAACCGGGCCGAGGTGCCGTGGTCCGAATTCGCGCAGGTCTTTACCGGGCGCACCCTGACCGCCAAACTGCCGTTTTCAGAGGTGGAGCATCGCCACACCGATGGCGCAGCGGAACCGCATTGGTTCTGGGGCGAATTCCGCCATTACCGCCGCCAGATGCTTGAGGTCGCCGCAGGGTCACTGGTGGCAAACCTTCTGGCCACGGCCATCGCACTGTATTCGCTGCAAATCTATGACCGGGTGATCCCGCATCAATCACAACCCACGCTTTGGGTGCTGACCATCGGCGCATTGATCGCCATCGCGCTTGACGCTGCGCTGCGGATCGCACGCTCGACCCTGATGGACATGACCGGGCGGCGGATCGAGATGGATGTGCAGAACCGCCTGATGGAGCGTATCCTCGGCATGAAGGCAGCACCGGGGGAGCGTAAACCCAGCGCCATCTTCAACGCCCTGCGCGATTTCGGGTCGGTGCGGGAGTTCTTCACCGCCTCGACCATCGGCACCTTGGCTGACCTGCCGTTCATCCTGATCTTCCTGTTCCTGATCGCCTCGATCGGCGGGAACCTTGTCTGGGTGATGATCGCCGGGGGGCTGTTGATGGTTGTCCCCGGCTTCCTGATGCAAAAGCGCATGATGGCGCTGACCGAACAGACCCAAGGGGCCAGCACGCGGGCGGCAAAGCTGCTGTATGAGTCGGTGTTCGACCACGAAACCCTGACCACCCAACGCGGCGAAGACCGGGTCAAACGGCTGTGGACGGAACTGACCACGCTGTCAGCGGTCAAGACATCGGAACAGCGCAAGCTGACGACATGGCTGACGACTTGGGCCGCAGGGGTGCAGCAGGCGACCTATATCCTGTCGGTGATGATCGGCTGCTACATGGTCTTTGCCGGGCAATTCACCGTGGGCACCATCATCGCCATCGGCATTCTGGCGGGGCGCACACTTGGCCCCTTGTCCAGCCTTGCCGCCACCATGTCACGCTGGGCCAATGTGAAGGCGGCGCTGGACGGTTTGGAAAATGTTGCCCGCGCGAAACAGATGCAAGAGGCCGGGCGCAGCTATCTGCGGCGCGAGCGGTTGTCTGGCGCCTATGACCTGCGGCAGTTGGAATTCCGCTATGACCCGCAGGCGGCCCCCACAGTGGACATCCCCGCGCTGTCGATCCTGCCGGGGCAGCATGTGGCGGTGCTGGGCACCAACGGGTCTGGCAAATCCACCCTGCTGCGGATGCTGGCGGGGCTCTATGAACCCACCGCTGGCCGCATTCTGATGGACAACGTGGACCTGAACCAGATTCACCCGCGCGACCTGCGCCGGGGCATCGGCTATCTGGGCCAGGAGGTGCGGCTGTTTTCCGGCACCCTGCGCGACAACCTGAACCTGACCCAGTTGGAACGCGACGACGACCGCTTGCTTGAGGCGCTGGATTTCGCAGGCCTTGGTGCCTTTGTCCGCGCCAACGCGCGGGGCTTGGATCATGAGATCAAGGAAATGGGCGAAGGCCTGTCGGTCGGTCAGCGTCAGTCAATGGGCTGGGCGCGGCTGTGGCTGCAAGACCCCTCAGTCGTTATCCTCGACGAACCCACCGCCGCGCTGGACCAGACGCTGGAGGCGACTTTGGTTTCCCGCCTGAAAGGCTGGCTCGATGGGCGCACGGCCATTATCGCCACCCACCGTATCCCGATCCTGCAACTGACCACCCGCACGTTGATCCTGCAAAACGGGCATCTGGCGGTGGATGGCCCGCGCGATGCCGTTCTGGCCCATCTGCAAAAGGCGCAAGGCAAATGACCACCTTTGACGCCCCCGACGATATGCGGATGCGCGGCCCAAGCCTGACGACATGGCTGATCGGGCTGACGGTGGTGGTGTTCATTCTGTGGGCGGCTTTCGCGTGGGTCGAAGAAATTGTCCGCGCGCCGGGGCAGATCGTGCCCTCATCCCGCCCGCAGATCATCCAGAACCTTGAAGGCGGCATCTTGGCCGAACTCGCCGTCGGTGAAGGCGATGTGGTTGAGGCAGGCCAGACCCTCGCCCGTCTGCAAGCCACGCAATATCAGGCCGTGATGGATGAGGTGTCGGATCAAATCGCCGCCCTCGAAATCCGCCGTCTGCGGCTAGAGGCCGAGATGGCAGGCGCAACGGAATTCACGGTGCCGGACGAATTCGCCGCGCGGGTCCCTGATATCGTGGCGTCGGAACAGGCGCTTCTGACTGCCCGCTTGTCAGACTTTGACAGCAAACAGGCCGGAACGCAGGCGGTGCTGAACCAGGCCGCGCGGGAATATGAGATGGTTCAGAACATGTTCGACCAAGGCGTTGCGCCCGAAATCGAACTGACCCGCGCCAAAAAGGAAAAGAACGACGCCGAGGCGCGGCTGAACGATGTGCTGACCACCACCGATCTGGAACGCGCCGACACCTATTCCAAGACCCAAGCCGACTTGGCAGCGCTGCGGCAAAAGCTGAAACTCTCGGCCGATCAACTGGCGCGGACGGTGCTGGTGGCCCCGATGCGCGGGGTGGTGAACAAGGTTTCCATCACTACCATCGGCGGCGTGGTGCGTCCGGGTGAGGAAATCCTGCAACTGATCCCGCTGGATGAGGCGCTGTTCGTCGAGGCAAAGGTCAAACCCTCAGACATCGCATCCATCCGCGAAGGGCAGGATGCGACGATCAAGCTGACGGCCTATGATTACACCATCTACGGCACGCTGAAGGCCAAGGTGGATTTCGTCTCGGCGGATACCTTTACCGACGAACGGTCCCGCGATCCGAATGGCGATCCGCATTACAAGGTCACGCTGCGGGTGGACCTGTCCCAACTGACCGACCGTCAGCAAGACCTGCAAATCCGCCCCGGCATGCAGGCCGAGGTCGAATTGCACACCGGCGGCAAAACGATCCTGACCTATCTGACCAAGCCGCTTTATCGCGGGTCAGAGGCGCTGCGCGAGCGGTGATTACCCCCGCCGCGCGACATCAATCGCGGCGACGTCAATCTTTTGCATCGTCATCATCGCGGTAAAGGCACGGTGTGCCTCGTCCCCGCCTGCGGCCAGCGCTTCCATCAAGGTGCGCGGGGTGATCTGCCATGACAGGCCCCAGCGATCCTTACACCACCCGCAGTCACTTTCCTGCCCACCATTGCCCACGATGGCGTTCCAGTAGCGGTCGGTTTCTGCCTGATCCTCGGTCGCGATCTGGAACGAAAACGCCTCGGACTGGCGGAAGTGGGGTCCACCGTTCAGGCCCATGCAGGGGATACCCATCACGGTGAAATTCACCGTCAGCACATCCCCCGCCTTGCCCGATGGAAAATCGGCGGGAGCGTGGAACACCCCTGTCACGGCGCTGTCGGGAAAGGTGTCAGCATAGAACCGCGCCGCCGCTTCGGCGTCACGTTCGTACCACAAGCAGATGGTGTTGCGGGCAATGGTCATGGCGCGGTCCTTTTGGCTGGGCATCCAGTTGGCACCGGGTGACGCCAACTGTCAAACGCGCGCTTCCGACTGGGCGGGGGTTGGCCGGGGGCGGGGTCATGGCCGGAACCGCGGGCAGGGATGAGGGCTTCGGTCCCACCACGTTCCGCGAAAGGCGATGCCATGAAACATACCTTCCTTCTGACGATCCCCGCGCTGGCGCTGATGCTGGCAGTGGCCCCTGCGCTGGCGCAGACCACATCCAACGACGGGGCCGCGGTTGACCAAGGCGGCGCACCCCCGCTTGTGACCAATGACGCCGACTTTGTGCGTCTGGCGACCAGTTCCAACCTGCTGGAGATTCTATCCTCTGAACAGGCCGCCCAGCGCGCCCAGACAGAAGCGGTGCGGGACTTTGCCGCCCGGATGGTGACCGATCACCATACGGCAACCGCGCGTCTGGCCGAGGTGTCGGGCATGCCCGCCCCCGACCCTGCGGCTGACCCGTCGGCGATGCTGGACCCGCGCCACGCCGCGCTTTTGACGCAACTGGACAGCGCGACCGACTTTGACGCCGCTTATGTTCAATTGCAGCTTCAGGCGCATGAAGAGGCGGTCGCGCTGTTTCAGGACTACGCCACCAACGGGCAGGAAGGCGCTGTGAAGGACTTCGCCGAAGCAACCCTGCCCACCCTGCAACAGCATCTTGAAGCGGCACAGGCCCTGACCGTCCCCAACGCCGGACCCTAAGTCGAACTGGGGGGGATGGACAGGACGGCATTCCTTGCCGATGGTGGTTCATCCCCTTCTCCGGCCCGCCACGGCCCCGTTCGGAAAGAGTCGAAACATGCGTGATTTCCAGCGTCCCGGACGGTCGCCGGTGCGGGTGACAGGCGGAATGGCCGCCACCTCGCACCCTTTGGCCACACAAGCGGCGGTGGCGATGTTGCAGGCGGGCGGAAATGCCGTGGATGCCGCCATCACGGCGGCTGCGGTGCAGGCGGTGGTAGAGCCGCAATCCACCGGCATCGGCGGTGATTGCTTTGTGCTTTACGCTCCTGCCGGATCATCACAAGTCATTGCGCTGAACGGATCGGGACGGTCTGCGGCGGCCGCCGATATCGCAGCCTATCGCGCCATGGGTCTGGACCGCGTGCCAACGCAGGGCGTGCATTCCGTCACCCTGCCGGGGGCGGTGGATGCCTGGGCGCGCCTGCTCGCCGATCACGGTCGCAAAACGATGGCCGAGGTTTTGGCCCCCGCCATCGCCTATGCCGAGCAGGGCTATGTCGTGCATGACCGCGTGGCGTCGGATTGGCGGGAAGAAGTCGATCTTCTAAGCGCCGATGCCGATACGGCGGCGATCTTTCTGCCGGGGGGCAAGGCCCCGCAGGCGGGTGACGTTCACCGCCAACCCGCGCTTGGCCGCACGCTGCGGACGATTGCCGAACACGGGCGGGAGGGGTTTTATGCTGGTCCAGTAGCAGCGGCGATGGGGGCAAAGCTGCGGTCCTTGGGTGGTCTGCATACGACAGAGGATTTCGCCAACACCCGTTGCGACTATGTCACCCCGGTCTCAACGCCCTATCGCGGGTATGATGTCGTGCAGATGCCGCCGAACAATCAGGGCATGACCGCGCTGGTGATGCTGAACATTCTGGCGGGCGATGATCTGGCCGCGCTGGACCCGGACAGCACCGCCCGTCTGCATCTGGAGATCGAGGCCGCGCGTCTGGCCTATCACGAACGCAACACCCGGCTGGGCGATCTGTCGCCCCATGATCCGGTGATTCCGGCGCTGCTGTCCCCAGCCCATGCGGCCAAACTGCGGGCCTGCATCCATGCGGACCGCGCGATGACCGACCTGCCGATGCCGGAACTGGCGATGTCGGACACGGTCTATATCTCGGTCGTCGATGCGGACCGGAATGCGATCAGCTTCATCAACTCCACCTACTATGCCTTTGGCGCGGCCATCGCCTGCCCCGAAACCGGGGTGATCTTTCAGAACCGGGGGGCGAGCTTCCGGCTTGACCCCGCGCATCCCAACGCGCTGGCCCCCGGCAAGCGACCGCTGCACACGATCATGCCGGGGATGCTGATGCGGGACGGGCGGGCGGTGATGCCCTTTGGCGTGATGGGCGGCGATTACCAGCCCGTGGGGCATGTGCATCTGCTGACCAACCTGCTGGATCATGGCATGGACGTGCAGGCGGCGCTGGATGCCCCCCGCCTGTTCTGGCGCAATGGCGCGGTTGAGGCAGAGCGCAGCATTCCCGCAGAGACAGTGGCGGGCCTGACTGCCCTTGGCCACCGCGTGATTGAGGCACCCGAGCCGTTGGGCGGTGGGCAGGCGATCTGGATCGACCATGACCGAGGCACCCTGACCGGCGGGTCAGACCCGCGCAAAGATGGTATGGCCGCCGGGTATTGAGAGTGTCGGGCAGAAAACGGGGCAGGCAATGAACTTGGCAGGGCTAGAGTCCGCGCTGCGGCGCATCGGGATTGACCGCTATATGCTGTGCCTGTTCGGGACAGTGCTGCTCGCGGCGCTGTTTCCGGCACGCGGGGTGGTCGCGCAGGGACTGTCGCAGGTGACCTTCTGGGTCGTGGCGCTGCTGTTCTTTCTTTATGGCGCGAAACTGTCCTTGGCTGCCACTTGGGCCGGGCTGACGAACTGGAAGCTGCAACTGGGGGTCCTGCTTTGCACCTTTGCGCTGTTTCCGCTGCTGGCGCAGGGGATGCAGCCCCTTGCCACGCTGGCGCTGCCCGCTGCCGTGGGCGTGGGGTTCCTGTATATCGGTTGCCTGCCATCGACGGTGCAAAGCTCTATCGCCTTTACCTCGGTCTCGGGCGGGAATGTCGCGGGGGCGCTGTGTGCGGCGTCACTCTCGAACCTGATCGGGGTGGTGGTATCGCCGCTGCTGCTGGCTGTGTTGCTTCACGCGACCCAAGGCGAAGGCGTTGCCGCAGGGGCCATCTGGAAAATCACCCAGCAAATCCTGATCCCCTTCGTCCTTGGCCAGCTTTGCCGCCCGCTGCTGGCCGGGTTTCTGAACCGACATAAACTGCCCCTGATGATCGTGGACCGCGGGTCGATCCTGCTGATTGTCTATGCGGCGTTTTCGGCAGGCGTGGTGGGGGGCATCTGGCACCTCTTGTCATGGGGCGCGATAGCGGCGGTGATCGCGCTTTGTGCCGCGCTGCTGGCCGTGGTGATGGGGATCACCGCGCTGGCCGGGCGTCTGGCCGGAATGCCCCTGCCCGACCGTCTGGCGCTGCTGTACTGCGGGTCCACCAAAAGCCTTGCCACCGGATTGCCGATGGCGGGCATCCTGTTCCCGGCCAAGGAGCTGGCGCTGACGGTGCTGCCCCTGATGCTGTTTCACCTGATCCAGCTCACCGTGCTGGCGGTGCTGTCGCAACGCTACGCGCGGCGGGATGCGTGATCCCTACCGCTTCACACTCGCCGTCACATAATTCACCGACAGGTCACGCGCCGACAGGCTCCACCGCCACGATACCGGGTTGAACACCATCCCCTTGCGGTCCACCGGATCAAGGCCCGCTTGCCGGATCAGATCGTAAAGCTCATCCGGGGTGATGAATTTCTTCCAGTCATGCGTGCCCTTGGGCAGCCAGCGCATCACATGTTCAGCCCCGATGATCGCCATCAGGAAAGACTTCGGATTGCGGTTCAGTGTGGAACAGATCATCAGCCCGCCGGGTTTCAGCAGGGTCTGGCAGGCGGTCAGATAGGCCAGCGGGTCCGACACATGCTCTACCACCTCCATGTTCAGGACGACGTCAAAGCGTTCGCCCGCCGCCGCCATATCCTCGGCGGTGGTGTGGCGGTAGTCGATGGCAAGCCCCGACTGTTCAGCGTGCAGCCTTGCCACGGGGATGTTGCGCGGCGCGGCATCGGCCCCCACCACATCCGCCCCAAGTCGCGCCATGGGTTCAGACAACAGCCCGCCGCCACAGCCGATGTCCAACAGCCGCAACCCTGCGAACGGCAAGGCTTGCGTCAAATCCCGGTCAAATTCTGCCGCGATCTGGTTGGTGATGTAATCCAGACGGCAGGGGTTCAGCATATGCAGCGGTTTGAACTTGCCATTCGGGTCCCACCATTCGGCGGCCATCGCCTCGAACTTGGCAACTTCGGCGGGATCAACGGTGGTCTGGGCAGTCATGGAGTCAGATTCCTTCCGTTTGCCTTTGGCGGCAGGGAGTTTCGGGTTATATAGGGCAGTGATGGAAACAAGATCAGGCCAAAAACGCGCAGTCGAATACCTTTACCCGCCGATCGACCCGTTCGATCAGCGCGTGATTGATGTTGGACCTGTAACCGGTAGCGGGCAGGCTGGCGGGGGTGAGGCTGGCGCAAACCACCGGATCTACGTGGAACAATGCGGGAATCCTGCGGGAATCCCCGTTATCGTGCTGCATGGCGGCCCCGGCGGCGGGTGCAGCCCCGCAATGCGGCGCTATTTTGACCCGGCAGTTTACCGCATCGTGCTGTTTGACCAGCGCGGTTGTGGGCGGTCCCGGCCACATGCTTCCGTCACCGACAACACGACGTGGCATCTGGTTGAGGATATCGAGACGATCCGCCGCACCTTGGGCATCGACCAATGGATCGCCTTTGGCGGCTCTTGGGGGGCCACACTTGCCCTGATCTACGCCATCACCCACCCCGACCGCGTGGCACGGCTGATCCTGCGCGGCGTCTTCCTGATGACCAAGGCGGAACTCGACTGGTTCTATGGCGGCGGCGCAGGGGCGTTTTTCCCTGACCATTGGCACCGCTTCGTCCAACCCATCCCTGAGGCGGAGCGTGACAATCTGATCGCCGCCTATCACCGCCGCCTGTTCTGCGGCAACCTGATGGAGGAGACCCGGTATGCCCGTCTCTGGGCAAATTGGGAAAATGCGCTCGCCTCGATCCACAATGACGGCCCGATGGGGGAAAGCCCGTCAGACTACGCCCGCGCCTTTTCGCGGCTTGAGAACCACTATTTCCAGAACGCAGGGTTCCTGCATTCGGATGGCTGGATCCTGGAAAACCGGGGAAAGATCGCGCATATCCCCTGCACCATCGTGCAAGGGCGCTATGACATGGTGTGTCCGCCGATTTCGGCATGGAAACTGGCGCATGGTTGGGCGGCTTGTGACCTGCGGCTGATCAACATGGCCGGACATGCCCTGTCCGAACCCGGCATAAGCGAGGCTTTGGTGCGCGTGATGGACGGGTTGCGGGCCTGATCGGTCTGGAACCCTGACCAGTCCGGATCAATTAAACGGTGCGACCCCGCGCAATCCGCATGAATTCGATCAACCGCCGCGCCCCGGTCGGGGATTCGCGGCGGTGGAATGTTTCGCGCTTTTTGCGTGACAGCGCCAAAAAGGCCCGCACTCGCCCGCCTTCGCTGGTAGGCTGCCGATCTGTTGGATGTTTCTGCATGATTGCCCCCCAGTTCTGTCAGGGCCGGGAAACGCCGATCGCGCGGCATGGTTCCCGGATCACACCGCGCTGAAGCCGCCGTCCACGAACAACTGCGTGCCGGTGATGAAATCCGCCTCATCCGAGGCCAGAAACAACGCCGCCCGCGCAATATCTTCGGGCTGGCCGAACCGCCCCTGCGCCGCCTTGATCGCAGCATCGGACACATCGACGCCATGCGCGGTCAATTCCTTCACCTCACGCTGGCCATGGGGCGTGTCGATGAAACCGGGGCAGACCGCGTTGCAGCGGATGCCACGCTCGCGGAACTCTACCGCGATGGCGCGGGCGAACATGTGGCAGGCACCCTTGGTGGCGTCATACAGCACCTCCATCGTGGTGGCATAGACCGCCGAGATCGAAGAGGTGCAGACGATGGCCCCCTTCCCCTGCGCCAGCATCTGCGGCAGCACGGCACGGGTCATCAGATACATCGACTTCACATTGACGTCGAACAGGAAATCCCAATCTTCTTCCTCGGTCTCAAGGAAGGGTTTGATGACGATGGTGCCCGCGTGGTTGAACAGCACATTGACGGGGCCAAGGGCGGCAGAGACGGCAGCGACCGCCGCCTCAACCTGATCCTTCTTCGACACATCCGCAGCGGCAAAGCTGGCACGATAGCCTGCGGCGGCCAATTCATCCGCCAGCGCCTGCCCGGCGGTGGCGTTGCGGTCGATGATGCCCACCGCCGCACCCTCTGCCGCAAAAAGCCGCGATGCCGCAGCACCACAGCCCGTCGCCCCGCCTGAAATGATCGCCACCTTGCCGTGCAGCCGTCCTGTCATCGCCAATCCCCCTGTTTTGCCGCAGCTTACCAGCCTGCGGCAAAGCCTCAACCGCCCAGACGCGACACTGCCCAAGCCGCCGCTTCTGCAACGGTGGGGTCCGGGTCAGCAGTCAACCGCATTGCCACCTCGCTCAACGCAGGCAAACCCGAATTTCCCATCGCATACAGGACATTGCGCACGAACCGATCCCGCCCGATGCGCTTGATCGGGCTTCCCGCAAACCGCGCGCGAAACCCGGCATCGTCCAGCGCGGCAAGCTCTGCCAGTTCCGGTGCCCCCACGCGCGGGTGATAGCCGATGTCGCGCGCGGCGGCGGCGAACTTGTTCCACGGGCAGGCGGCAAGGCAATCGTCGCAGCCATAGATCCGGTTGCCCATCAGCGCGCGCAACTCTGGCTCCACCGGGCCTTTGTGTTCGATGGTCAGATAGGAAATGCACCGCCGCGCGTCCAATCGGTAAGGCGCGGGAAAAGCATCTGTCGGGCAGGCCGTCAGACAGGCGGTGCAACTGCCACAATGGCTGACCTCTGGCGCGTCTTTGGGCAAGTCCAGCGTGGTGAAGATCGCACCAAGGAAAAACCAGTTCCCCAAATCGCGCGACAGCAGATTGGTGTGCTTGCCCTGCCAGCCCAACCCCGCCGCCTGTGCCAAGGGCTTTTCCATCACCGGGGCGGTGTCGACAAAGACCTTGATCTCTGCGGCCTCTCCCATCTTCGCAGCCGCGTCGATCAACCAGCGGCCCAACCGTTTCAGCCGCCGCTTGACCAGATCGTGGTAATCCTTGCCTTGGGCATAGACCGACACCGCCGCGCGGTCCGGCATGCCCAACACGTCGCGCGGGTCAGACTCAGGCGTATAGACCTCCGCCAGCATGATCACCGACCGCGCTGCAGGCCAAAGCGCCGCCGCTGATCCGCGCCACGCCACCCGATCCGCCATCCACTCCATCTGGCCATGATGCCCCGCTGCCAGCCATCCGGCCAAGCGCCCCGCTGTATCGGGTGTGGCATCCGGGGCGCAGATGCCCATGGCCGAAAACCCCTCGGCCAGCGCTTGCGCGTGCAGGGCTGCCTTCAACGTCGCGGACATTTTCTGTCCTCAAATATCCTCGGGGGGAGGCCGAAGGCCGTGGGGGGCAGACAGCCCCCCGGCAACGCCAGCCGTTCAGAAATCCAGATCGGCATAATGCGCGGGTGGCGGGAAGCCCGGCACCTGATCAGCCAGCAGGGTACGAAAGGACGGGCGCGATTTGATCTTGGCGTACCAATCCTTGACCGTGGCCGACCGGTGCCAATCGACATCGCTGATGTAATCAAGGCAGGACAGATGCGCCGCAGCCGTGAAATCGGCCAGCGTCATCTGATCCCCCGCCAGCCAGCGCCGCTGGTCCAAAAGCCAGGTCATGTAATCGAGGTGATACTTGATCCGTGCGGCACCCTGCTTGACCGCCTTGCTGTCCGGATAGCCCTGACCCATCACCTTCTTGTTCACCCGCTCATACAGCAGCTTCGAGGTGACATCGGCATGGAACTTGTCATCGAACCACGCACAAAGCCGACGCACCTCATAGCGCTGATCGGGGTCGCGCGGCATCAGCGGCGGTTGCGGCACGGTTTCTTCAAGCCATTCGCAGATGGCCTGACTTTCCGACATCACCCGATTTTCCACCTTTAGCACCGGCACCTTGCCTGCCGGATTCCGGCGCAGGAAATCGGGGCTGGGATCCCAGTAGCGTTCTTCGACCAACTCGACCTCAAGGCGCTTTTCGGCAAGCGTCAACCGCACCTTGCGGCAGTATGGTGAGAGCGGGAAGTGGTAAAGGCGGATCATGTGGCGGTCATCCGGTCCATGCGTTCACCGTTCATTGCCCCGCGCGGGCGGCGATTTCAATCCCGTTCCGGGTCATTCATCAAAACAGGCCGACCGCCCATCCGCAAGGATGGTGTCCGCCCCGCTGATGATTTGCCGCGTGCGGCGGCGCACGAATTCCGACGGCTCACTGGCAGACCGGCCCTTGGGGTCTGGCAAAACCGCCGCAAGTCGCGCGGCTTGGGTCGGTGACAGGTCGCGGGCCGGGACGCCGAAGTGATGCCGCGCTGCCGCTTCGACACCGAACACGCCATCATCGAATTCGGCGACGTTGAGGTAGACCTCAAGGATACGGCGCTTGGACCAGACCAGTTCAATCACCGGGGTCAACAGCGCCTCGGCAGCCTTTCGCACCCAGTTTCGGTCATGCCAAAGGAATACGTTCTTGACCATCTGCTGGGTGATGGTAGACGCGCCCCGGTTCGACCCTTCGCTCACCGCCTCGCGGATGGCGGCCATGTCAAAACCCCAATGCAGGCAGAAATTCGCATCTTCTGCCGCAACGGCAGAGCGCGCCATTTCCGGGGCGATGTCGTCAAAGCTGACCCAGTCCTTTTCCACCCCACCCAAGCGGAGGCTTTCCGACAGGATGTAGATATTGGTCGGCACCGGCAGGAAACTGTAAAGCAGGATCAAGGCTGCATAGAAGGCCAAAACGCCTTGCGCGGCGCGCTTGGTCCAGAACCAGACCCGCCTCCATCCCCGGCGCGGTGCGGCCGCGGGCTTTGCGTCCGGTATAGGCGCGCCCTTTTCGGGCGCATCCTTTTCCGGCGCGGCCTTCTTGCGGCTTTTGGTGGGGGGCTTTTCGGTCATATCGCTGACATAGTCACAATGCGCACATGGGGGTCAAGCCCGCAGGCGTGGGGACTTTGCGCCCCAAAAGATTCGGGTTATCTTTTCGTCATGAACATACATGTCGTCGAATTGCCGGACGAAACCGAACTCTGGGCCAAGGCACGCGCCGAGGCTGAGGGGTTTTTGACCCTGTCGGATTACATGACCCACTTGGTCCAGCAACAGAAAGACATCGAAACCCTTCGCGCCAGGCTGATGCTTGGTATGGAGGGGGAGGGCATCAGCTTTGAGGAAATGTCTGCGCGGCTGCGTGCGCGGCTAGAGGCTGGGCGTCGTTGAGACAGTTCTCGGTTTCCTCGGCAGCCGAATCCGCTTTTCTGGAAACGCTAGATTACTACACCGAAACCGCAGGGGACGAGATTGCGCTTCGCTTTATTGAGGCGTGGGACGCGATGGCGATCCTGTTGAAGGAACACCCTCTCGCAGGCTCGCAGAGGTTTGAGACAGGCTTGGGTATCCAAAACCTTAGGTCTATTCCCGTGACGAACTTCCCCTATATCGCTTTCTACACTGTCTCTGACGACATGCTCCGCATTGTGGGGTTGTTGCACACGTCACAGGACTTGCCGAAAAAACTGCGCCCCTAATCAGCGCCCATGAAAAAGGCCCCCGCAGGAGCCTTTTCCGGTTCCGTTCCGACGATCACTCCGCCGGGACTTTTTGCGCCTCATCACTCAGGGGATGGGGCAGGCGGGTCAGCATTTCCTTGGGGCAGACTTGCAGGAAGTTGCGCTTTTCAACCTCCCAATCCGCAAGGATACGCTCACCGATGCGCGACCCTGTCTCGGCGACATGGCGTTCGATCAGGCCGCGCAGTTGCGCTTCCCAATGCACATGACCGATGCCGCAGGTCAGGATGGACTCGAGGTTCATGAAATCCTCGGCCACGCCTTTCGGATCATAGACATAGGCCATGCCGCCCGTCATGCCCGCGCCGAAATTGGCACCGATCCGGCCAAGGATCACCGCCACGCCGCCGGTCATGTATTCACAACCGTTCGACCCGCAGCCTTCGACCACGACCTTGGCACCAGAGTTCCGCACTGCAAATCGCTCACCCGCGCGACCGGAGGCGAAGAGATGCCCATCGGTCGCACCGTAAAGCACGGTGTTGCCGATGATGGTGTTCTCCTCGGCCTTCAAGGGGGATGACATCAGCGGCCGCACGGTGATGATGCCGCCCGACAGGCCCTTGCCGACATAGTCGTTGGCGTCGCCCTGCACTTCGATCTTCAAGCCCTGCACCGCGAACGCGCCCAGCGATTGACCGCAAGATCCGGTCAGCTTCACTGTCAGATGGTCCGGTTGCAGGCTGTTCTTCATGCCGAACTTCTTGACGATATGCGATGATGCCCGCGTGCCGATGGTCCGCAGCGTGTTACGCACGGCATAGGACAGCTGCATCTTTTCACCGTCTTCAAAGAAGCGGGCGCCGTCGCGGATGATTTCGGCATCCAGCGTATCGGGCACATGGTTGCGCGGCTTGGACCGATCATAAGTGATCTTCTGCGCGCCATCGACGGTGATCAAAAGCGGGTTCAGGTCCAGATCATCCAGCGCCGCCGACCCGCGCGAAACCTGCGTCAACAGGTCCGCCCGACCGATGATTTCATCAATCGACCGCGCCCCGATCGAGGCAAGGATTTCCCGCACTTCCTGCGCGTAGAAGGTGATCAGGTTCACCACCTTATCCGCCGATCCCGTGAACTTCTGGCGCAGCGCCTCGTTCTGGGTGCAGACGCCGACCGGGCAGGTGTTGGACTGGCACTGGCGCACCATGATGCAGCCCATCGCGATCAGCGCGGCGGTGCCGATGCCGTATTCCTCGGCCCCCATCATTGCGGCCATCACCACATCGCGGCCCGTGCGCAACCCGCCATCCGTCCGCAGGGTGATGCGTTCGCGCAGGTTGTTCATCGCCAGCACTTGATGCGCCTCGGTCAGGCCCATCTCCCACGGCAGGCCCGCGTATTTGATGCTGGTCGCAGGCGAAGCGCCGGTGCCGCCGTTATGGCCCGAGATCAGGATGACATCGGCCTTGGCCTTGGCCACGCCCGCCGCAATCGTGCCCACACCGCTGGAAGACACCAGTTTCACCGTCACCTTGGCGCGCGGGTTGATCTGTTTCAGGTCATAGATCAACTGCGCGAGGTCTTCGATGGAATAGATGTCATGGTGCGGCGGGGGCGAAATCAGCGTCACGCCGGGGGTGGAATGGCGCAGGCGCGCGATCAGCGCCGTGACCTTCATCCCCGGCAACTGGCCGCCTTCGCCGGGCTTGGCACCCTGCGCGACCTTGATTTCCAATTCCTCGCAGGCGTTCAGGTATTCGGCGGTCACACCAAACCGTCCAGAG